>JAUWXF010000112.1 GCA_030616475.1 Desulfobacterales bacterium
GAAAATACCGGGCCAATAGGTGATTGCGGATACGCACCTTTAGTCCATGCTCTTGCTTCTTTAATCGCCTCTTGAGAGACAACAAATTCCTTAGGTCCCTCAAGGCCATGGGCGGATATTCATAAAACAGGCATTTGCCCTGGGAGATCAGATCAGCTATATTGGCCGAATCTTTTGTGTCATGCTTGTCCCAACGACCGTCCAGTAACTCCCGGTTCCTTTTAACCGATACCCCAGAGACTAACACCACATTAAAACCCCATTTGATTAAATACATCCCTATAGGTTTATGGTAATTGCCAGTCGGCTCCAAACCAAACACTACTTTGGACAGAGCATGTTGAACCCTGATCGCTTCAACATGCGTAAGCAGCTTTTCAAAACCCACTTTGTTGTTCTCAAAAACCAGTCGCCTCAACAGCGTCTTTCCTGTGGCTGTGCCAAAAAAGGCGTGGTGTTTATCTTTGGCCACATCAATGCCCACGATCAGGTACTCCTCCGAACCTCGAATCTCCTTCTTGAGTTGACGAAACCTCTCAATGCTGGTACGCTCCGTTCCCATAATAACCTCCTTTTAGCTTAGTGGTTTTTCTTTCGCTCACACTTTGCTATAGGAGGTTATTTCTTTTTTTACAAGAGCGATAATAAATTTTTATTTTGCTACCCTTGGGGGTGTAATCTCTTGCTATTTCAATATATAACGCCCTTTAGTTTTACAGTTTCTAAGTAATCCTTTTAGAGCCGGTTCATAAGGCAAGAAAGTTGAGGATAGAGGAATTTAGCGTTGTAGCGGACCCATGGAACCTCAAAGGGAATTATATAAAATCCAAAACGGCGCTTATCAAGTGGTTTTATATTTGGTATTATTATAGAACCATACTAACTGGTTAGACCAAAGGGCAATTATTGATGATATTCTTTAGAAACGATTTTCATGGTTTTCGTAGCATATGAAAGCTAATTCTTTTAGAAAGACTCAAATTGGCGGAGGGAAATAATGGATTTCACGTATTATGGGGATTTATTAGGTATTTCTGGCCTTTACAAATTGAGCCCTTCCATAGCGCATAGTAAACTTAACGATTTTTACAATACAACCTTCTTCAGCCTATCGAACTACTGTAATCAACATCAAAATTCTGTCAAGGGGTCAAGTCTCCGTTTGACCTTTGATAGAACCCAGTAAGAGTCAAACGGAGACTTGACCCCCTATTTTGTTCTCTGTCAACACCCCGCCCACCGCCTAAATACACCGCCTATTTAGTGTCTGAACGAAAACCCCTCTTTTTGTCATTTCGACCGAAGGGCCCGCCCTGGCGCGACAGGAGCCTGGGAACGTTCCGGCAAGTCAAGCCCGGTCTGGGCCAGGGAGAAATCTGTATCCCCTATATTTTCACTGACAATAGATTTCTCGCTACGTTCGAAATGACAGTATTGAATAGTTTTCGTTCAGGGACTATTTAGTTACTTGACCCTTTCTTCTGATTCTTCATTAGGATGGTTTTCTGTCCATCAGAACATCCTCCAATTGCCCAAGAAACACAAAAGGCCCCAGCCACAGGTATTCTTGACCGTGGGCGGAGCCTTTGTCAGTCCTCTTGGGTTTGCCGCTAACGTTTGTTATATTTTAGAGAAAACTGTTATGATTTTAACTCCTCATACATTGATCGGAGTGCGATCAATCTATAAGCCCTGGAAACGTCTTGCGTATTCGCTCTACATGTGATTCGGTGTAGTTCTTTCCCGCTAATACCATAAACAGCGAAAGAAGATCTTCTAAACCAACCGTATAGTAAGTCTTCGGGTGTTTTTCAAATTGTTTGGCGAGGCGCTTCATAGCCTTTAGAGGGGATAGCAGGCGTTTCCTCGGCCTTAGACTCCCCTCGTTCCTGGTCACCGGCTCGATGAGCTTATCTGCCACCTCCTTTTCCTTTTCGGGTGGTGCCGCAAGAATCTGACGGCAAATGCTTTTGGCCTTATTCCAGGACACTTTTCCCTCTTCCAGCAGTTTTCTAAGCCTGGAATCCATGCCGGGCGCGAAGCGTATAATCTCCTCTAACCAAGTGACACTCTTGTCCAGGAAACTCGCAATCCGTTCCTTTTCCCAATTCGCATTGTTTAGATAGAGAACTGTCTCGAAATAGTCGGTTATGTTCGTGTCCAGGCGGTCTGCATTTAGTTTGAGATTCAGGGCTCTCATCTCATCCAACTCTCCGGAGACCACCCGAACATCGATATGGTCGAAGTAGCCGGGATGCTTTTCCCGGATTGCCTTTATCGCAGCCAAGCGGTGAAATCCTCCCACCATGTAATATTCGCCATTGGTCCGTTCCCACACAATCAAAGGCTCCAACAGACCGTTTCTTAAAATGTCCTTTTCAAGGTGGGCAACCCTGTCTCGCTTAAAAGGGCGATGGTTGGATATCAGAGGGTGTGTCTGGATATTATCAAAAAGCATGTATTCGTAACGTTTGGTCGCGAGCATGTTTGCTCCTCTACTTTCTCAGTCTACATTTTCATTGTCTCCACGGATGTTGCCCTTTTCTGTTTTCGAGATACCTATTTTGATTTGATTTGTCAATGGGGGAAAGGGTTCATTTTTATGTTGGCATGGAACGGCATGGAATCGGTTAGAACCATCGAATAAGAACCGCAGCAGAAATAGCAAGTAGCAAGACGGCGAATGCCTTCGCAAGAAGGCTAAGCCAGCGACCGAACTGTTCGACAAGCCCTTCGTCCCAACGTTGCCATTGGTCGACGTCGTTGCTTGTTTCCTCGTGCCACTGGGTCGTCCCCAGGTCTTCCGCGTTTTCGTAATACAGATCCATGTTGGTTTCTCCTTACCCGATGTCCAGAACTCGCATGCCCGGCTGCAAATCCAACTTCCGGCATACTCGATTGCATGCCTTGAAATGCAATCTTCTATTTACTTCGCGCAGGTTCATGTGAAGAACTTGTTCCGTTCCGGTGCTATGCTGCCGGCATTCTCTCCTGTAAATACAAGGCGAAAGGCTCGGTCCTTAAGGAGGTAAAGGCTATTTTGAAACGTATCCTGACCAAAAGGATAAATCTCTTTCAGACCATCGGTGTGGATGAAAACTCTATGTACACCGGCACATTTTTCCTTCATGACGTTGAGCAGCTCACAAGCCGAAGTTCCATCGAAATCGCCCATTAGTTTTAGGTCCAGGCTGTCGCTGTTTCGGTGAACTGAGATTTTGAAATTTGATGCCATGACGATACCTCCTTACCCATAGTGCCCCGTCTCATAAATTCCGTATTCCAAACTGGCAAAATGAAATGTTGTCAACTTGGTTACACTTAATCCACTTATCAGAGACGGGGAAATCCGAAATTCGAATATCGAAACTCGAAACAAATTCCAATGACCAAAATCTTAAAATTCCAAAACACTAATGACTTCAGTCTGTTAATATCGGATGCAGGGCTTCGGTATCGTCCGGTTTGGGTTGATGTTTTGGACATTTGAGCATTCGGATTTCGGATTTGTTTCGGATTTGCGGCTCACGCCTTGAAAACAGTACGGATTTCGATATTCGGATTTTTCGTATGTGGTTGCTCTGATTTATGGAAATGTTAAATTGCCAAAAACGTGCATAGAACTTTTGAGACACTGCAATAGTGGCCTTGCCTTCCTGTCTTGTTCGTACCGTACTCATGTCAGCACTGATGCGCTGCCCTCCAAGGCCATACTAATCTTTGTCTTTAAGTCGGTTAAATCCGCACTTTTGACTACATAATAATCGGCAGCAACGGATCTCAAGTCATATTTAAAAGGAGAATACGCCGTGCATAAGATTACTGGTTTGTCATGGTAGGCATTTCGGATATCCTGAAGGAGGTCAAGACCGTTCCATTCCCCCATTCTAATATCCAATACGATGACATCCGGCCTGTGTTGCTCAATCATCTCCATCAGTCCTTCGCAGTCCCTGGTGGAGACGACCTCGTAGCCTTCTTCGGTGAGCTCTTCAGCGTAAAGCATGCAAAGCGGAGCTTCGTCGTCGACAACAAGGATTTTTGTCATGGCACCCTTCGGTCTTCAATTGCTGCGAATTTCATCAAAAGCCGTAGGCTCCGCTAAATCGAGGAAAATCTGCCTTCGCCTCGAACTCTTGAGGCGATGGTTTCTGCCTGAGAACATCAGCGACCTTTCCTTTGAGTTCATCAAGGACAAAACTCTTTATGACGTAGCCGTCGGCCTGAGACAGCCGGGGGTCATGCAGATAGGTGTCGTAGGCGGTGAAGATAATGACCGGTAGATCGGGATGTTGCCTCTTGATATCAGCCAAGACCCCAATTCCGTCGCACCCATCCAGATACAGGTCGAGAAGCACCAGATCAGGCCGTGAAAATCTCAGATACCCTCTGACTGATTCGGCATCGCCTACGCTCTCAACCCCGTACCCCTCAGAGAGCAGTTCTTCGGAGAGAAGCTCTCGAACGCACGCCTGGTCATCTACAATAAGAATGTTCGCCATCATCTCCTCCCTGTCGTGTCAGTAGTAAACGGTCCTAAAGAGGAATCGGACTGAAACGTCTCAAAGGATGTATCCCTTTTCTGTTTTCTGTTCTTTCAACTACCTGTTTTAATTTGACTTGTAAATGGGGGGAAGGGTTCATTTTTATGAGGAAAAAATCCCAAGAAGATGGGAATTTTTCCCGGAGCCACGTTGGGAAAATGGCCCGTAAGCGGATGGGAACCATTGAAAGATCCGAGCAAAGTGAAAGAAACGGAATTCAATTCAACCGGAGAATATAGAGCCAAAGAGTTTCATAAAGAGCCACCCCAGGGCTACAGTCGCCGGCAGCATCAAGATCCAGGAAAGCACGATATCAAGAGCAATGCCCCAGCGTACGCTAGAGAATCTACGAGCTACTCCAGCTCCCACAATAGATGAGGTGATTATCTGCGTTGTAGAAACCGGAATGCCAAACATAGAGGCCAACTGCAAACCACAAGCTGCGGAGGTTTCCGCCGCAAAACCTTGTTCGGGCGCCAGAGGGGCAAGCTTCATGCCTAAAGTCTTGATAATTCGCCACCCTCCACATGCCACGCCAAGTCCAGCGGTTAATCCGATACTCAGAATAACCCAAACAGGTATGGTTGGATCTTTCCAGCCGAAATGAAGTGCCAGTGCCATGACCAAAATACCCATTGGTTTTTGAGCATCGTTTCGGCCATGGCTAAAAGCCATAAAAGCAGCAGAAAAGCGCTGAAGATTCTTGAAGATCAAGGTCATCTTTCGGGCCGGACCAGAACTACAACAAAAATAGATCATATGCATCAACACCGCTCCACCTGCAAAACCTAACAATGGTGAGGCAACCATCGCAATCAAGACTTTTGCCAGTCCCGCCCAAACAATGACCTCAGTCCCTGCCATTGCTAATGCTGCACCAACAACAGCTCCGATCAATCCGTGCGTTTCGCTAACCGGAATAGCCAGATAATATGTGAACAAACTCCACACCATTGTGCCTGTGAGCGCTGCAACCACCGTAGAAAGAGAAATCAAATCCAATGCTACGATGCCCTTGCCAATGGTTAGAGCAACCGCAGTGCCGGTCAAGGCGCCAAGAATCTCAAGAACTCCAGCCATCAAGACAGCAGTCATGGGAGAGAGGGCGCGGGACCCAACGGATGTCGCAATCGCATTGGCCGCGTCAGTAAAACCACCGACAAATGCGTAAATATAAGAGAGGACAACGGCAAGTAGTAATAAAATAAATCCCGGCTCCATAACCCCTAGTGCAGTGTCCCAAAAGTTTTGTTCATTATTTTGGCAATTCAACATGCCCAGCAATATCGACAAGCTTTTTTGATAAATCCGAATATCGAAATCCGTACTGTTTTCAAGGCGTGAGCCGCAAATCCGAAACAATATCAAAATTCAAATGTTCAAAATTCAAGACAAAAGCGGTCTGGTGATACCGCTTTCCGTTTTGGTTATTGGTATTTCGGTCATTTGAATTTGTTTCGTGCTTCGACCTGCCCGCCATTGCCAGAGATGCCGGCACATAAGCTGAATGCTGTCTCAGGCGTTGGCAGGCGGGTATTCGAATTTCGGATTTCCCCGTCCTTGACAGATGTGTGAAACGCATGAACTTGTGAGACATTTCATCTTGCCATTTCAGGGTGCAGAAATTTTGAGACGGGCACTAGATGTACTTTATCCTTAATCTCGCAAAAAGTTTACCAATACTATCACATTTGTCCAATGTGTCCTCCAGGGTTTGAAAGATTTCTTTCCATTTGAGTATAGACAGGTAGTCATCCCCATTAACGAAGGAGGAGGAACGGTTAGCCATCAGATTTTCCAACACTTTTCTGTGTAGTTTATCTCCTTGACTTTCGAGATCGCGAAGCATCTTACCGCAGGAAGCAAAGTCTTCCGAGGCTATTTTGCGTTCTTTAATCATCAATATCCCTTTATGAATCTGCACGGCAGCTTGTTTTATCAATTCCGAAAAATTCCCCAGGGCGTCGTTGCCTTTAGAAATCTTGTAGATGTTGAGACGGCTCACAGCTTCTTCTAAGTTGTCCACCACATCATCTAAAGACTCCGTTAATTCGGCGATATCCTCTTTATCTAATGGTAGAATAAACGTTTTTTCTATATCATCCGTAATCGTGTGGACCAATTCGTCCGCTTGTCGTTCAAGTGTTAGCAATGCGGAAGAACCATTTTTTAACTGCTCCCAGTTGCACGTGATGTTGTGAAATACCTGGGCCGCTTCTTTAACAATTGAGGATTGTTTACATAATTCGTCAAATATCTTTAACTTGTGTGGGAAAAACATATTAGATTGCTTTATTTTTCTTGGCAAGCCGATGCTAAAGTCTAAGCTTTTCAAAGTACTTCTGTTCCAATCTAATGCCCGCTTGCATAAGACGTTCATAATCCATCTTCAACCTGGCATTGGCGATGTTCCGATTTGCTGCGGACACATGAACGGATTCAGATGCATAGCCTCTCAGGTATGCCTTTGAAACCCTATAAGTTTTACCATCCAGCTTAAAGGCAAAATTACCTGTAAGGAGATACGCATGTATTTCCTCGGCATCACCTGCCTCTACAAGAACTTTTTGAATGATGTCTTCTTTTGTCAGCTCCACGTTCACTTTGACTTCTCTCCCTTCCTTAACCCAGGAGATAATGTCCTCAAGCCTGACAGGCATCTCTCTTTCAACGTTTGCCATAATTGCCTCCCTGTTAAACAAGAACGATTCACATCTTCAATAGTCATCAATCCTTTCAATCCCCCAGCCCCCCTCGTCTCTGGGACGTAGGCCCCACTGGCCGGAGGCCTCCAGGGGAGGGGGAGCTTCTGGATTGGGACTAACTAACGTGCGATACCCCGTTGTTTTCCCTACGTATGCACGTATTTAACCCTGGGCCTGAAGGGATTGATAGTCAAGACAGGTGCAGCGGCATTCTTGATCACATGATCTGCCACACTGCCCATTAAAGTTCGGTCCAAGCCCTTTCTGCCGTGGGTGCCCATGACGATCAAGTCAATGCCTTGTTCATTGGCAAATCTCAAAATCTCGTCTGCGGGATTCCCAATAACGACTTTGGTCTCATAATTCGAGAAATCGCTCAGATGTTTGTCGCAAAACACCTTAATCTGGTTTTCTCCAGCCGTGGCTATCTTGGAAACCGTCCTCGTCAACAGATCCCGCGAAACTTCGATGATTGTCAGGTAAGATATATCTCTTGCCACGAACAGGAGATGAAGTTTTGCATCAAACTTTTGAGCCATTTCGAGTGCAAAGGGAAAGACCTTTTTCGAACATTCTGAAAAGTCAATAGGAAAAAGTACGTTCTTGAATGCTTTCATGGTGCACCTCCTTGTTTCGCGTTTTTGTCTAATTGCCTTTAAGCGTTTCAATGATGTGGCCCTTGTCCGTGGCTCTCCATTTGACTGAGACCTCATCCCCTACCACAAAATCCGTCAAGTCTACGCGCTGTCCACCCCTTTTTAGAATAGCCTCGGACGAGAGCGGGCCGGCTACCGTAAACATCCTTTTTCCCATGGGGACCTCAATGACTACCGTGTTGTAAGCCGACTCAATAGCCGTTATCTCACCCTTCATTTTGTAGATTTTCTCACCTGCCGTGCCTTGGGTAACAAACAAACACATGGTCAAGGCCACGGTTAAGAAGACCACGATGAGACAGCCTGACTTTTTCATCATATACCTCCTGGTCGATTACATTCTTTAGATGTTCGGACTCACCCCTGCCCTCTGCCCTGTGGGTAAGAGGGTTAGGGTCAATGCTGTTGACTTAAGGATAAGTCCCTGATTCATTGCTCCATAAAATCCCCCCGACCCCCCTTTAAGAAAGGGGGGAGATTCTGAAAAGTCCCCCTTTTCTAAAGGGGAATTTTTTAGTCATGAGATAGCTCCCAAGTCAACACTATTGAGGGCCAGAGTTACTGGGTTCGACGAAAAACTATTCGACCTTATAGGGATTAATGGTCATCACAGGGACAGGTGATTTCTTCACCACATTTTCGGCCACACTCCCAAGAATCATATGCTCCAATCCTTTGCGCCCATGGGTACCCATAATCACCATGTCGATATCTTCGGTCTCAATGGCCTTCAGTATTTTGGTAGCCGGATCCCCTGAAACGATCCTTCTTTGAAAGTTGGGACAGCTTTGCAACTGTTCCTCGCAAACCCTGTCCATGGCCTTTTCAGCCCCTTCTAAGGCTTCCTTTTTAAACATATCCAGGGAAGCATAAGGAGCAGTATGAGAAATATACTCCTTGGCCCACTTCTGAAGGTCGGCAACCACATGGAGCAGATAAATCGTGCTGTCGTATTTCTCAGAAACCGACAGCACATAAGGCAGAATCCTTGACGAGTTTTCTGTCAAATCAATAGGAAAGAGAATCTTCTTTGTTTCCGTCATTGCTTACACCTCCTTTCACTTAACCACCTTTCTGTTTATCTTGCCACCTCCTTTGGGATACCACTTTTGTAGCACCTGTGCGACAGTTGCCTTAAGGCCATCAATATTGTTCCCGCGCTTTTCCCAAAAACCGGCAGCCCTTTGAACTGCCGGATGGTTTGCGTACTCCGTAAGAAATGTGTGGACCACTACCGGCAGAGGAAGCTCTCGATCCTGGAGCTGCTCCAAAACGGCCAGACCGCTCGGATAGGGCATATCCAGATCTAGAACGAGAAGATCCGGAGGATTATCAACATTGGTCATCCTCAGTACATCACGGCCGTCCCTGGATACCTGCACCCGATATCCCGCTGATATGAACTCGCGGCGCAGAAGCTCCCGAACGTGTGAGTTGCGGTCGGCGATCAAGATTGTGTATGTATCTGCCATGGCATCTCTGTTTCTCGCCATTTACAACGAATAAGAGCAATGGGTGTGCCAAGACAAACGATGACTAGAAATCGGGGCAAATGGGGGAAAACAAAGGAGATTATTGAAGCACACCGGGGCGTCGGCCTGGGGGCCAAGACAGATGTCTGTCAGCATTTTTTACAGATTGTAAAGGAAGGGTTGCAGTTAAGGACTGATAGGCCCGGGTTTTGCCCTGGAGTTGATTCCTTCTGTCCTGAATCTCTTAATTAGGATCCTTGCCAGGACGAGGGTGATAACGACTAGAGGAACAAAATTCTTGAAGAAAATGGGGGTCATATATTCGGGGTTACTCTTGCCCTGCATGATACTGTAAAAAAGTTCCGCGAAAATAAGAATATCCGCCACGACAACCACTATCTTCTGTTTGGTATTCATGGGAGGTCGGCGGCGAGTTCTGATTTGGTGAACTCTGATCATGCTTTCCCCTTCTAAAATCCGAAATGATAGAAAGCCCGGAGGGGACCGGCCCCACATGGCGCCGGCCCCTTTCCGATTACCTTTTTTACTTCTTCATAATATCCTGCTTGGTTATGTTCATCACCCTTATAGCCTTGTTTTCCGTCCCCTCGACCTTGTAAGCGGCCCTGAGCATATTCCCGACTTCCGGGGCCTTACCAATCAGGCTCTTGGAATAGTCGAGTACGATCTCATTATTCGTGCAATTCGCGAGACGTCAGATCGAGCCCTGTCCTTGCCATGAGGAAGTCCGCAGCAAATCCGAAGCCCGCCCCGAGGGCGGTAATAAACACGACCGTCCAGATACCAAACATGAGGAGATTTTCATTATACATATTGCCAAAATAGAGATAAATACCTGAAAGGCTACGAGTATCACACACGTGGACTAATAGTTTCGACTTCTTGCCACCGGCCCAGACCGTCTCCGGGACCAGCAGATAGATCATGGCCATAAAGGCAAATAGTCTGTAAAAGAATGCTCTCATATTAGAATACCTCCCTTCATAAAATCATAAAATCACTTCGCGATTTGGCATCCTTCATTTTCGCCATAAAGTAGTTTACACTTTTTTTCACCACCCCAGGTTTCAGGTTTCAGCCCGCCTGCCAACGCCTGAGACAGCATTCAGCTTATATGCCGGCATGTCTGGCAATGGCGGGCAGGTGTTCAGGTTTCAGATCTCGCGTTTGTCGCTCCTGACACCTGACACCTGACACCAAAAAGTAGGAACAAAAGAACTTATCTCTTGGCGCCCGCATCCTTGATAAGTGTAAACCGAGGAATGAAGGATGCCA
>JAUWXF010000051.1 GCA_030616475.1 Desulfobacterales bacterium
AAGTACGTGGCGATGGCAGGCGGGTCCGAAACAAATTCGAATACCGAATGACAAAATGACCAAAACTAATACATTGAAAATTCCATGTTTTTGTCATTGGAGCATTTCTATTTCTGTCATTGTTTCGAATTTCGAATTTCGAATTTTTGACCGAAAAACAGAGGTTTTCGGTCAAATACTACATAGTCTATAAGGCGGCCATCTTTCGGTCAACACTTTACTCAAAGTCCATATTAAACTTTATGCCGCCCATGATCCAGCGGCCGGGCATAGGCGCAAAACCGGATTCCACATATTGCTCATCAAACACGTTGGTGACTTCGAGGAATACCTCGTACAGAGACCATTTGTAAGCGAGACGCGTATCCACAACAACGTGCGAATCCCCGACTGCTCGTTCTTCATAACGCGCTTTAACGGCATGTGTCAAATCGTCAAACCAATCTAAAATCACAGAACCGTGGAGTTGGTGGCGGAGGTGATCCAGGACATATTTTGAATCGAGTTCCCCTGTATCCCAGTCTGAGTCCAGATAAGTGTACGCTATATTAACAGATGAAACGAATGTTGTTTTAAAAAAAGCGCCCGGATAGAAATCAAACCCCAATTCAAACCCCTGAGTCGTGCTTTCTGCGATGTTTCGTGCCTTCCAGGTATCCTGGTCAGGAGCACGAGACCAATCAATGACATCTTCTGCATCCCGGAAAAATAGGCTGAAATTTGCGCCAAGCCCCTTTTCACGCCGGCGAATACCGGTCTCGTAAGTCCAGGCCCGTTCGGGCTTAAGATGGGGATTGCCCTGGTTTGCCGGCGTATCATAATACAACTCCGTATAAGTGGGAATACGGAAAGATCTTCCCAGAGAAGCAAACCAATTAAATCCGTCCATGAATTCAACATTTGATTCGGCGCCCGGCCAGTATTCCCAGCCCCAATCGCTATAGTTCATCGCCGAAGCACCAAGACCAAAGGTCAACCAGTCAACAGGATAAAACTTCTGCTCAAAAAAGACCCCGGTGCGCCGACGGTCGTGATCACCCAGATTGGAGCTTTTTAGATCTTCAAAGGTGATTTCACCACCAACAGCCGTAGCTCCCAATGCAGATTTAAACCGCGAGCATAGTTCCACCCCGTAGGCATCGCTTCGGTGTTCGTTTCGGTCCCAATTATCTCCGATCTCTATCTTGAAATCATCATTATGACGCCGCCAGAATACCCTGGGCATGACTTCCAAATCCACCATTCTTAAATGGGCACTGGTGTAAGCCAACAGGGTGTCTGTTCGCTCTCGCTGATTCGGATACGTGTCGCTGTAAAAGCGATAGGCTCCAAAGTCTTTGTCAATATATCCCAGTCCCAGTTGAAATTTGTGGTTTCCGCTATTTATGGCCCCTTTATAAGTCAACGTGTTGATATCAAAGCCGGTCTTTTCTTTTTCGATATGGCCCGTAGAATAACGTCGAGATATTGAGAGTCGGTTTGATATATTGCCGGTTTTCAAGGCCCCATGAGCCCCCAGATCGTAATAATCGTAGTCACCATATTTTGCATATCCACCGACAGCACTGTGATCAACCTCGCGTGTGATAATATTAATGACACCGGCCATGGCATTGTGACCGTAAATTCTCGCCCCTGGTCCTTTCAGAACTTCAATGCGCTCGATATCCTCCAAATTGACGGGCAAATCCAGATTGTGATGCCCGGTTTGCGAATCGCTGACATTGATGCCGTCCACCAATATCAACGTTTGTTCAAACGAGCTACCGCGGATTATTGCATCGGCCTGAACTCCATGTACGCCGCGCTGACGTATGTCCACACCGCTGACGTATTCCAAAAGATCAGCAATATTGTCTACAGGTAAGACCTCGATTTCTTCTCGACTGATGATTGAGACGGATTGGCCGATTTTTGAGAGGTGCTGTGGGATACGGCTGTGTGTAACCACCACCGGATCTAATGTGTAACAGGGAGCATCTTCTTCCTGCGCCATCAAAGAACCATTGCAAGCCAAAAGCAAACACAAAATAATAGCAAGATTTAGACGCATTGAGGCATTCGCCTACCCCGTTGAATGCCTGCCCGCTCGTGCCTCGCAGTGGCCGGCGGGGTGGCGGGCGGGCGAAGCTATTCGCGGGGGTGCTTTTTAGAGTGTTCACCAAGGATGCGGTTGACGTTGTCCTGCATGCGTGAAAGGGCCTCCTCGGTAAAGGGCTTTACGTTCTTGAAAGCGGGGTCCAGGGGATCGGCCGGATTGAGGTTCTGAAGGGTAAGGGATGGAGCAGATGCCGCAGGTCGGACAGCCCCGAGGTCTTTAAGCTGCTCGGCCAAAAGATAAACATCCGATTCTGCAAGAAGGGTAGGGGTCACCGTGCATCGAAACACGGAGGGAACACCGGCTGCCATGAGCACCTCGATCGATTCCTTGATGATACTCACCGGCACGAACACCCCTGCACAGCGGGCATATGCGGCGTCATTTAGAGGGGCCTTCACGTCCATGGCAACATGGTCTACGAGTTTTTCCGTGATAAGATAATGAAGGATCTCAGGCTGGGTTCCATTGGTGTCGAGCTTGGTCTTGAAACCGGCCTCGTGGATCTTTCTCAGTAGATCCGGCAGTCCCCGATGTATGGTGGGCTCCCCGCCCGTGATGCAGATGCCGTCGATCCAATCCTTGAGTCCGCCTAAGGCGGATTCCAGTATCGCCTCCAGGGAGATGGTTTCCAAGGTATCCGGCTTTAAGACAAGCTGGTGGTTGTGGCAGTAAGGGCACCTGAGGTTACAATAGGGCAAAAAGATGACGGCACAGATCTGTCCCGGCCAATCCAGGAAGGAGGTTTCGATAAAGCCTTTTATAGGTGGGTGCATGATGCCGGATGCCAGATGCCGGATGTTTGATCAGGGAGTCCTGTGGTGCTGCTCAACGGAAGCGATGAATTTTGAAATCTTGGCACCCAACTGATCATAGCGTGACATCAATCTCTTAAACAAGTCTTTGTCGGTTAAGGATTGCGTATCATAAACCATTTCAAGATGCTCTTTTGTTTCATCACATGATGCCTGAGAATACACAAGAAACTTTACGAAGTCTGCTTTGTATCGTCTTCTACCAAAGCCCTCGACAATCAAGCTGCTGATAGACTTCGACGAGCGCCTTAACTGACTGCCTTCTTCGTACATTTCAAATTTTGGCAGCCTTAGAGATACTTCATGACATTCAATGGCCAACGCGTGTGCCAATTGATATATCTCCAAATCCTTGTATGTACCTTTACGCATATTCGCTTGCTATCCATCCGGTATCCGGCATCCGGTATCCGGCATCAAGAGTTCAAGATAGCTTTTGATTTCGCCTGTGTCGGAAATGGCCGATGAATCGTTCAACACCAGGATCGGAAGGGTCTTTTCAGCGGTTTCCACCAACTCATGCCAGGCCAGATGGGCCAGGGCACCCGGGTTGCCGTCTAGTTCTTCCAGTTCAACACCAAGGGTCTTCAAGTCAAATTCCTTTTTGATTTTCTGACAGGCACTGCAAAGACTTTTTGTAAATAGCGTCATGTTTCCCTCCTTCGTTGGTCACTGGTCACTGGTCAATAACAGAGTGCCTAAAGTGAGCTAAAGTGAACTAAAGTGCCTAAAGTTAAAGGAGCAAAGCCAATTTTAAAAAAGTGTATCGATTTAGCCTATTGAAAAAACGAGCCTAAATGCTTTCAAAGAACTAAAATGTTACGATTTCTTCCGTTCTTGTACCCAATATTCCTTTAGTTCCATCACCAATGACTAATGACCAGTGACTAATGACCAAATTGTCCGTTATTTCGATAGCGATCCTTAAGCTCGCCCAATTTTCCCTTGTTCCAGCTTGAAATTGTGGTGAAATAGCCCGTAATGCGGGTGATTCCATCCACATCCGTGCTGCCGCACCAGGGGCAGGCGGACTTTAGTCCTCGGCTTAGTTTACTGCACCCCTTGCAACTGGTGAACTCAGGCGAAAAGGCGATCTGATCGTTCTTGCTCTGATTAAATGCCTTGATCACAAAATTCGCCAAGGACTCTGCCGGCGGTTTGGACTCGCCGAGCCACACATGGGTTAAGGCCCCTGCCTCGATAAGGGGATGGAAGCGCCCTTCAAGCTTCACCCTCTCAACAGGGTTCATGGGTGCACCCACATCGAAAAGGGTTGAATTTGTGTAATAGACTTCGCCTGCGGTTTGATTTCCCTTGACCACCGCGGATGATTCATTGGGAAAATACTTCAGGTCAAGCTTTGCAAAACGGTAGGCCGTGCTTTCTGCCGGGGTTTGTTCCAGCACAAAGCGCATGTCATATTTGCGGCTGTACTGGTCGGCCAGGAGCTTCATATGGGCAATGACCTTCAGGCCGAACTTCATCGCGTCAACAGACGCATGCATCTCTTCACCTGTGTGATACTGAATGAGTTCATTCATCCCGACCATGCCGATCAGATAGGTGCACCGATGCATTCTTAGATACGGGCTACCATCCAGATGCATATTAAGCAGGCTCAACGGCCCGGAGGATTCATGGGAAAGAAGGCGCATGATAAAGTCTCGCTTCTGGCGATGGGCTCTTACGGTTATTTCTACCAGCTCGCCGATCCTGGCAAAGAGCCTGGTATCGTCCCCTCCTGCCTCATAGGCAAGTCTGGGAAGATTCAAGGTCACATTCTGAAGCGCCGAATACCGCATCTTCCATGGTTGTTTGGCATCCTCGAGATCCGAGCGCTCCAACTTGAAGCTCAGGCGGCAGCACTCAGAGATCTTTGCCGTGTCTCCCCGATCAAACACAAAATAGGTATTTCCCTTGTCAGAAGCCACGTCACAGATGTGGTTCAAAAAGGCCTTGTGGCCGGGCGTCTTGAAAAACTTCTCGGTGATGTGGACCAGAGGCTTGGGGAAGAAAAAGGGCCTGCCCGCACCGTCTCCCTCTTTGAAGACCTCAAAGAGCTTCCACACAAAGCGCTGGGCTTCCTTTTCGTACTCGGCATAGGTCTTGCCCGTGTACACGCCTCCCGGTCCAATGGCCGGCACATCCTCGAAGTGCTTGGGGACTTCCCAGTAAAGGTTAATATCCGTAAAAATCGCCTGGCCCCCGCGTGCCACGGCCTGCTGTGAGAATTCAAAGATCATCATCTGGGCCAGTTGTTCCACTGCCCGATCATCCAGTTTTTCCAAATACGGGGCAAAAAAGAGATTCACGGCATCCCAGCCTATGGCACCGGCAAAGTTGCTCTGTAAAGCAGCGGCAAACTTGACCATGTGGGCAAGCAGCACCTCGGCATGCTTGGCCGGTTTTGCCATGGCCAGGGAATTGGGCAGATTAAGGCCGAATTTTTTCAGGTATTCCAATGATTGGCCCGAACAGTAAGGCCGGTCAATGAAGCCCAGATCATGCAGGTGAATCTCCCCGTGCATGTGGGCATCTCCCACATCCGGTGAAAATACGTTCAAAAGGCCGTATTCCTTTTTGATGCTTTCGGCCAGAGTAAGGTTGGTAGCCTCCGGCCCGTGGGGAACATTTGCGTTCTCCTTGTTCGGATGAAGGATCATCTGCTCTACGTCGTATAAGGGAACCCCCAGACGCGTGTGCATCTTGCGGGCCTCTTCCAGCCCCCGCTCTATGAGCTTGGCGTCCACCAGCTCCCTGATGAGCGGGGAGGTGACCATGGAGATGCTGGAGGCAAGGATGATCTCTTCGACTTCCAGGCTGATTGCCTCGGCCGTATCCCGGTCAACAAGGGCTTCTCGGACCATGGCATCAACGATCTTTTGGCGGTCCCAGCCGTCAATGGCCTCACCAGACGTGCGGACAAAAAGGGCCATGTCCGTGGTTTCGTGCCCGCCCGCGGCGGAGCCTTTGCGCCGTACCTGCCCGCTCGTGCCCGCCCGGTTTCGCCCACCTGTCCGCTCGTGCCTCGCAGTGCCAGGCGGGTTGGCGGACGTGCCTTGCAATGGCAGGCGGGGACGGACTCCACTGCGGGAAGCCCTGTCCGCTCGTGCCTCGCTGTGGCAGGCGGGTCGTTGCTCAGCACCTGCCCGCTCGTGCCCGCCCGGCTTCGCCGATTGGCGGACGGGCCTCGCTGTGGCAGGTGGGGTGGCAGGCGGATGATAAAGTTCCAACAGATTACCCATTACATTTATCTCCGATAAATTTGTTTCCGAAAGGTTGGACGGCGGTAAGCGGAAGGTGACTAAAAGTTTATTGGTTTGGAACAGGGCATGCCGCCACAAACTTAGTAGTCTTTTAACCGCAACATGTTGTGGCTGTCAAGAAAAAAATAACAATTTGTGGTATGGCCGGTTATTAATGCGTTGTTCAAGGTGCCAGCTTATCATTGACAGGTATGATAAAAAGGTTGCAAAGAAGGGCGGTAATGTTGTATACGTAATACTTGATACTTGACAAGGGGCTTGACCTATGTGTCAAGGTTATCCGGTTGCTCAAGGGTTTATATGAAGGGTAGCACGGGCAGAGAAAATGGCCTTGACTGTAGAGCTGTGAAGATGCAGGAGATCCGGGGCCGGGGTCGAAGTCTCAGCCTAATGGGCGTATTAGGTGGGTTGAGACAAAAATTTCGCCACCGGCCCTAGAGGTCTCCTGCAAAGCACCAACTTTGGCGTGATCAACAAACAAAAGACCCCTGGTGCGGTTTGTGACACCAAGGGTCTATTTTTTTGTCCCTGCTTTACCAAAATACTCACCGCCGGCTGGAAAAGTGAGTCGCAATAGCTTTCCGGTAAAAGTTTCAGACAAATTTATTCTAAAACACAATATATTGTGTATGTCAAGAGAAAAATAACAAAATATGTAATAAGCGATTAAGGCATCCTTCATTCCTCGGTTTACACTTTTCAAAAATGCGGGCGCCAAGAGATAAATTCTTTTGTTCGTACTTTTTAGTGTCAGGTGTCAGGTGTCAGGTGTCAGGAGCGAGAAACGCGAGACCTGCCCGCCATTGCCGTGTATGCGGGCATTGTAACCTCGGTGTGACCCAGGCGTTGGCAGGCGGGTCTGAAACCTGAACACTAAAACCAGGCACCAGGTGTCAGGAACTGAAAAAGCAAGACCTGAAACCTGAACACTGAAACCTGAACACTGGTCAATAGGTGTAAACTACTTTATGGCGAAAATGAAGGATGCCGCGATTAATTTACGAGGCGAAAAGCCGGCGAATCTTGGCCTTAAGAGGAGGGGTAAGGATCCCTTTTTCGGTGATAATGGCAGACACGTATCGGTGAGGGGTTACGTCAAAGGCGGGGTTTTGAGCGGACACGCCCTGGGGGGTAGTTCGTTTGCCCTGAAAGTGGGTGACCTCTTTTTGGTCTCGCTGCTCAATGGGAATCTCTTGGCCGCTTTTGATCGAAGCGTCAATCGTGGACAAAGGGGCGGCCACGTAAAAGGGGATCTTATGGGTCCTGGCCAGGACCGCCACCATGTAAGTGCCGATCTTGTTCGCCACATCACCGTTTGCTGCGATGCGGTCGGCCCCAACAATGACTGCGTCCACTTTACCCTGCTGCATGAAATATCCGGCTGAATTATCGGTGATCACGGTCACGGGAATATTCGACTTCTTCAGTTCCCAGGCCGTAAGGCGCGCTCCTTGTAGAAACGGTCGGGTCTCATCCGCAAAGATCTCTATGCGCTTTCCTGCTTGTGCGGCCGCACGCACCACTCCCAGTGCCGTGCCGTAACCGCCTGTGGCCAAAGCGCCTGCATTACAGTGGGTCAAGACACGACTTCCGTCCTTGAGGAGCCCCTGGCCGTAGCGTCCTATGGTCCGGTTGATGGCGATGTCTTCGTCCAGGATCTTACGGGCTTCTTCAATTAGGCGAGATCTTATCCCTTTCACGCCTCTGTGACCGGTCTCATCTGCCACCTGTTTCATCCGTTCGACGGCCCAGGACAGGTTTGCAGCCGTTGGGCGTGCTGCAACCATTTCACGGCATATGGCATCAAACCTCGTCTTGAAATGATCCATCCCAGTGGTACGGATCTTCAGGGCCCCCTGGGCAACGCCCATGGCCGCTGCCACCCCTATGGCCGGCGCCCCTCGAATGACAAGCCCTTTGATAGCACGGATGACCGAGCGATAGCCCTTGCAGACCACGTACTTTTCCTGCAAAGGGAGTTTTCGCTGATCGATCATGACGACCTGGTTGTCTTTCCAAACAATCGTTTGTACCATAGCCGAACCTAACCCGGATAAATCGGAAATACGAAGCACGAAGTCCGAAATCCCTGGCCCAGACCTGGACTACATGGGCATCAAAACCATCTGGGCATGTCGCGCCAGGGCAGGCCGAAACAAATCCAAATACTAAATGTCCAAATGTCCAAAATCGTTTCTCAATTTTGAATTTTTGTCATTTGATATTGTTTCGTATTTCGACCTGCCCGCCATTGCCAGAGATGCCGGCACATAAGCCGAATGCTGTCTCAGGCGTTGGCAGGCGGGTATTCGTATTTCGAATTTATTTTCTGCCGAAAAAACACGAATTTCATAACTAGGCGCCTAAATCCGGCATCCGGCATCACAACATCTTCCTCAGGATTTCATTCACCATCTTCGGATTTGCCTTGCCCCGGGTAGCCTTCATCACCTGGCCCACAAAGAACCTAAACAGCTTGGTCTTGCCCGCCTTGTAATCAGAAACCTCCTTTGTATACTCAGTCAGCACCTGTTTGACTACCTCGACAATAGCATCGGGATCAGTAATTTGTACGAGACCCTTTTCTCGTATGATCGTCTCCGGCGCATTGCCGCTTGATGCCATCTCCTCAAATACGGTCTTTGCGATCTTGCCGCTGATTACCCCGGAATCGATTAACCGCAGAAGTTCGGCCATACGCTCAGGAGAGACAGGAGATTGCTCAATGGTTTTGTTTTCTGCCTTCAACCTGGCTAAAAGGCTCCCCATGACCCAGTTGCTTACGGTCTTTGGTTCCGGAAAATGTTTTACGCACGCTTCAAAGTAATCTCCCAGGGCACGAGAACTTGTCAGGAGCTGCGCGTCATAGGGCGGAATACCATACGTTTCGATAAAGCGTGCCCTCTTGGCCTCTGGCAGTTCGGGAAGGGTGCTGCGGATTTGCTCAACCAACTCTTCATCAATGACAAGGGGGAGTAGATCCGGATCCGGGAAGTAACGATAATCGTGGGCTTCTTCCTTGCCGCGCATTGATACGGTCACGCCTTCATCG
This sequence comes from Desulfobacterales bacterium, assembly GCA_030616475.1. GTDB lineage: Bacteria > Desulfobacterota > Desulfobacteria > Desulfobacterales. Next base: position 9,232 of record JAUWXF010000051.1, read on the forward strand.
GGGTCCCAGAGGCGGGTCTCCTGCACCACCTCACCCCCGTCCTCAATCAATGCTTCTTGCCTGCGGATCTCGTAGGCTAATGCATTTTCCACATGTTTAAAGGAGTTCATATTTTTGAGCTCAGTGCGGGTTCCGAAGGTATTCGTGCCCGCGGGGCGCACAGAGACATTCGCGTCACATCTAAAACTGCCCTCTTCCATATTTCCATCACATATTTCCAAATATCGCAGAATGGCCCGCAGGTGTCGCAGGTACGCCCCGGCCTCTTCAGGCGTGCGGATATCGGGTTCGCTCACAATCTCGATTAGAGGAACCCCGGTGCGGTTGAAATCGACCGCACTGACCGGTCGATGCGGATCATGAATGAGCTTTCCGGCATCCTCTTCCATGTGGATTCGCGTAATGCCGATGCGTCTTGGGTGGCCATTGAGTTGGATATGAATGTATCCGTGTTCGGCAATGGGAAGCTCATACTGGGATATCTGGTACCCCTTGGGAAGATCGGGGTAGAAGTAGTTCTTGCGAGCAAAGCGACTTTCAGATGCGATTGTGCAATTTGTCGCCAGGGCCATGCGAATGGTATACTCCACTACCTTGCGGTTTAGGACCGGAAGCACCCCGGGCATCCCAAGACAGACCGGGCATGTATGGGTGTTGGGCGGTGCGCCAAACTCAGTGGAGCAACCACAAAAGATCTTGGTCCTGGTTAAGAGCTGGGCATGGACCTCTAGGCCGATGATTGCTTCATAAGTCATGATTGGAAGTCTTTCTAATCACATCAAGTTCGTTTCCATATCAAAAAAGCGTAAGCAGATGGCAGGCACTCTCTTCAACCTTAGGCACTTTAGTTCACTTTCAAGATGTACTCCAGCACCTCGGGATTCTCAATCGAGGCAAGATCGCCGGGATCCTCTCCCATATATTTCTTGCGAATCGCTTTTCTTACAATCTTCATCGACCTGGTCCTGGGCAGATCAGGCACGATTTGAATCATTCTGGGCCGGAGGTTCTTTCCCATGATCCTGACTACGTGTTGGGCAAGGTCTCCCTTGAGCTTGTCAGAAGGCTCATATCCGTCTTTCAGAATCACAAAACCCAAATATCAAATTAAACCCCAATCGCAAAATGCCAAAGTTTGTGCCTTTGAACTTTGGCACCTCGTACTGATTTGTGCCTTGAGATTTGTCATTTTTCGCATTTGGTGTTTGTTCCTTTCGTGCTTTCGTCTTTTCGTGCTTTCGTGGTCATCTTTAGGCCGTTATTTGAGCTTTCAGCCTTGAGCCCTGGCCCAGACCGGGATTTATCCCTGGCCCAGACCTGGTTACCTGGCTGTGTGGTTGTACACAATGAAATATGCGCCAGGGCGGGCAGCTTGTAGCCTATGGTGAGCATGGGCACCAGGGCGGGCTTTGAGCTTGTCCGGGTTGGGAACTCTGAACAATATTCTGGTGCAAAAGAAGGAAGCTCACGACCAAGAACCCAAGATACTTTAGACAAGCCTTTTACCAGAGATCGCCTTAAAAGGCAAACCACGCCAGCCTGATTTTGTTTTGACAAAGGAGATTCGGAAATACTATAAGCTTCAAAAAATTCAGGGGGGAGAATTATGGAATTCTTTTTGTGTGTGATGGGAATGGTGATGATCGTGGAGGGCCTCCCTTACTTTGCCGCACCTTCCAAGATAAGGGTTTGGGTCCAAAAGCTTGTTGAACTGCCTGATTCAAGCCTCAGGCTCATCGGATTCCTCCTCATGTTTGCCGGAGTTGGTCTGGTCTATTTGGGGAGACAATAGTCTGAAGTGAGCTAAAATGCCTAAAGTGCCTAAAGTGAGCTAAAGTTGAGGACTCAAAGAAACTATTTATAATGGTGAAACACGACATGAACTGCAAAAACTGTCCGTTAATTTCTTTAACTTTAGGCACTTTAGCTCACTTTAGCTCACTTTAGGCACTCGATCTCTGAAAGAATCCTTATGTATCTGCTAAACGACTACAACTACACCCTCCCTTCGGACCTGATCGCCCAGGTGCCCGCATCTCCCCGGGATGAATCCCGGCTGATGGTCCTGGAAAGGAGACGGCAAAGGGTATCCCACTGCCGCTTTGCGGACATTGCCCGGCTGCTTTTCCCCGGAGACCTTTTGGTTGTAAACAACACATGCGTGGTTCCGGCCCGCCTGATAGGCTCGAAAGAGACCGGAGGAAGGGTAGAGGTTCTGCTTCAAGCCCGCCCTGCCCGCCCTGGCGCGACATGCCACAACCAGGCTGTTGTTCGTCCAAACCCGGTCTGGGCCAGGGTCTGGGCCAGGGGGCGGGGAGGGCAAGGCGGGGGTGAGGGTACGGGAAACTTTACCTGTGAGTGTTTGGTCAAGACATCCAAGCGCCCACGTGTAGGATCGAAGTTCCACTTCAATGGAGACCTCCAGGCAACTGTCCTGGGCTGGGCTAACGGACTCTACAAGCTGGAATTCCGGTTCAAGGAAGACTTTGACACACTTTTAGACAGGATCGGTCAGATTCCGCTTCCGCCCTATATTAGGAGGGATGAGACAAACCCTCCACCCTGTGATGATCGAGTCTGTTACCAGACCGTGTATGCCGAAAGAAAAGGGGCTGTGGCAGCCCCTACTGCGGGGCTGCATTTTTCAGGTGAACTTCTAAACGAGCTCGCAGAAAAAGGAGTGGAAATCGTCCCGATAACGCTTCACGTAGGGTACGGAAGTTTTCTGCCGGTGCGGGTCCAGGATGTCAGGGAACATCGAATCCATCCTGAGGTATATGATCTTACACAAGAGACTGCAAGGGCCATCAACAAAGCCAAGGATGAGGGCAGACGGATCATTGCGGTGGGCACTACCACGGTACGCGTCCTGGAGTTTGCTTCGGATGCGGGCGGCCGTGTGAGGGCCGGGTCTGGCGAGTGTGACCTTTTTATCTATGCAGGTTTTGAGTTTAGAGTCATTGATGCCTTGATTACCAATTTTCACCTTCCCAAGACCACGCTTTTGATGCTAATTGCCCAATTTGCAGGACGCGACTTTATTCTGAATGCCTACCAGGAGGCAATCCGCCGGAGATACCGCTTCTATAGCTATGGAGATGCGATGTTGATATGGTAGAAATATGACCTTTTCCTTTGAAATTGTCCATAAATCAGCAGAAACCAGTGCTCGGCTTGGAATGATACACACCCCCCATGGTTATATCGAGACACCGGCCTTTATCCCCGTGGGGACACAGGCCAGTGTCAAATCTCTGACGCCTGAAGAGCTTTTCGGACTCGGTGTCCAGGTTATATTGGCCAATACATACCATCTATACCTTCGGCCAGGACATGATGTGATAGGCAAGCTCGGCGGGCTTCACCGGTTTATGCACTGGGGCCGCCCTATTTTGACGGACAGTGGCGGTTATCAGGTATTCAGCTTGTCAAAACTCAGGGAGATTTGTGACAGCGGGGTAACCTTCCAGTCCCATATTGATGGTTCAAGACACCTTTTGACACCGGAGAAGGTCGTCGAAATCCAGGAGACCCTGGGCTCTGACATCATGATGTGCCTGGATGAGTGCACCCCTTATCCGGCCACCCGCACTGAGAGCCAAAGATCTTTAGAACTGAGCATTGACTGGGCAAGACGCTGCAAGGAGAGCCGCAGCCCGGAAGGTTCTGCGCTCTTTGGTATTGTTCAAGGCGGTATGTTTGAGGACCTTCGTGCCCGGGGTGTTTCAGCCCTGACAAATATCGGTTTTGATGGATACGCTCTGGGTGGCTTGAGCGTAGGGGAACCAAAGAAGGTGATGCTGGATGTGGCAGCCTTCACCCTTCCCCTGCTTCCGAGCCTGCTTCCCCGGTATGTCATGGGCGTGGGGACGCCAGAAGACCTGGTGGAGTTAGTCTCTCTTGGCACAGATATGTTCGACTGTGTGATGCCCACACGCAACGCCAGAAACGGACAGCTTTTTGTCAGAACCGGCACGCTCAACATTTGCAACGCCCAGTACCGAGACGACGAACTACCTGTTGAAGCCGGATGTCCTTGTTATACGTGCAGACATTATTCAAGGGCCTACCTGCGTCATCTTTTCATGGCAAAGGAGTTGCTTGCGTATCGGTTGAATACCATCCACAATATCTATTTCTTTATGACGCTTATGAGAAAGATGCGAGAGGCGATCCGCCATGGGCGATTCGGCCTGTTCAAAAGGGATTTTTATTCACAAAGAACCAATCTTTCGATTGATGATTGATGATTGAAAAAAAATCGACAATCGACAATCGACAATCGGATGCCCGATTACGGGTTGCAAGAATCGATCATTGCGTATATGGTATTGTAAAATCTAAGAATCCAAGGGGGACAACGGAAAATGAAAGAATCGGTTCAAGCTGTCATCGACAAGATACGTCCCATGCTTCAGGCTGACGGCGGGGATGTTGAACTTGTTGGCGTTGAAGGGGGCGTGGTCAAGGTGCGTCTTCAGGGGGCGTGCAGGGGCTGTCCCATGTCTCAGATGACCTTGAAAAACGGTATTGAGAGATTTATCAAGAAGGAAGTGCCCGAGGTGGATAGGGTGGAGTCGGTCGACTAGCCGTCTTCATGGGGTCCGATGACAATAGCTGAAAAGATGCAAACATTCCTTGAGCGGTCCTCGTGGATCCGAAAGATGTTTGAGCAAGGGGCACAGCTCAAGGCAAGACATGGTGCCGAGAATGTCTTTGACTTCAGCCTTGGAAATCCAAACTTGGAGCCTCCTGACCGCTTCAAGGAGGTTCTGGTCGATGTGGCAAAGGCCTCGGGCAGCGGAGACCATGGCTACATGCCCAATACAGGATATGCCTCTGTGCGTCAGGCGGTAGCCGAGTTTCTATCGGGGGAGCAGGGAGTTTCCGTCACGGCAGATGAGGTGATCATGACCTGTGGGGCTGCTGGTGCCCTGAATGTGATCTTGAGGGCTATCCTGGACCCTGGTGATGAGGTGATAACACCGGCCCCTTATTTTGTGGAATACGGGTTCTATGCGGACAATCACGGGGGGGTCCTTAAGACCGTGTCCACCAAGTCGGATTTCACCCTCGACCTTCAGGCCATCCAAGCTGCCATCACACCAAGGACCAAGGCTGTGCTGATCAATTCTCCAAACAACCCTTCCGGTCAAATCTACTCTGAGGGGAGCCTCTTGCAATTGGGATCTCTTTTGACGGGGGAAGGCCGCAGACTAAACCGTACCCTTTATCTTATCTCCGATGAGCCTTATCGAAAGATTACCTTTGACGGGGTGAAGGTGCCGAGCATGTTCTCCTGCTACGCTGAGAGCATGATTGCTACCTCCTATTCAAAAGACCTCTCTATTCCGGGTGAGCGGATCGGCTTTTTGGCCGTAAATCCTCAAGCGACTTATAAGGAGGATCTCTTGGCAGGCATGGCCCTTGCCAATCGCATCCTGGGATATGTAAACGCCCCTGCCTTGATGCAGCGAGCCATTCAGTCGCTGCAAGGCGTGTCCGTGGATGCGACAATCTACAAAAAAAAGAGGGACCTGCTGTGCGATGGCCTCTCCGAGTGTGGATACGAATTTGTGAAACCAAACGGGGCGTTTTACCTTTTCCCCAAAACCCCCATCCGGGATGACGTCGCCTTTGTGAAGGCGCTCCAGGAAGAACTCATCCTCACCGTGCCGGGAAGCGGCTTCGGGGCACCGGGTTATTTCCGCATTGCGTTTTGTGTAGATGATGACACTATAAGACAGGCTCTACCGGGCTTTGAACGGGTTCTGAACGGTTTTGATCATCACAATACAATGTGAGGTGCGCTAGTGCCCATCCATAAATAAATCTTCAAAATGGTGGGCACTAACGGCAGTTTCCAATTCAGAAATGAGTACTTTTCCGCAAGGTCAAGGAAATCAAGGGGTTGCGCGGAGGCGTACATTGGATTGGTACGTCGCACAAGCAATCCCGCAGATTGACGCCGAGATTGCGGAAAAGGGCCATTTCTGGATGGAAACGAGCTAAGATGCCTGAATGGCACGCCATTTGCTTGTCACTTTCTTGACATGATTCCTTTGGCGACATCTGCTTCAAGAATTTTCCGCGCAATACCAATCCTGGTTTGCCGGTATTTGCTGATCTTCGCTCTTTTTCCTGTAGTCCTTGCCTCGGGGGCTACTGAGCAGCATCTGCCACAGGTCAGACTCGTTCCTGATTCACTTATCAGCTTGAGCTCTGAAGATGGCCCGGCCTATGCAGTTCTTGTGGAGAAAGATACCCAGCGTGTAATGGTTTACGAATACAAAAACGGCTTTCGCCTGAAGCACACATTTGCCTGTTCCACGGGCGAAGTTGCAGGAAAGAAGCAGAAATCCGGAGACCGAAGGACCCCGGAAGGGATTTACTTTTTTACGAGGGCTTTTAGGAAAAGGGATTTGAACCCCACCTATGGCAATAGTGCCTTTGTCATGGATTACCCCAATCTTTTGGATCGAAAGCTTAAGCTTGGGGGGAACAACATATGGCTACATGGGAGCAACAAGCCGATCAAATCCCGTGATTCAAATGGCTGCGTTGTGATGAACAATGATGATCTTAAAACGCTCGCTCAATATATCCGGCTAAACCGCACGCCGATCATCGTGAAGCAAAAGCTGAACATGGTGCCGGTCGAGCGCCGGCTGGCAGACAAAGAAAGCCTTACGAGCTTTATGGAGAACTGGGAAACCGCTTTTGTAACAGGAGACAGGGCCAAGCACAGCACATGTTACAGCGAACCTTCCGGAGACCTTGACGCTCTGTGGAGGGTGTGGGATCGGACTCGCACCACCTGGCAACGCGCCCAAACTCCCTTTGACATGGAACTTCGGAACTTGACTCTCCTGCGGGGAAACCCCTGTGCCGTGGCCCTCTTTGATCAGGTCATACACCTAAATCACCAGGTGAGCACTGTGGGCACGAAGAAGCTTTTCCTGGAAAAGAACGGGAAAACATGGAGGATTGTAGGGGAAGTGTACCAGCCGGGCGACCCGGACCATAGAGGCAATAGGCTGCTGGTGACTGCCCTTAATCGCTTGGACCGGCTCCGCAGAGACCACAGGGCGATTGCAGATCTAATTGCCGAATGGGCCGATGCATGGAGTTCCAAAGACATACTGCGATATCGTGGCTGTTATGGTCCGGATTTTCGGGCCGGGGGTATGGATCTGAGGGCCTGGATACGTTATAAAGAGAGACTGAACAAGCGCTATGACTCGATCCAGGTTTGTATTGAAGACGTGAAGATCCAGCAGGGACCGGAGCGAAGCACTGCAACGTTTTTGCAGCGATACGATTCCAGCGGGCACCAGTCTGTGGGCATGAAGCGCCTTCGGCTCAAACGCATCGGAGGAGCATGGAAGATCTATCGAGAAACCTATCACAGGGTTCACAAATAAGAAGCCCCGGCCGCACGAACAAGGAACCGAGGCGCTGGACAGTCCTTTTGATCGGCGATCTCGGGAAGATAATCTCTTTTCATGTAGGCAAACCATTGGTTCTCGGCTTGACAGCCTGCCTTTGTGCGATTTTGGGCGTTGTGATTTATTCGGTGGTTTCTTACAACTCGGCCCGCTTGGAAAACACACAGTTGATAAAGGACTTGGATACTCTCAGGGCACAGCTTGAAACCGCCGAGAATGCCAAGGAAAAGGCCTTAGTCGGCTTGATGGTGCTGGAGGACAGCGTCAAGCCAACTGCGAGAAAAGCCGGCCCTGCTTCTGACCGGAAGACCAAAGTAACAAGACCGAGGCCGGCTGACACGAAAGCTGCCAAGGCGAAGACACCGGAAAGACCGAAACCGGCTGCCGTGGCCTCACTGCCCACACGAGCTGAGGAGGACAGAATTGGGCCACCCGTTTCACTTGCGAAGATCCTGGTTAAGAATCTCGAGATCTGGCAGGAGCCTGATGACAATGCCTTCAAATTCCAGTTTGCCCTGAAGAATGTTGATCGCGAAGGCGGCAGGATTGCAGGGCACACCTTTGTTGTTCTCAAACCCGAAGAGGGTTCACGGGAGACTGTTAGGGCATTCCCATGGAGTCCTATGAAGGATGGAAAGCCCGCCATATTTAAGAGGGGGCAATTTTTTTCTATTGCCCGTTTCAAGTTTGTTCGGGGGACATTGACGGATGTCAGCACGATTAACCGTTTCAAAACAGCCATTGTATACGTGTATTCGGACACCGGGGGGCTCCTGGTGGAAAAAGTCTTTGAGGTGGACAAGATATTGCGCGAGGGATCACTGAAACATTCTCCCCCCTCGCAAGAGGATGGAGCTTTGCCAAATGTTTAGACTTTTCACATCTGGATATTCAGACGCAAAACGGGCAGGAATCCTGCTGTATCTTCTATCTGCCCTTTGTTTGATGCCCGATATTGCATGGGCCAAACGAACTCACGAGATCTTTTTTCAGGGCACCGATTGCGAGCTTCATGTCTACAGAATATACGGCAAAGAGCCGGGCAAGACTCTGCTTCTCATAGGGGGCATCCAGGGAAACGAACCCGGGGGATTTCTGTCTGCCGACCTTTATGCGGATATGGCGCTGGCCAAAGGAAACCTGATCGTAGTGCCAAGGGCAAACTTCTATTCCATTTTGCTAAATCGCCGCCAGATTAATGAAGACATGAACCGAAAATTTGGACAGAGTTCCGAAGAGAACTATGAGGCAAAAATCGTCGCGACCCTCAAACGCCTCATTTCGGAAAGCAACTGCCTCCTGAATCTCCATGACGGCTCCGGCTTCTATTCCGAACGCTGGGAAAGCCCCTTGAGGAACCCGAAACGGTACGGACAATCGATTATTGCTGACTGCGAAACTTATACCATTCCCGAAACCGGCGAAACCTTGCGTTTGGGCGATATGGCCGAGCGCGTAATAGAAAAGGTCAACTCCCATATAAGGGAGGAGCGATATCGGTTCCGTTTCAACAACCATCGTACCCGGGAGAGAGACACCCTTCACGCTGAGCAACGGAAATCAGCAACCTATTATGCCCTCTTTCAATGTGGCATCCCGGCCTTTGGTATTGAAACAAGCAAGTCTCTCCCTTTGGAGATGAAGGTGCACCACCATAATCTTGCCATCAACGCCTTTATGGAGTTGCTCGGCGTTGTACCGGAAACTCCCGGCATCTACCTGGATCCACCGGTCATGCGATATACAGTGATGGCAGTAAACAATAACATTCCCTTTGCCATTACAAACGGACACACCCTGCGCGTCAGGAAAGGTGACGTCGTAAACATCTCCCATATCGAGGCGAACTACAAACGCGGTTTTAGCGCAGATATCCTGGATCACGGGACCTTAAACGATATGCATAAGCAGATTCGAATTATGCGTCCCACTCAGGTCATAGTACGCAAGGATCATCACCCGTGCGGCATGATCAACATCGTTCTTGATGCAGGCCAGTCGCTGGCTCGTATGGTTTCTGCACTACCGGAGGTTCTTTTCTTCGAGACAAGAGTCAATGGCAAAAAGCATCTTTTTATGAACCAGGCCTATGTGAAGTTAGTAAAAGGCGACAGATTCGAGTTAGCGGACGTCACCACGAACCTGGCAGACCCTTCCGAAATTGTGGTAAACTTTAAGGGGTATGTGGGAGACAGGAAAAATAATTCGGGAGAGGATCGAGGCTATGTGATACACACCGGCCGGGACCTCTGGAAGCGCTATTCGCTCGCCGGCAAAGGGGAAAAATATCAGGTTGTGGTAACCCGTGACGACACTCTATTGGGACGATTGTTCATCGAGCTGGCAGAGCCGGAATTTGACTACATAGTCCTCCAGGTAAATCACGGTGTCAAACGTTGTCTTTTCCCGGGAGATTCTCTGAGCATTGATCCAAAGGACACAATCAACATCCTTGACATCAAGACCAACATTCCAATGAACACCGGAGTTCAGGCCTTTTTTAAGGGGGCCGGCACCAAGATTCGCCTTTTTTCTGACGGTGCAGCCTTCCCCCGGAGGATTGGTTCAGACCGAAGTGGTCGCAACAACAAGGAATACAGCATCGTGGTTCAAAGGGAGCACACTACACTCGGCTTGATCCTTGTCAATTTCGACAAAGGGGCACGCTATGGCGGATAAACAAGAAGGTATTTCCATCATCGATAAAGACTGCTTAGTCGAGGGAACCCTTAACGTAAAGGGAAAACTGATCGTAGCGGGCTCACTGAAAGGCACCCTTATTGGAAATACGGTGGTTACGGCTAAAGGAAGCCGCGTCGATGCCCCGGCCAAGGTGCGAGAAATGATTATTGGGGGTGAGTTTGAAGGTGATATTACGGTCTATGAGACTCTTAGGATACTAAGTACGGGTGTCTTTTCGGGAAAGATTGTTTGCAAGAGCATAACACTTGAAACTGGTGGCAAACTAAATGCCAGGGTTAGACCGCTCGATTCAACAGAAGAACTTCCCCTTAGAGACACAGCCCTTGCGGCCGGTGGTGTGAACCCGGGTTTGCCGCAGGTTGAGGGCGATACAGAAGGGACAGACCCTTCAAAGTCTGATTGAACGTTTCGTAATTTCTACAACCTACTGAATTCAGAAGTATTTTAATCTCTGACGATTCTTGCCTACCCAAAAAAATCCGAAATCCGAATACCCGCCTGCCAACGCCTGAGACAGCATTCAGCTTATGTGCCGGCACCCGCCTGCCAACGCCACGGTCGCCGGACATCTGCAATGCCTGCACACACGGCAATGGCGGG
>JAUWXF010000019.1 GCA_030616475.1 Desulfobacterales bacterium
AAGCTCAAATGACCGAAACATAAGAAATCGTATTCCACAAAAAACCGCGCTGTTTTGAACATTTGGAAATTCGAGTTTTGAATTTGTTTCGGATTTCGACATTCGATATTCGGATTTATTTTCTGCCAGAAAAAACACGAATTCTAGAACTAAGGAACTAAGTCCTGGAGGTGAAGGATATGATAAACTGGATGCATAATCTGCAAAAAAGGACCGGACTTCGCGTCAAGATCCTCGTGGCAACGATCCTGGTGGTCGCGGTATTTACCGGGGCGTTCCTCTATCAAACCGTGACTTTTCATACAGAGAGCGCCTTGAACCTGGTGACAGAATCGAGCCAAAGCCTGCTCGAAAACACATACAGTGCTATCAAATATCCGATGTCAATCGGAGACAGCAAGACCGTTGAGCAGCAACTGAAGGACATCAAAGACCATATGGAAGACGTTGAGGTCTATATATCAGACTTCCGCAAGAAGCTAACCTATGCCTCAGAAGAGGACCGAATTCATACTGACATTACGCACTATTTGTGGGGAAAAGAGACCCAACAGGGACTTGCCGATGCACTAGGCACAGGGCGGTCGCCTAAGAAATCCTTTACGGAAACCAAAAACGAGGACGCTTTTTTGGTCACCATAAAGCCCCTTTTGAATGAAGACTCATGTCATCACTGCCACGGGGCGAGTCAGAAAGTCCTGGGTGCCATGGTTGTCAAATACCCTGTACAAGAGGTCTATGCCTCTCTCTCTTCAGCCAGAAATCGCTTAATACTGTTTTCTGTCATCGAGATCATTGGGATCATACTTGTTATCAACTTTCTATTTAGTAGACTGGTAACCCGACGCATTAAAAACTTGGCGGAAAAGACGGGTGAGGTCTCGGCCGGAGATATCTCCGTTGAAGTCCATGATGATTCTCGGGACTCCATTGGAAGGTTAACTCGGAATTTTGACCAGATGATCAAGAACATCCGTGATCGTATGGAATATGCCAATAGCCTCAAGCTGGGCATCTCAGACCCCTTTATCATGGTCGACCCTGATATGAACCTCACCTATATCAATGATGCCGCTGCCAAATTTGTGGGTGTTCGGCGTGAGGATGTCCAGGGTAAGAAAACCTGTGAACAGATATTTCAGAGCGATATATGCCACACAGGATGCCCCATAAAAAAGTCAATGGAAACCGGAGAGTCCACCGTGGGTTGCAGGGTCACTGCAAAAAGCGCTGAGGGAAAAGAAATTCCCCTCATGGCCAGTGGTGCTGCCCTGAAGGACTCAGCAGGCAAGATCCTGGGCGGGTTTGAAATTATACGCGATATCTCCAAAGAAGTTGAAGCAGAATCTGTGCTCAGAGACTCTTACCTCAAGGAAGAAGAAGCAAAGAAGAGGTTGCAGGGCCGAGTCGAAAGCCTTTCAGATATCTTGAAGAACGTTGCAGAAGGTGACCTCACGGTGAGGGCTGAAATGAGCGGAGAAGATGATGCAATGGACCAACTGGTCCGTAGAACCAACGAAACCCTTGATCATGTGAAGGAACTCATTAGCCAGACAAAAAAATCCGCCCTGACAGTGGTCATGGGAGTCCGGCACATCTCTGAAGGAAACATAGAACTGGCCCAGCGCACACAGCAACAGGCCGCCACCGTGGAACAGACGAGCGGAACCGTGCAACAACTGGTATCCAGTATTAACCAAAACACCGCCAACACCCAGCGGGCCGATACTCTTTCAAAGGAGGCGGTGGCTGTGGCCGTGGAGGGTGGAGAGACAGTTGAAAAGACAACCCAGGCCATGAACGACATGTCGGAAGGTAGCCGCAAGATCGTTGAGATGATGGATTTGATCAACGACATAACCTTTCAGACCAACCTTCTTTCGATCAATGCTGCGGTGGAAGCAGCACGGGCCGGAGAACAGGGGCGGGGGTTTGCTGTTGTCGCCGACGAAGTGCGCAGTCTTGCAAAAAGAAGCTCAGAGGCGTCCAAGGATATTCAAGGCCTTGTCCGCAATATCATGGATCAGGTTAATACGGGCAAGGAGTGGGTTGGCCAGCTTGAGAACGGATTTAAGAAGATTGTCGAAACCAGTAAACAGGCTTCCAATGCTCTCAGCGAGGTCTCCTTAGCCACCCAGGAAAGTTCAAGAGGAGTTGAGCAGATTGGCCAGGGAATAAACGAGTTGAATGATGTGATTGCACATAATGCATCATCGGTGGATGAATTGGCGAGTGCTACAGAACAGCTCAATCAAAAAGCCGGCTTGCTACAGGCTATGGCTGAGAAGTTCACGTTGGGCGATCAGGGCGATATCAAGGTTGAAGAGCTCAGTTTCGAGAAAAGGTTCCGAATTCCAAAGAAAAAGAAAGAGAGGCGAGGAACCAAACCGCCTGCTACAAAGCCCTTACATGAGGAGTTGGCTACTCAGGACCCCATTGAAGAAAAACCAGAAGAGATAATAGAAAAAGAGCTGGATGAGGGATTCGAGGAATTCTAATGTCTGAGATTCAGCAACATGTGATCTTTTCAATACATGAACAAATATATGGTATTGAAATCCTTAAGATAAAAGAGGTCTTCAGTTATCGAAAGATCACGCCTCTTCCCAATATGAGAGGGATTATCAAGGGGATCATTAATCTGAGGGGGATTATTCTGCCGGTATTTGATTTGAGGGAGAAGTTTAATCTTCCGGAAACCACATATACCCCTTTCCACATAATCATTGTGATGGAGATATCGGGAAGAGTTATGGGGGTTATCGTAGATGAGATTTCGGACGTGGTGGGGCTCGTGCCCGAGGAAGTTCAAGCCCCTTCCAATCTTCCTCCTGATGTACAAGCCGAATATATCAAAGGAATTGGGAAAAAAGAACATGAGCTTATCATCCTCTTGGATGTAGATCGGCTTTTGAGTCCTGATGAACTCGAAATCCTGGATGCCACCTGAGATGGTGTGCTCTTATGGTCCCCCTGTCGGAAGCGGAGTTTGAGCTATTCAGACATTTTATCAAAAAACATGCGGGCATTTCGTTTTCTCGCGTAAAGAGATTGGCTTTACAAAGAAAGCTGGCCTCCAGACTGAGTCACTTGGGGCTGGAATCATATGAGGCGTATTATCGCTACTTGCTCCACGACAAACAAGCCGGACGGGAACTACGGCAACTTATTAATGCGATTACGGTCGGCCAAACCGCATTTTTTTAGGCACGCCGAACAGTTTGAGTTTCTGACCAAGGTCGTATTACCTCAAATTGCAACACAGAAGAACACCACCAAGAAGCTGCGTATATGGTCCGCCGGATGCGCCACAGGCCAGGAAGCCTACAGTATGGACATTATCTTCTGTCGGAACGTGATGATATATTTCGATGCAGAGGGAAAAAAAAGCTCATCGATCATTTTTTCCGCATCTTGGAACGAGACGGATTCCTGTGCCTGGGAGCTTCCGAAACTTTGATCGGTATTGACGAGCGTTTTGCCTCGGTGGGCCATTTCACCTATCAAAAGAAAGGATAGGCGGAAAGGATAGACCCTTGTACCGATTTTACAGCCAGAAGTTCAAGAAAACAGTTATCATGCTCACGGCAGGTGAGTATTTTGCCACTCAAAATGGCGAGGTACTTTACACCGTTGTGGGCTCTTGTATCGCCACCTGCATGTATGACAAGGAAAGAGGAGTGGCCGGGATGAACCATTTTTTACTTCCGGGCATGGTGCATCCTGATGAAATGCTGTCTTGCGAAGTGGGCCGATACGGTATGTTCGCTATGGAGCTCTTGATCGGTGAACTTATTAAATTGGGAGCACGGAGAGAAGGGCTTCAGGCCAAGTTATTTGGGGGAGGCGACATATTGACATTTAGAACGAGTGACGGCGATGTAACCGGATCCAATATTCGTTTTGCAAAGAAATTCCTGGAACTGGAAGGTATCCCCATAGTGAAGGAAAATGTGGGAGGGAACGGCGGCAGAAAGATCTTGTTTTTTAGTGATAGTGATCGAGTCCTCTTGAAACGATTTGATGTCAAAAAAGAGCCACGGTTCGTTCAGGAGGAAGACGCTTACAAGAAAAGGGTTTTCCAAAAACGCGTGGAAAAGTCACGAGTGATACTCTTCTAGTATGTCGGAAATTCTACAACCGGTCGAAATCATAAGCCATTTAATGGCAATAGATTTATGCCGTCCAGATGGAGAGATGGAGTATGTAGAATCCGTTACGAGTTTCGGGTTACGAGTTCCGAGTTAAGATTCTTTCAACTATCGACGCGCAACACGTAACTCGTAACACGCAACCTGTATTAAGCCCATCACTCCAGTACTCCATTGCTCCAATACTCCAATACTCCAATTGGGGTGAAGCCCCTGAGTTCGAACATGAAACCAATCCGCGTGCTCATTGTTGACGATTCGCCTACCGTGCAATCGGCTCTGACGAGTGTTCTCTCGGCAGAGTCTGATATTGAGGTAGTGGGAACTGCTTCGGATCCCTTTGAGGCAAAGGATTTGATCCTAAAAAAAAGGCCTGATGTAATCACCCTGGACATTGAGATGCCTCGAATGGATGGGATCACCTTTCTGAAACGCCTTATGAGCTTCCGTCCTCTCCCGGTGATCATGATCAGTTCCTATACCCGCGAAAATAGCATACGCACCCTGGAAGCTCTAAATGCCGGGGCTGTTGATTTTGTTGCCAAGGATATGAAGACCGGTTTCAAGAAATTAGAATATGAGATTATCACTAAGGTAAGAGCGGCAGCACAGGCCAGGATCAAACCCTTTGTCGTATTTGGCAAACCCGGAAAACCCGTACCGACAGCGAAAATTACGTCCTCGGACAAGATCATTGCCATCGGGGCCTCAACAGGGGGCCCTCTCGCCATACACAGAGTGCTGGGGTCGATACCTTCGAATGTGAATGGAATCGTCATGGTCCAGCACATGCCGGCTCGCTTTACAAAGGCATTTGCCCAGCAGTTGGACACATCGTTCCCAATGGAGGTCAAGGAGGCCGAGCACTGGGATCGCCTGGATAGAGGGAAGGTGCTGGTGGCACCCGGTGGATTGCACCTGGAGGTGGCCCGGGACCATAACGGATATTATGTGCGGGTGCAAGACGGCCAACCGGTCAAACACCAGCGGCCTTCCGTAGATGTCTTGTTCCACTCGGTTGCAAAGACCGCAGCCAGTAGTGCCATAGGCATACTCCTCACAGGGATGGGAAATGATGGGGTTGATGGCTTGCTGGCTATGAAGCAGGCCGGGGCTTTTACCATTGCGCAGGATGAATCCACCTCCGTGGTGTTTGGCATGCCCGGGTCGGCCATCGAACGTGGTGCAGTTGAAGAAGTAGCTGCACTGGATGATATAGCACGTATTGTTCTTTCGAGACTCAAATCGTAGGGACTAATGACGAAATCAAGAGAGTACGCCTCTTGTCATTTCGTGCTTTCCTCATTTCGTGTTTTGCGGCGTTCGCCTTGTGAAGAGGCGTGATTATCTTTTGTTTGTATTGTTTCATATAAGGACTTATCCATGGCCAAAATACTTCTTATAGACGATAGTCGACTGATTGCCCATGTGGCCAAGACGATTTTAACCAAGCGGGGACATAAGGTCATTTTGGCTCAGGATGGCCTGGCCGGCATGGAGGCAGCCAAATCTGAACAGCCTGACTTGATCCTGTTGGATTTGATCATGCCGGTCATGGATGGCTACCAGGTGTGTCAAGAGTTAAAAGAGGAGGAGAGCACCAAGGAGATACCCGTCATTATGCTTACGTCAAAGGCCGAGCCCGCCGACAAGGTGAAGGGCCTGGAGATAGGGGCTCTGGATTATGTGACTAAACCATTTGACGAAGGCGAGTTGGTAGCGCGTGTGAATGTACAATTACAACTAAGACAGCTCCATGAAACCCTTCAGGAGAAAAATCGGCAGCTCCAAGAGCTGGCCAACAAAGACGGACTGACGGGCCTGTACAACCACCGATATTTCCAGGAGCAGTTGTCAAAGGACTTTTTGCGCGCAAAACGGTATCATGAGAATTTATCGTGCGTTTTGTTAGACATAGACCACTTTAAGGAATTCAACGATACTCACGGCCATCAGACGGGTGACGTCATATTGAGTACCCTGGGACGTGTAATCGAAGACTCGATCAGGGACAGCGATTTAGTGGCCAGATACGGGGGTGAAGAGTTGGCGCTCATTTTGTATCACACTGATGGGCCGGCAGCGTTTCATTTGGCTGAACGCCTCCGGCAGACGGTGGAAAGTCATGAGGTCCATGATAAGGGCAACGTGCTGCATATCACCATCAGCTTAGGGATTGCCACATTTCCGAGCGAGCAAATCAGCGATTCCAAGGAGCTAATTGAATGTGCTGATAAGGCGCTGTATCAGGCCAAGGAAAATGGCCGAAACCGAGTGGAGGTCTATGGAGACTGAATATTGACTATTGAAAATTGTGGCATCCTTCATTTTCGCCATAAAGTAGTTTACACCTATTGACCAGTGTTCAGGTTTCAGTGTTCAGGTTTCAGGTCTTGCTTTTTCAGTTCCTGACACCTGACACCTGACACCAAAAAGTACGAACAAAAGAATTTATCTCTTGGCGCCCGCGTTCTTGAAAAGTGTAAACCGAGGAATGAAGGATGCCAAAATTGTCAATCGAAAGGAAATCAGAAATCAATCTTCAATAGTCAATCTTCAATAGTCAATTACCTATGAATCCTTACAGAGCGCCAGCTAACCAAGAGATCCAAAGGATCAACCAGGTCCAGCGCGATTTTTTCAGCGGACTTATCCACGTGTTTGACCCGCCTTTGCCGGAAGGCGTGCCGGAGCGTCTGAAAAAGATCGTGGCATCTGCCAGGATAGCTAAGGGCGATGTTGTGCTGGATGTAGGTACGGGTACAGGGATATTGGTCCCCCTGATTCAAGAGTATGAGCCTGAGGCCATCTTTGCCTGTGATCTTTCGGAGGTCATGCTGGCTCATCTGCGAGAACTATACCCGTATGCAAAGACCATTGCTTCAGACGTTCGCGACCTTGCCCTGCCGGATCAAAGTATTGAAGTGATTTTTCTAAATGCTTGTTATCCAAATATTGTGGACAAACCGAAAAGCTTTGAGAACATAAGCCGGATGATGAAATCAGGCGGGCGCATGCTGATCAGCCATCCCTTGGGAAAATCATTTATCGAATTATTGAAGGAAAAATCACCTTTTCCCCTGGATGACTTTCCGGAAAAATCCGAGGCTGAAATCTTGCTTGAGCCTTACGGATTTGACATTACAGACTTTGTTGACGAGCCAAAGCTCTATATTCTAATAGCCACAAAGCGGCACGGACGCTGACAGCCCTCGCCGTAGTGAACTCGCGAACCCTCGTCCTGTTCGTCTTGACATCTTTGCCTACCTGTAATAGCCTCCTCACAACGCGTTGCGAGTTACGGGCGTGACACAACACACCTCCTCATGATGCGACCCTATGGAACAAAATCCGATGACTTTGAGCCGGTCTTTTTGGGACACAAGTGGATTCAGAATTCCATTTTGGGGTACCGGAGCGGCAAGAGCAAACTTGCATCATTGAAGGGAAGGGGGGTCATATTTCCTGTAAGGCACTTTGCAGCGGCCCTCATGCACCTTTATGTCGGCACCTTTACCTTTGCCGAAATCGCAGGGATGTGTTCGATTATCCCTGGTGAGATAGGCTTCTTGCGCACCCAGATGGATTTCATGATGCTGGTTGACACCCTTAAGGTCTCGTTTACCAGGTATTTCAGGGATAAGCTGATTTTGAATGAATATGGACCTGGTGAATATGCCTCCATTGCTGCCGAATACGCCGCTTTTGAAGAGCTTGCCCGAAATCAGATACGTCTTCCCTTGTTCAGGCGTATGAAAGAGCTTGCTAACTCGATCTCTGACAAGGTAGAGTTCAACCTTTCAGTGGACCTGTACGATCTGCAAACCTTCAAGAAATTGTTCAGCTTTTTCGTGTTTGAGGAATCTTTTCTTCCGGCCCTGTCAAAACCATCTTTCCCGCACCTGAAAAGGGTTGCAAAGGAAATCGTTTGGAGAAGGTTGAAGGAGGATTATGATGGACTCGATTCCTTGCTCTGTGTCGATTTTTTAGGAGATCGTGTGAAGGATGAACTAGGAACGGTTTTTGCTTTCTTGAAACCTCAACAGCCCGATTTGACTGGCAAACAGCCGATTTGCAGTTGGCGCGTATGAAAGAAGGGCTCTATGCAGTCACATGAGTGAGGAAGTAGACTATTTCAAGGAAAAGCTGAACAACCTCAATCGAAATCGGGCGATTTTGGGTGGTTGCATCTTACTCCTTGTCCTCGTTGGGTTGGGATATTTCGGGATTTTTAGGCCTTTCATTGTCATGGATACTGACCAGGCAGGCATTTATGTCAAGAACAAGGGGGGCATGGGTGCACTCATTTACAAGGTAGACGGCTTTTGGTATTGGGCCGGCCACGTAGCCCTATTGGCCAATATACCTGACATCCACCAGAGGGTTGGTCCGGGGGCAGCCCCGGTCAGATTGCAGATTCCCCATATCCCCATATTTGGCGAGCAAGCCACTCAACAAAGCCCTTGCTACATGAAGCTTGCGGTGCGCTATAGGATTCCTGGCATTCCCATATTCAGATATACCACACCGTTGTACTTTGAGTATGATCCGAACCTTAAAATATGGGGCGCAACAAAGAGCATTCCTCCCAAGTATAGGTCCCTCGGAAACCTTGCGATAGGCAATGTTGGCAAAATTGAACTAAACTTTCATTAAGGATCTATATGGAGACAGGAGATTAGGTTAGCATGGACGAAAACCGGGGTCATAAGGTGGCCGAACAGCCGTCCACCCAGATGATATTCAGGTACTTTCTCATCATATTCCTAATTACCATCTTCTTTATGGGTAAGCTGTTGTGGCCCTTTTTGTCTATTTTAGTACTTGCCTTTGTATTAACCGGCACGTTTTATCCGGTCTACCGTTTCTTTGCCAAGAAGATGCGGCCGGCCCTATCATCTCTGCTGACGTGTGCGATCATATTCCTGGTGGTTTTTGTGCCTCTCGTGTTTTTGATAGGAGCCCTTTCCAAAGAAGCATATAGCCTGTATCTCATGGGCACCAGCGCTGCCACAAACCAGGATCTTGATCTTAAGGAACTCCTTCAGAACAGCCACATTATGGAACGTATCGAAGGATTTCTTGCAAATTATGACATCAATCTCGGCGCTGAGCACGTTAACAAGGGGCTGTCTGAACTTGGGCGGTCCGTTGGCCTGTTTCTCTACGAGCAAGTGAGCGCTATTGCTTCAAACATCTTGAAGTTTCTCGTTAATTTTGCATTGATGCTTTTGGTTATTTTCTTCTTATTGATCGATGGCAACAAGCTTATCACTTTCCTCGTAGAACTTTCTCCACTTCCTGAGGATCAGGACAGGAAACTAATGGGTAAATTTCACGAGATGGCCTCGGTCGTCCTCATCGTAAACGGTATATCCGGGCTAATTCAAGGATGTCTGGGTGGTGCTGTTTTTGCCATCTTTGGCTTAAGTTCGCCTCTTCTTTGGGGGTCTGTCATGGCCATTCTGGCCTTTTTCCCTATCATTGGTATCGGTCTTGTGTTCATCCCGGCCTCTGCCTATCTTTTCCTAAAGGGTAGAATAGAGGCAGGTATTTTTTTCATCATTTTTTATTTTGTTATTACATCTGTTATAGAATACGTGATCAAACCAAAGCTTGTGGGAAATAAGGTGAGAATTCACACGCTTTTGGTCTTTATTTCCGTTCTGGGAGGCCTAAAGGCATTTGGTATCCTTGGAATCATCTATGGTCCCCTGGTCATGACCGCGTTCTTGACCCTGACTGACATTTATCGCTCAAGTTATGAGACCTACATAAGAAAGGCTTAGGGCTTGCGCCAAAAACCAAGAGTCAAAAGTAAATGACCCCGCCTCTTGGAGCGGGGTCATTTAACCAGATAGTCACTCACAATCTCCCTGTTAAGGCCTACGCTTGCTCACCACCCGTCACCGGCCTGCCAGGCATCCGTAAGAACCAACCCAGCGCGAATAGCGCCAGCATGAGTCCGGCCAGAATCCTTGTTGCCACAGACGCCTTGATGAGGACATAGCTAATGCCTACCAGGGGCATAAGTGCCAGACGCACAATGGGCTTGGACCAGGCGTGAGTGTTGATGAGATCTGCCCAGAATGGACCGTACCGGTAATACATCCTGACAAACCATGTGCCGGACATGTTTGTGAGCAGGCATTGATCTCTGAAATCTCTCAACAGTCTTACGTGGGGTTCTGCATATGAGCCGAAGGCTGCGGTTGCAATAAAACATCCACCGTCATGGCTTCCCACGTCACCACCTGAAGTAGAGCTCGTCTCAACATCAGTACTGCCTGCCTCGGCAAGGCCGCCCGGGTCCACGATGAAGCCATTGGCTACTCCGTCGCTGTCGCCATAGCCGCCGTCCTTCAACTCAACGGTGACAGATCGGCCATCGGTATTGATGGTGGCATGCTCCGAGTAGTTCTGCCAGCCGTTGATCGTGTCATATTTGTAGAAAGTCCCGGCCTTTGAAATATCTTTTGAGAAATAGATTCTTACCGTGGCCGTGGCTCCAGGCTCATTTACACTTAGGCGATAAGAGAAAAGTCCAAAGGAAAGATTGCTGGGCCTGTTGGTATTGTCGGAAATGGTTGCCGGATCAATCGTCTCCAGGGCTTCGATGGCCGTAATGGAATCCGAGGCCTTGCAAACACCAATGGTGGCATTATAAACCACGGATTGTATGCATTTAATGAGCTCAGGTTGGTTGTTATCAGGAATTTCGTCTCCATTGAGGTCCACGGAATTATCAACTTCTTGATCGTCTGGAACGCCGGGAACGCCATGGGGGTCAACATCGTTGTTGTACGAGGCGGTGGTGAACTTAATAGCATCAGAAATAACATCAGACCAGTCTGAGGGTTCCAGATAGACATCATAGAATCGAACGCGGACATAGTACGTGGTGTCTGGCTTCAGCAGTGTGTGCGGAACGGGCAGTTCTGTGAGGTGCTCGGTGCCGGTCACATCAAGAATCGGGGCGTCCTTGAAGTCCTCTTGCTTGCTGATCTGCCATTGGCTTTGGCTGTGGTGGTCGCCGTCCGGGTCCGAGAAAGGTTCGGTGGTGATAAGTAACAGCAGGTCACACTCTATCTCGCCATAATATGGTGATGTGATAACCGGGTCAGGAGGGGCAAGATTCGAGTCTGGGACAACTGTGATGGTGACAGTCTCAGAATCGCTTAGCGGTGGTGTACCATCGTCAGTTATTGCGAACAGTACGTCATGGTTGCCAGTATCACCATAGCCAGGCGTCCAGCTAAAGGTCTGTGTGGCAGGATCAAAGCCGGCATCAGTGGGAAGATTGCTGGCAGAATATGTGAGGGCATCACCATCCGGATCGCTTGCTGTGATAGTGAACTCAAGCAATGAGTCCTCATCTACGCTCTTTGCACCAATGGGATTAAGCACCGGCGGAACGTTCGGTTGATAACACACTTCATTGGAATCGCCACTCTCGTTGCCAGAAGTATCAAAGGCCCTTACCACGAAATAATAAGTGATACTGTCATCCAACTCATAGATGGTTTCATCAATGGTGCAGCTCGTGTCAGTCCCTTCCCAGTCCGGATCGTTGTAATTGTAACTCTGGCCATCCTCGCGGCAAAAAACTCTATACCCGGCAAGATCTTCTTCGCTATTAGCATCCCAGGCCAATGTTACGTCAACTGCATAGACATTTTGGGGGAACAGAAAAAGAATTGGGGCCAAAGCGACAAAGAAGAGAAGACTAAGAAGGAAAAAACCGGAAGATCGGGGACGTAAAAATTTTGCTGATAATATATTAAATGATGACATGACAGCACCTCCAGAATGTGTTTAGCCGTGCTCAACACAGCTTCCAGGAGGTGCTGCGTATGCCCGGTAGCCCTGCTACCTTATCTTTGCAACCTCAGACTTAGGCCAGCAGCTTTGCGTCCCACCCTTTCGAGTGGTTTGCCTTTTTCGAACATTCTTTTATGCTTTGTAATTCAAAGAAGCTGTCCACTGAAATAGCAACATGCGTGCCAGATGACCCGGCAGAAAGACTGATGGTTGCAATACTTGTTTTTATTGGAATATCAGCTAATTACGGGGATGATCAAATCGTTTTATCCGGTTTGATCCGAGGAGTGGGAATTCGGGGGAAAGGGCATGGCCCAAAAGAGAAATTTGTATTACAAAAGTGTAATAAAACCTGAAGCTAATCATTTGTTTTTTCGCCAGCGCTGGTGGGTGATACCAAGTTTCCTTATTTTGTAATTTAGAGCCCGAGGACTGATGCTCAATCGCTTTGCTGCATCCTTCTGGATCCACAGGCTTTCCTCTAAAGCCCCTAAGATCACCTCTTTCTCATGTACTTGCAAAGGCTGTGTTGGATACGATTTGGATTCAGTTTTTGGCAACCTGATCGGTTTCGGAAGAGAGACATTCTCTTCTCGGATAGTGTGGCTTTCCTCTAGTATGACGGCCCTTTCGATAGTGTTAGCAAGCTGGCGAATATTGCCGGGCCAGGAATAGGCATTAAACATTTCAATAACCGCTGGAGAGAAGCCGTCAATTTTTTTTCTTAAATAACGGCGGGTCTTATCAAGAAGATAGTGCGCAAGAGGTTCGATACACTCTAGTCGTTCTCGAAGAGGAGGAAGATGGACGGTGAGAACATTTATTCGATAGTAAAAGTCTTCCCGAAATTTTCCGGCCGCTATTTGTTCTTCTAAAACCCTGTTCGTGGCTACAATGACTCTGACATTTGAGTGGATGGTTTGGTTTCCCCCCACACGTTCAAAAGATTTCTCGTCTAACACCCGCAACAACTTCGCCTGCAAAGCCCAGGTCAGTTCGCCGATTTCATCCAAAAAAACGGTCCCGCCATTGCCCTGTTCAAACCTTCCTACACGGGTCTTGCTGGCACCGGTAAAGGCCCCCTTTTCATGGCCAAATAACTCACTCTCCAGCAGGGTTTCGGGAATATTGGTGCAGTTGATCTTGATAAAGGGTTTCTTGCGTCTAGTGCTATTAAAATGGATGGTGCCGGAAAGAAAACTTTTCCCCGTACCCGTCTCTCCTGTAATCAAGATGGTTGAGTCTGTTGCAGAAAACTTTTCCAGGGTTGCGATCACTTCTTTCATGGCGGGACTGCGTGCAATGGTCCGATCAAAATCGTATATGATATCTTGCTCACGCCTTAGATAGTTAATTTCATTTTTCAGGCTGCGGTTTTCCAGTGCTTGTTCCACTACGAGCTTTATTCTTTCCGTTGAGTAGGGCTTGGGAATGAAGTCAAAGGCCCCCTGCTTGACAGCTTTGACAACCAATTCCGCATTTTCTATTTCGCTGGTAATGATGATAGGGGTATAGGGAGCCATTGACTTTAGCCGTTCCAGCAAGGCAAAAGCGTCTTCCTCCTTTATCTGGAGGTCAAGAATGATCAGATTGCTCTTTTCTCGCCCCAGTTTCTCAGAGATATCTTTGCCATTTGGCCAATAGGTGAGTTTATACAAACGAGAAAGGGCCTTCGAGAGCACGCTTTTCCAATTATGGCTTTCTTCTATGATAAGTATCTTAGTCATTTTCTCTTTCTGCGAACAAGGCGTCTCCTTACCACTTTCCTGCGGGGTTTTCGGGAAATCACAGATGATTTTGTAACGTCTAGAGACGTTGAAACCATGTCTTGCAGAGGGCTGTCGCTTGTTTCCCCGGGAAGTTTTTGCCGGTGGCGGCAGGTTGTCCTTGGACATCTTAAGATCGTTTTTCCATCCCTCTCAGTGGATTCAATCAAGAATGGATTTCTACATTGTGGGCAAACAATGTGGTACGGTTTGCCCCAGCTTACAAAAACGCAATTCTTGCTGGAACACACGTAGAAAAGCTTGCCCTTGGCAGTCTGCTCCGGTTTGACCTTACCGGTCGTGCATACCGGGCACACCATCGCCAGGTCTTGTTCAAAAGCTGCAATTTGCCTTTCTATGAGATCGTCGGCACTAATCGTCTCATGCGCTTCGGAAACGATATCCGTTTCATATTCGGCCTCAACCGTCGAAGCTGCTTCTTCTGTCAAATCTGCTTTTGTCTCAGGCTTCTGTACCTCTGTATCTGTCGAAGGGTCTGTTTCTTGTTCTACTGGTTCTGAGACGGGCAATTGCATTTCCTGGTCAGAAGGCAGTTCCTCCAATGCTGTATTTCCGGAAACCGTTTCCTCAGGCAAATCGGGCTCTTCAGAACCGGGTTCATACGATATTTCTTGTGTCGTTTCTGCAGATACCGCGGGTTCCTCGTAAGTGCCTTCAGGGCCTACAGAACCTGGAAGCTCTGTTATCCTTTCCTCCGGTTCCGGTACTGTTGCTTCTTCGGATACTTCTGGTTCTTGAGCCTCGAAGTCTTCGCGTGTATCTGAAGCAATCTCCGGAGGCTTGTCTCCCTTGGGAAAGAGTTCTCTGACCTCAAACCGGCTTACTTCACCGCTGGCCGACACGATCTTGGGTTCAGATGGAGAAGCAGGCGCGGCTTGCGACCTTGTTTCGGCCTGTCGACGGCGATAGATGTCTGATAGTTTCAGCCTTTTTATCTGGGTGCGTTGCTGCTGGTCTTTGTCGGGTTTTTGTGCCATTTCTGGCTGAGGTCTCTGTCTTGACGGGCTGACTCCTTGCATCTGTATGGTTTGGTCAAATTGACTGATCGCCGATTCCAGGTCTTTGCGCCCGGATAGTACCTCACCCATCGTCTGAACAAGGTAGGCAACAAGATTCATCCCGGGCATTGCCGGGAAGACACGGTCGAGCAATTGGACCATGCTGATAGCAGTTTTTTCGGCAACAAATCCGCCATCAGAGGCAACACCAATATACCCTTTTCGAATCATGTCCTGGACCGCTGTCTTCAGGTTTTCGTCCGGTTCGAGACCGATTTCAGCTAAGTCGCTAAGGAATGTCTCATTTGTATAACGTTCGGGTGGACTGGATGGAGAACTTTCGATCTCGTTCTCACGCTCCCCAAGAAGAACAAGGCACGATATGGTGTCCAGATTCAAAGCTAGTGCGCCGATACCGAGCCTGGTTCCGATCAGCCGTTCCAGATGCTGAGCCAACGTAGTATCAAAGTGTTCCCTGACCTCATGTGGCGCAAGTCTGTCTTGTCCGGCATCTTTTTCCATTTTTTCAGTTTGCCAGGTCAAAAAGCTGTCGGCTAAAAGCCGACATCATATCCACATCATATCTTAAGGTAGGAGAATCCCCCTGTCCTCTGAGTCAAAGAAGGCCGGCACTGGTTTTTGGCCGTTGCTCAGGGATGAAAGGAGAAAGTGATACGGGTCGTGATGTTTTAACACACCAGATCTCCATCTCTGGAATTTGCTGCAAATAGTATGCCGATGGCAATGGTCTGTGATCTAAGAGTCGGTTTGAAAAAAGACAAGGAGTTTGCCGGGTTGATAGGTGCGAGACCTGTCGTAGGCAGCCCTTGGCATATTTTGTGCTTTCTCACAAAAAGGCTCTGTTCTTTTCACATGGGGTGAGTTCCCCTTCTAAATCTTTTGCCGGGAGGTTCCTGTGGCCGCTGTCATATCCCTTAAAGGCATTGATCAAGCAATAGCCGACCTTGATTACCAGAACGAGAATACCTTAAAGTACAGGCTTGTTCATGCCATAAGGGCCTTCTACCAAGAAGATGAAAGTTCTATTCAGACCTTACAGGAGATTGATGCCGAAGTCCTCATCAAGGCCCTTTGGGGCCTTTTGGATACGGGCGACGATCCTGCCGTTGTCAAAGCCAAGCGCAAAAACCTGAGCAGCACCAAATCATCTGTCAACGCCGATCTGAAAAGACTCTACAAGGACGGAAAAAATTCTGAAGGAATGACCATCGGACGAAGCAACATATTTGTGATGTCCAATGAGGCGAAAGACAAGCTCATTACGAGCTTAAGCCTTGATGAAGCCGCTACCCTGAAGAAGATAGCGGAATCCTTAAGTATTATTAAAGAAGTATTATCAAGCCCCGAGGCTTTGGCCGATGTCAAGAGTTCTGACGGCCCGATCAAATTGGAAGATTTACGTGGCACCATACAGGAGTTGGCAGAGAAACTTGGTTCGGGAGGCGAGGAAGCCGGTCTGTTCGTTCAAACTTCAGAAGATGAGCAGGGTCCGGACGCTGTCGAAGGCGATGCCGAGATAGTCGAGGAGGTTTTAGCAGAAGAAGAGGAAGAACCCGAACAACTTGAAGAGGCCGAAGAGGTCGACGAAGACGAAATAGAGGAAGTTCTTGAAGCGGTTGGGCTCGATGATGCCCTTGAGGAAGCTGAGGAAGCCCTTGATGAGGCTGAAGTAGAGGAAGATTTCGAAGAGGTTGAGGCGGAGGAGGCTGTCGAAGAGGTTCAGGCAGAAGAGGCCCCGGCAGAGGTTGGACACGATGAGGAGGTCGAAGAGGTTGACGAAGGTGATGCCGAGATAGTCGAGGAGGTCTTAGCAGAAGAGGAGGCAGAGCCTGAAGAAGTTGAAGAGGCGGAAGAGATAGATGAAGACGAACTCGAAGAAGCTCTTGAAGAGGTTGACCTGGATGAAGCCCTTGAAGAAGCTGAGGAAGCCCTTGATGAGGGTGAAGTAGAAGAAGACTTCGAAGAGGTTGAGGCGGAAGAGGCCGTCGAAGAGGCTGAGGCAGTAGAAGCCCTTGAAGAGGTGGAAGCCACAGAAGGCCCCGAGGTAGAGATGGGTCTTCCTGCCGGCACTTTAGGTCAGGACTATTCTGACGACGCCTATGGAGAAAATTATGAAATCGAGAAAGCCACACTTTTGGCCGAGGCTTTTGATGGTTATCTCGGTGCCATGGAAAGGTTTTACAACCAGTACCTACTCATTCCAGAAGGAGAATATATTGTTGGGAGCAAGGAACCTGAAAAGGATGAACGGCCTGAGCATCGGGTGCGATTGGCGCCTTTTTATATGGGCAAATTTCCTGTCACGAACGCACTTTTTGAGATCTTTGTTGAGAAAACCGGGTATAAGACCACAGCGGAAAAAGTGGGGTACGCCACGGTTTATCATGGGCGTCTGCACAAGAAAGTGGATGAGAAGACCGGCTTGGTCAAATACACGTTTAATGCTGCTATTCGTTGCGAAACCGTCCGTGGGGCATGCTGGAATCAACCGTTCGGTCCAGACAGTACCTTATATGAAAAGAGAAACCATCCTGTGGTTCAGGTCAGCTTGGAAGATGCCATGGCCTTTGCTGCCTGGATCGGGAAGAGACTTCCCACGGAGAATGAATGGGAAGCCGCCGCAAGGACTGCACATGGCTACGTGTTTCCCTGGGGGAACGAGATGAAGAGCAACTCCTGTAACATTGAGGAAAGCTCCGTGGCGGATACAACAGTCGTAAACAAATACATAGAATTCGAAAATGATTTTGGGATCGTTGACGCAATAGGTAATGTGTTGGAATGGACCTTAGATACTTGCGAACCACCTTCTCACGTGAAAAACACCTCTACATACCGTATCGTCAAGGGTGGAAGCTGGATATCAGGCAATCACGTACGGTCATTCAGCCGCTTTAGATGGAACGCTGAATCGCCCTCCAACATCCTCGGATTTAGATGCGTCGCGTCTTGACAGGATGTTGCCCAAACAAGGCTCCCTTCCTATTAATCCTATCCCTCAAAACCCCAGAGCATTTGAAGGTAACCACTCTCCTTTCACCGTGCATCATATCTTCACCAGTCTGAGGATTCCTTCCTCTCCGTTCATGCTTATGCTTGACACAGAATTTTCCAAACCCGCTGATCAGGACATCTTCGCCATTTGCCAGGGTCTTCTTGATGATTTCTAAGAGAGATTTGACGAGTTGGACCGATTTGGGTTTGGACACCTGAAGCTCGTGACGGACTGAGTCTACGATATCTGCTTTTGTCAGGGCCATGTAACGATACTCCTATCAGGAATGGGTTTCAGTTGACTGATACCTTAAACCTTCAGCCATGTTGATGGTCCAAGTTTTGCTTTGGGAGTTATTCAGTAGCTCAAAATACGCAATCAGGAGGCTCTCTCGCCCGCAATTATGGTAATACGGAATTAGTCTAACATTTTCGTTTTGTCAAGAAATTACCAATCCTTGTTCTCCTGCAACTAAAGGGCAGAATTACCGGTAGTGGGAACACGCTTCCGGGGATGCACCGCCGCCTCTCCTTGCCCGTCTGAGCCGACTATAGTTATTTTCATGATCTACAGCACCCCGCGTTGTGCCATGAACTTTTCCGATTCTGAGCCCGGGCCCGCCCGCGGCGGATCATGGCTGAAGTCGCTGGAAGCTATTTCATGAATATATCCATTGTCTCACTCGATAGTAAACCATAACCATGTGAGGTACTCGTGCCCCAAAAACATATAACGATTGTAAGAAATGGCAACATCAAGCATAGGTTACTCCGTAAAGTCCGTCGCAGAAAGTTTGACCAGCATATCACGCTGTGCATCAGAAAGGCCCATCACCAGATCAGCGGTGGTGTATGGAAAGAGCCTGATAAGGGGAAGCTGAAACGACCTGAAGAACAATGTCTCCAACTCTTCATTGGCTGATTTCAGAGTCGAGAAGAACCACAAAGAAGACTCTTCATAATTCCATATCAGATCATAAACGTTGGGAGTTGCAGGAATACGCAAGCTCAGAGCACTTGTGACATGTTCTTTTATCATTATGACAAAAGCCCCATAATCAACGTCTCGGAAATTCTACAACCTATTGAAGTTATAGATGTTTATTGGCGCTACTGCAAGTTCGATCAGGGAATAATGCCTGCCCGCCATTGCCACGCACGCTGGCATTGAAACCGTATCCTGTGCCAGGCGTTGGCAGGCGGGGGATGATGGAATATTGGACACGAAGTGAAGCCTGCGCTCATGATTAAGGAGATACGACCATAATACGGAAAGATGGCACGTGTTTCCTGTTCGCGCTTTCTCGGCGCTGAGACCCCTTGACAATTTGTCGCTGACAAGGAATAAAGTGTTTTCGGTCTGCTTCGATCACAAGCGGACGACCAACCTTTTCCAACGACAAACAGACCAAAGCTATGGCACAGATACGCAATTTTAGTATTATCGCCCATATCGATCACGGGAAATCGACACTGGCCGATCGTCTCATTCAACATGCAGGCCTTGTAAACGAACGGCAGTTCCGCAACCAGATACTCGATACCATGGACATTGAACGGGAAAGGGGAATTACTATCAAGAGCCAGACCGTCACTCTCCCCTATACCAGCAAGAAGGGGGAAGAATACAGCCTCAACCTGATCGATACGCCGGGGCACGTCGATTTTTCTTATGAGGTCTCCCGCGCTCTGGCCTCATGCGAGGGAGTGCTCCTCCTTGTGGACGCCTCCCAGGGGGTGCAGGCTCAGACGCTGGCCAACCTCTATATGGCGATGGAGCACGATCTGGCGATTGTCCCGGTAATCAACAAGATCGATCTTCCTTCAGCTGATATAGATCTGGTCAAGGAACAGATTGAAAACGAGCTGGGGCTTGATTCGGAAGCAGCCATCTTGTGTTCCGCTAAAGAAGGGATAGGGATTGAAGCGATTCTTGAAGCAATAGTAGAACGGATTCCAGCTCCCACGGCTGATACCCATAACCCGCTTACAGCACTGATATTTGACGCCAACTATGACCCTTTTCGGGGAACCATCATTAGCTGTCGCATTTTTGATGGATCGGTACGGCCAGGAGACATTATCCGGTTGATGTCGAACAACGCCACTTACAAAGTTGAAGAGGTGGGCATCTTTAGGCTGAACCGGGAGCCGAGAAAAGAGCTTCCCACAGCATCGGTCGGCTATATAATTTCAGGAATAAAGACCGTAAGCGACACTCGGATAGGGGATACCATCACGCTTGATTCCGATCCGGCCCCCGCTCCTCTTCCCGGATTCAAGGAAGCAAAGCCTGTGGTCTTTTCCTCCATATACCCCGTCTCTTCTGAGGATTATCCATCCCTTGTGGAAGCACTTGAAAAATACAAACTCAATGATGCCGCTCTGGTCTATCAAAAAGATTCTTCCGCGTCCTTCGGCCAGGGGTTCCGTTGCGGCTTTCTTGGATTGCTGCATTTGGAGATATTCCAGCAACGACTTGAGCGAGAGTACGATCAGTCTATTATCATGACCGCACCCAGCGTCCGGTACCGGTTTACATTAAACAACGGCAATACTGTGACTGTTGATAATCCGCAGTATTATCCGGATCCAGCCGAGATCAACAGTGCATCCGAGCCTTTCATCAAGGCGAGCATCTTCATGCCGGAACGCTATATGGGAGCAGTTATGAAACTTTGCCTGGCACGCCGCGGCGTTAATCCGCGCACCGGCTATCCCACGCCGGGAAGGATCGAAATCACCTTTGACATGCCGCTTGCCGAGGTGATCTTTGACTTCTATGACAAGATGAAAACCATCACCCAGGGATACGGTTCCTTTGACTACGACCTTATTGATTATCGGAAGAGTCATCTGGCCAAGCTGGATATCCTGGTAAATGGCGAGAGGGTTGATGCTTTATCACTCATTGTCCATCGCGATCGAGCAAGGGAGTGGGGAGTTAGGGTATGCGACCGGCTGAAGGAAGAAATTCCCAGACATCAATTCAAGATTGCCATCCAGGGTGCGGTTGGGGGAAAAATAATCTCGCGTTCCACCATCCCGGGCTTTCGCAAGGATGTCACCGCCAAGTGCTACGGAGGCGACATCACCCGCAAGCGAAAGCTTTTGGAAAAGCAGAAGAAGGGCAAGAAACGAATGAAGATGGTTGGTTCCGTCATGATCCCCCAGAGCGCTTTTGTGGCTGTGTTAAGAACTGACAATGAGTAATGTCGAGAGTCCCGGTCTTTATATACACGTGCCCTTGTGTAGGGCCAAATGTCCCTTTCACATTCTCCTCCGATACAGAGATCACCATAAAACTAAAGAGCGTCCCCCCCTCTCTCCTATGCCGGTTTATCCCGGCGCTTTCTGGACGTCCCTGCTTTTTCTTTCACTTTGGGAAGGAGGTTCATCAGTTGCTTCAATATTTGATTTAGAGATAATTTCCGGTCCAAGTAACACCGCCATCCAGCGTGTGTCATCTCTGCTGTCCAGCGCCATCTTTGCGGTAATTGTTAAAGGTACGGACAACAGCATGCCGACCGGACCCAAGACCCATCCCCAGAATAGAAGAGAAAGAAACACTACCAGTGTTGAAAGACCCAAGCCGCGGCCCATAAAACGCGGCTCGACCACGTTACCCATCAACAGATTTATCACGACATATCCAGCTGCGGCTATAGCAGCCCTAATAAAACCTAGCTGGATAATTGCGAGAAGCACTGCCGGCACCGCCGCGATAATCGAACCGATATTTGGAATATAGTTAAATGCAAACGCCAAAAGGCCCCAAAGCAATGGATAATCAACACCGATGACGATGAGCCAGATGGCGACCAGGATACCACTGGCAAGACTGACCAATGTCTTGATAGCCATATAGTGCTTAACATTGCTGATAAACTTATCGAAATGAACCAGCGAGGACTCGGGGCCACCCAATACGGTGCGCAACTTTGCGGGAAAGCTTGAAGCTTCTAGCAGTATGAAAATCACGGTCATCAGAATTAGAAAACCGTTAGTAAGAACGTTGCCCAGGCCGTTAAGCAAAGTGGCAACAAGTTTCATGGCTGCCCCCGGGTCAAATATTTCTGTCACTGCAAGGCCGGAAATATCGACACCAAGCTTCTCAAGCCAGCCCACTACTAAAGTGGTTTGTTGTCTAAGTTTCGCCTCATAGACCGGAAGGTCACTCGAAAAATCCTTTACCGACGATCCAACCAGACCTGCCATCAATAATCCAATAAAGAGAACTCCAAGGATTACGACTAGAAGGGCAAGCCATGTGGACAAGCCCTTGCGCTGCAACCAAAACAACGGTGGTGCACTGATAATAGCGATAAATGCAGCCAAGAGGAACGGGACAAGAATGACTTTAGCTGCACTCATGCCTGCTACCACAATGACAAAGGCCGCAATGGTTAGCAGAATTTGAGACCCTTTTGTTTTGTGGTCAATGGGGACGTTCATAAATAAATAAGTAGCTCAGCCAAGCAGTTGATATTTATTGTGTTTAGCTATCCGTTCTCCCCGACTTACCGCATACCCAACACCAGGCTGGCTCATACTAAGCCGTCTGCCCAGTTCCGACAACCCATATCCTAACTCTCTGACAGCCCAGTAGCAAAATAAACTCCTGGCTTCAACTCGAATCTTTTCCCGACTCTTTAAATAGATATCTTCCGGCTCTATATCGTATATCTCACAGACTTTTTGTTCAGCCCTTTTGAGATCGTACCCCAAACTCTTCAGCTCATAATACCGATCCAACTTTTCATCAGCCTCCGCAAGTATCTCCAAAACAAAATCACTATCACCCAGTATACGCTCGTCTCCTCTGACTCTATCCTTACCTTTCAACCGCTGCTTCTTTGCCTCTAACCAACCCCCAACACTCCTGATCAACCCACCGCCAACAAGCTCCGGACGACGACCTTCATCAATACCAGCCCTCACATATGAAAGGTAACGCCTCCTGGCGTCACCGATTCTTTTGCCAAAATACGACAGCACATAGTCTGTGTCCTGCCACTCACATTTCCTCTTGCTCATCAATACACTATGACCAGAGTATTTGTATCGGTTGAGCTGGCCAATTCCAGAAACCAACTTCGCTCTTACAGGGTTCAGGTGAATATAACGAACCAGTTCCTTCAAATAAACGTCTTCCTGGCAGATAATCGACTTGTATCGGTTCTGGAAAAGATGACCGTAACGCTTGTGCCTACGGTTAAAACTCACTGCATAGCCGGTCAGCAAACGCCTCATTACCGTCGATAGCCCTACGGCTCCTGTCCTAAACAAAAAATGGGCATGATTTGACATCAATGCCCATGCATAACAAGCCGTCTTGGCTTCAGGCAAAATACTGTTCAAGCGGTCAACAAAATCCTCAAGGTCCGCTTTGTTCAAAAATATCTTGCGACGCCCTATCCCGCGGATAATAACGTGATGTAATACCCCAGGTGCATCCAGTCGCGCTAGTCTTGGCATGAACTGGCATATACCACCAAGCCTCCACTATGTCAAGTTACTTATTTAGTTATGAACGTCCCTGTTGTTTCCTGTTGTTTCCTTGCCGGCCACTACATCCACGATTGGAGGCCGGCTGTGGGGATGAAATGTTCCGGCTTTGAGACGTTTAAAATAATTGTCCAGAGCTTTCACGGCCAGGTGTCCCATCGTGAGCACGATCAGCATGTTGGCCCATAACATCCACCCCGTGCCAAAATCGGCCAGGGCGCCCAGTTCGGTATTGTTTTTCACTAGAAAAGCGCCCACCACAGCCAGAAGAAGGAATAGAAGTTTGTAAGGCAAAACAGATCTTTTGCCAAACATGTATACCATGCCCTGCTCACCATAGTAACTCCACGAGATCATTGTCGAGACGGCAAACAACCACGCGGCAAGCGTAACCAGCCACTTGCCAAGTCCGGGGAAGGCGCGGTCAAAGGCATGACCCGTGAGGGTGGCGCCAGCAAAGTTGCGAAAGACGCCTTTAACGGGTTGGCCCTCTGTGTCAAGGACCCACCGGGCGCCGACAGGTATTTCTTCCCATTCTATCGTTTGGGGTCTTCCAAGATCATCGCCCTGAATGGTTCCGTATATCCTGATACGTTTCCATTGCCCTTCTTGATCAGCGGGTTTGCTCAGCAGGAAAAATACCTGTGTGTTAACTTTCCAGCTTTCGCCTACCGGGAGTTCGGGCAAGGCGCTCACTTGGTCCGGCGCGACCAGCGCGACCTTGCCGTCCTTTTCCACAAGCTCAACTTCACCGGCCATCTCCCCGGCTGGTCCACGGTTCCATGTGCCAGTGGAAATGATGACCAAAGCAGTCAGGGTGCATATGCAAAGCGTGTCAATAAACGGGCCCATTCCGCCTACGATTCCTTCCCGAGCCGGTTCATTTGTTTTCGCCGCGGCATGCGCTATGGGCGCGGAACCCAGGCCCGCTTCGTTTGAGAATAACGCCCGTTTCATGCCCTGGGCGAAAACAAATCCGAATGTTCCACCCAGAAAGGCGCCCGCAGCCTCCGTCTTCCCTAAGGCACACTTGAAAATCAGCGCTAACATGGCTGGAATTTCCTGCACGTTCAAAGCCAAAACTGCCAATCCGGAAAGCAGATAAAGAATACACATGACAGGAACAAGCCTGGCGGCCACCTGGCCAATCCGTTTGATCCCTCCGACGATTACCAAGCCGACCAGAATGGCTAGAACAACGCCGGTTGCTATTTTCGGAACCCCGAAATAATTGAACGTCAAGTCAGCCACATTCCAGGTCTGGAACATATTACCCCCCGCCATGGTCATGATCAGCAGTGTGATACAGAAAATGACCCCGATGGTTTTCGCTACCACCGAACTGAATCCGCCTTTGGCTCCGAGGGTCTTGTCAATGACCCACATAGCCCCGCCGTGCGGATCATCCGGGTCATCGGTATTACGGTATAACATGGCCAGGGTGATCTCCACGGATTTGAGCGCCATACCGAGAAAACCAACAATCCACATCCAGAACAGCGCACCGGGACCCCCTAGAGCTATTGCTACGGCTACACCGCCGATGTTGCCCAAGCCAATGGTGGCGGACAGGGCGGCCGAAAGAGCCTGGAAATGGTTGATGGCGCCCGGATCATCAGGATCGTCATATATGCCGCGGGTGACGGCAACCCCATGGGTGAGGACTTTGAACTGTGAGAACTTGGCCCACACCGTAAAAAGTATGCCCGCCCCGAGCAGAATATAAAGCGTCCAGGCCCCCCACAGAAAGCCATTGATGTAACCGATCGTTTCCATTAACCGTTCCATTGCGAGACAACTCCTCTCTCTTGTATGATTGTGCGATAAGAAGTCCTTCGAACGTGAAACTTATGCCTAATCCAATCCAAAAACGCAAGCAGCAAGACTCATAGCGTTCAGATCGAGGCACAGGATCGCCAAAACTTATCCCATATGTTGAACCATTAAGCTCTCTTATGGTCGGCGGAAACCCGTGCTTTGCATTGAAATCGACGAGGAACTTCAATACCTGCTCTTGCTTGCTTAATAGCTCTTCCATTCAGAGTAGACTTTATACATGTGAAGGATGGCTTGCATCAAAGAAAAAAAGGCAGAAACCAGCTGGACGGGAATAGGCTTAAGGCAGGCTTCTGGGGACTTTTTGCAGAGGAGTCGTCGTATAGTGTGGATATTTGTGATTCTTGGGCTAACAAGGCAAATGGGGCCGACCGCTAACCCGCGTCGTCAAAATTTGAAGTAGGACGGGATAACGTACATAAGTATAAGTTTATATCGGCAACCGCTAGGCCGGCCGCAGCCTATATCCCCAACTAGAAGTGACTTGTTACTACGGATTTCTTGGATCACTCGATTGAGTTTTGTCTCCATGATTATCATCCCTCTCGGCAGCGCCATGCAATTGCCTTAAGACGTCTTCAAGAATAGGCAAAAGATGTCGATCTCTGGGGTCCTTGGAGAGTCGTTTCAGCGCAACCAGGGTCTCGAGTTTCAGAATCCGAATTCTGTGTCCGCGGAAATCGATTTCTTCTGCGTCTGCCATCAACTCATCGTAGCCTCGGCCCTGCTCGATAACTCCCAGCACATCGAGAGGTCCGAGTCGGGTGGCAAACAAAGCGTGCCCGGGGCCTAACAGGTCACGTTCGTCCCCAAGCTTTCCAAACTTTCCTACAGTCCGTTCTGTCATAGCTGCCTGCTTTGTTGATTCAGGCCAAGTTCTTGACCGAGGACCTTGGTGAGAAACCGCCCCTCGAAGACCTCACCCGCAACCAGTTTGCGGATGCGCTCAAAGGTTTCGGTCTTGCGCCCAGCATTTTCAGCAGCTTTCATGGTGTGGTTGTAAGCCGACCACACGTCCATGCCGGTGACCTCGTATCCGTAACCTTCAACCAGCCACCTAAGCGCTGCCATGCCAGCCTCGATGGCAAATCGAGGCTCTCTTGCCGCCATGTCCCGTGCAGCCCGGGTGAGAGTTTTGGGGTCGCAGGGTGTCCGGTTGGCGAGTTCGATAGCCTGGCTGTAGAGCTCCACAGACTTGGCCGCGGCAAACCACTTGCCTTCCTCCCCTGGAGTACCGGCTACGAGATCACGCAGGATATCGCTCGCCTCCTTGTGTGGGTATTTCTTGGCGATGGTGCGAAACGTCGCAAGATAGGTCGTCTTCTGATTGGCCTCGATAGCGTAGCGGCTGTAGGCTTCTTCGACCATGCCGCTTGACAGCAGGATTTCTTCGCAGGCGAGGGCGATAGCAATGGAGCTATCGTTAAGACCACGGGAGTCTTCGGCATAACGAATAGCTTCGGCTTTCTTGCCCACGGCAGCCAGTGCTTTCACTCCCCACTCTCGATAGTGCCAGGATTTGTAAGGCGCGAGATCTATCAACTCGAGGATTTCGTCATTCCGCTCAGCCCTGAGCAAAGCGCTCAAGCAGGCTGTTGTGCCCTTGAAATAGCCGTGAAGCTCTGGATCTGGACTCCACGCCATCCGTAAGGTGCCGACAAATTGGTCTGCCCATCGCGAGGCACACTCAGGTGTCACGCAGAGATCTCCCCAGTAATCGGTAAGATTCTCAATGTAGGGCATCTCGTCCTCTTGAACAGCGTCCCAAAGGCGCTCCAGCCATTTGCCGCGCAAATCATCATCAGCCGGTGCTTTGGCGATGACAGGCACCATTGCATCGATGGCGTTATTGACCGCCGTGCCGATGGCGCCAGAGGAACTGTCCACATGCTCAAGTGCCGGCGACAGTTTTTCCAGCAATAACACCGCGCCTTCAGCGCCCAGAATCGGCTCTTTACGCGCCACCTTCTTGATTTCGGACACAGCCTCCTTGATTCGCTTTATGGCCGGCTGCGAACGCCAACCGAAGGCGTGTCGCCTAAAGCGGGCGCGGAAGGTCCATTTGTGAGTGCTACGGGGGCGCATTATTCCTATCCTTTGGCACTGAAGTCACCTGCCATCTTTGAACTCAAGGCTAGTAATTTATTTCGGCTATTGGTAGCTAGGGGACATACTTTACATTTGAAGTTCATTCCTTCTGTTTCCTGATTGAGCAACCTTAACTTTAAAACTTAAGAACGTCCCCGACCAGTCCCCTCCTGATAAGCAATTCTGCCTGCCTGAAAAACACTGTGTCCTTCATCCGGCAACCTCTTCATGACTTCTCGGGACAGTGATATGATATTTTCTGTCGAACCTCCCGTTCGGCACAATCATTCGCTTTCCTTCTCCGAAATCGATTCTCGCCAGATCAAGCTGCGATACCCACGGATGCTCGTGCTTTTCCGCCATATACATGAAGAGCCTCTTGACCTTGACGGACCGACACGTTGCGAGCAGACTCTGAACCGTTTCTGACCGCAGACTGACAAGATTTTCCAAGATCAGAGCAGCTTCCTCAAAGCCGATTCTTCCAGGGACAAGATGCAGCATTTCCATGGCGGCTCTTTCAGGCGACGATATCCTTATAGAAAACCCCTTCTCTCTGAACTCTGAAAAGCCGCGTTGACTCTTCACCGGGAATAGATTGGTCCGCGTCATAATGATATCGACACCAAGACGCTCCCCTTTAAACCAGGCCGGCAATGCCTGCCCCGGCGTTGCGTATAAAAATATCCTGTTTTGTTTCGTCGGCAGATAATGAGCATACCCCCTATTCCTAGGATGATAATTTCAGCCCGAAAAATGCCATTCTAAGACCTTGTTGAGCACGAATTATAACCTTTTCTTTTCAATGTCATCTAGATGAGATGGCCTGCCACCCACATGTACCATCTAAATGGCCGAATGAACTAATGTCCAAGGGGTCGCCATTTAGCTTTGCTGGTTTCAGTTTGAGGTTCCATGGGGCCGCTACAACGCTCAATTGCTCCTTCTACTTTTTTTGCCGTCATGAACCGGCTCTTACAGGATTACTTAGAAACTGGAAAACTAAAGATGTCCCCAAACTTCCACAGCTTGATGTTCCTCTAAAAGAGTCTCCACCAGGCCAGCTTCAGTCCCCAGGAAGAGGAACGAAGAGGAGGGACATCCTGTGTTCCTCCTCCCCGTTTCTGTCAAGAACGTAGACCCCGTGACCTCACGTTCCACTCCCCCCTAAATCGTGACGATTTTTCCTGGCACGCAGAAGTCCTTGCCTCCCAGGTGATGCAGCGTTTGAGCCTCCTCTTTTTCAACTCTGAGCCGTTCCTCAAAAACCCCCGGCTTAGCCCATACCGCAAGCACCTCCCCCACCATGATGCTGTGGTCTCCGGCAATCGGATTAGACTCCAACCTGCACTCAATTGCACCGAGACATTCGCCGATCAGTGGTGCCTCAATGTGCTTGCCGACAACAGGGGTAAGGCCGCACAGGGCGAATTTGTCCTTCGTTCTTCCGGACTTTGTCCCACAACACCACATCTCTTTGAGTAGTTTACTATTGGGGACATTTATCGCAAATTCCTTGCCTTGGAGAATCAACTCATGGGAGAATCGCTTCAGCCCAATGGACACGGCGACCATAGGAGGCTTGTGACTTGCCGGCATGCACCAGGCAGCGGTCATAATGTTCGCCTTTTCTTGATATTTTGAGGTTACAAGGACGGTTGGACCATGGTTAATAAGTTGATTAGCCCTTTCAACTGGAAGTTCCGTAAATGTCATAAGAAAATCTCCTCCCCAAAAGATGGACTTTAGTCATTCTTCAAACTTGTTCGACATACTTACAATGCCGAATGTCAAAAAGTCACGGACGTCCCGGGCTTCCCCCATCTTCTTTAACAGTTGTTTTTTTGTCAAGAGTGTAGACGCGACCCCCTTGTTTTTTTAGAAGCCCTCAGACGGCTTGGCACTCAGAAGCCAGAAAGCGCCGCTAGTAAGCTGCAGGAATATGCTGCACGGGTCCTCAATACTGCCGACGAGTATGTCGGTACTCTGCAGCTTTCGCTGGCTCAACACGTCAAACATTACCGGTGTCTTCAAGAAAATGTTGAGCAGTCGGAAAAGGAAATTGCCTTTTGGTTGGCGCAAACACAAGGCGCATTTCTGAC
Organism: Desulfobacterales bacterium; assembly: GCA_030616475.1. Lineage (GTDB taxonomy): Bacteria > Desulfobacterota > Desulfobacteria > Desulfobacterales. Next base: position 29,307 of record JAUWXF010000019.1, read on the forward strand.
AAGCGTCCGGGGCATTGGTATTGTTCTGGCTGCCGGAGTAACCGCAGAAGTCGGGAACCCATATGATCAGAAGCCATTAAACAATTTGGTTTCATATTCTGGAATTATCCCTCGGGTCAAACAAAGCGGTGGCCCTGAAGGCGAAACCTATACCAGGCCAGTTGCAAAGCGCTGCAATCGTATTCTCAAAGACTATGTGGTTCAGTCGGCTTCACACTTGGGTTTACATGGACCCGAGGATTTGATGCTCGACTACAAACGTCGTGATGCAGCAGGACAACATGCTGACTTTGGTATTGCGCGTCGGTATCTGCGTATGGCCATGTGCTTGATGCGAACGTCACAAACCTATCTTCCCCGACACCTGCGACAACCAAGAGTCAAACTACAAGAGCGGGCCGGTTACTACTTAATGACTTGGCCTTACCTACGGGACAAATGGCAGAAACTCGGCGCACTCGAAGCCGCCTTTGTAAAAGATCGGCCTTTGGGCCAATGGCGAAATATGATTCAGGATCTCTATGAGATAAAACTCAAAGTCTAAGTCCAAACTTAAGCTGGACTTAACCTTTGCGGTTACAGGTTTTCGAGGCTACGGCGGACAGGATGGCTATGTTGAGGGTGTCGCGGTGCTCCACACATAGATGGATGTCATCGACGACTCGGGTCAGAATGCCTTACCCTGTCCGCCCGAACTAAATTATGGCTCTAAGGTACTCTGATCCTGGAACAATCCCAGAGATCTTGTCACACCAGGCTGCCAAAGTCGGGCACTATGGGCAGGGTTGGCCACCGGCTACGCCGAACCTTGAGAGCCCAAGATCGTGATCGTTGAGTCCGGTCTCCATAATGCTCGAAAAAAACCGGACTCAACCGGCACAGGGGGAGTGTTGTCTCAAAAGAAGCTGATTTTTCTGCTTGACTTCTTCTTGGTACTCTGACCCCTTTGTCTCCGACCCCTTTGTCTCCCCTACACCAACCCCATAGTTATTCAACAAAGTCAACAACGTCCCCACCTCATCCTACAAAAGACCCTCCTCTCGTAATACCTGCAGTTTAAGTTGGCGTTTGTCATCGTTAGCTATGTAGATGGTCCGGGTTGGGAAGGCAAACTCGATGTCTTCTACCTTGAACCTGCGCATGATTTCAAGACATGTTTTTTGGAGCCAGCCTTGGTAGTCCCAGTAGTTGGGTGGGTGGTACCAAGCAATTACCAAAATATTGAGGCTCCAATCATTGAAGCCGTTGAAAAAGACCCGCGAAGGAAAATCCTCTTTCATTCCCTCATGATTCTCCAGGATTTCCTGAATAATTTGAACGGCCTTTTCCGCTTTCTCGGGCGGTGTATCGTAGGTAATCCCTATGTTCGTGAGCCACCGGATGTAAGGTCTTCGCCCAATGTTTTCCAATGCAGAATTGGCGATCTTTTCATTCGGAATGGAAACCAGGTGGCCATTTAGGGCCCGGATGCGGGAGCTTCTAAATCCAACCGATTCGACAACACCATCATAGTTATCGACCACAATTCTTTCACCCACCTGAAAGGGCTTGTCGAAGAGGATGGTAAGAGTCCCAAAGAAGTTGGCAATAGACTCTCTGGCCGCCAGGGCTACTGCCAAACCGCCTATTCCCAGGGAGGCAAGCAGGGGACCAATCTTAACTCCTGTAAGGTTTTGAATAATAATTACACCACCAATCGCAACAATGAATATTCGAAGCGTTTTCCCCACGAGTGGAGCAAGGACATCATCGATGGTGCTTTCGGTGGAAGCTGCCCATCTTCTGAGTCGAACGTCGACGATGTCAACCAAACGGTAGATGAACCAAAGAATAGCGAAGGCTCCGGCGACATTGGCGGCTTTTCGTGCCACCAGGTAAACTAGATTAGTGCCCTCTGGAGTTTGGAAATGGATGAACAGCGGTGACAAAGCCCAATAGATTCCGTAAACCCAAACAAAAAGGGAAAGAGGCTTTGAGCTGGCTGTTAGAAGAAGATTCCTCAATGGCACAACGGCCTCTTCAGGAGGGATGGGCCGTAGGCGTGCTCGGATCACCCATCGCAAAACACGTTCAACCAGCACCACTACGAAGACCAAGAACAAGCAAAAACTGAGCTTCAGCCATGTGATCCCTGAAAAAGCTCTTGTATTGATCCAGCTTCCCATGTGTGAGGAAGCTTTTTCAGTGAATCGATCGATGCCTGCACTAATATTCTCTCCGGTTTGATCGATTCTTGTCTTTTCGGTGATGGCTCTCCCTTTTTCAGGTACAGACGGGGCTTGACTGCTAGCGTTGATCCCTCCTGCCTGTTTTTGAGTTTGGCCCAGGGCATTAGAAGGAGCATTCAACCATATAGTAACCACTAGCAGAAAAAGGCCCCAGAGAATACGGCTTGTTTTCATATGCATGTGCCACCTCCTTTCTTGCATATGTGGAACCCCGGCTGACCTTCATCCAAGTCGCACGATCTCAAAAGGGTTCCCGTAACGTTTAGCCGGGTATCCAACGTAAATGAAACTAAAAACTTACGATCAGTGTTATCCCCAGGATGGTGTCGGTGTCTTCCAGCGTTTCTGGAACAGGTTCATTATCATACTTGACCACGTAGCTTGCCTTTAGCGAGAGATAGTCGCTTAAGGCTGATATCAGGGCGGTTTCTGAATTCAGATTGTAGTTGTCGCTATCCTCGAAATCGTACAGGTACTCCAGAGACTGCGAAAACCTGTTCTTGTCTGTGAAGGCATACTCATATTGAGCAAACGCACGTCCTTGGACGTACGCTTCGTCTGTGTGATCTGTGTATTCCTCTTTCACCCAGTTTACGCCTGCCTCACCCACCAAGTGATGCTTGGGCCCTATGAGGAATTTGTACCCTATGCCAGGACCCACGTAATACCGCGAGTCAATACCTGCAAACTCGTCCCGCAGGAACCCTCCGAGGGCAAAAGAGTAAAACCGCTCCGTGAATAGATAGTCCGTTCGTAGTTCAGTGAAGTAGCTCTCTGCATTCTTTTCACCGTCGCTTTCCCCATACAGGGCCCCGATTTTCCAAGCTTCCTGCAACTTCTCGGTGAACTTGTACTTCAAAAGATTTTGGGCCGACAAGGTCCTGATCTCGGTATTTCCCCCCGTATCGACAAAGGAAAGCTCCGCTTCGTCAGTCCATCTCTTTTCTTGTGCGTATCCTAGCGTGACCATGGTGAGAATGACAATCAGAGCCGTAAAGAATCCTAACGGCTTCATCCATCTGTCCAGTATTCTGAACATAATAGATTCAAAAACATCACCAAAAGGTTTTTCCTACAAAACCGGTATGATGACCCCTTATGATGAATCCTATTCTACTATCTTATCCATATTCCTTCCACCTCTTCGGGGTTTCCAGTTTGGTGTCATGAGCTTTTTCGACGGACAGGACCTCACGCGCTACTCCTGTTAGACCCACTTACGGGCTTGTTCTTCTCTCGTTGCTGAAGGGCAGGTGGCCTGAGGCGGTTTTTGCGGATCTGCGCCTTGCGCTTGGCATCCCCATATTTTCCAAATCTACCGCCCATGGACACTTCATTCAAACTTTCGCATCAGAGTTATTCAACATAGCCTGCCCTGTGAAATCATGTTTGCTTTTATTTAACTGGGGTCAAACAACATCTCGGCCTTACTCGAATACTTAATATTTAAGATGTGACCCTCTCGTCTCTCTTTAAAATTCAAGATGTGACCCTTTGCTTCTTTTTCCCGGACGTCCCCCTTGCTTCCCTGTTTTCTTGGCCCCCTGATCACTATCTATTGAATAATTTAAGGTCGTCCCCCTCGCGTAATAGGCGCTATCCCTACCGCCCGCCTCCTATCGCTTGAATATGGGTCTCTGATCAATAGGGGTCTTTTGCTGAATTGACGGCCAACGGCATCTGATTAAACTTGTCGAACAGAAATTCTTCTAACGCAGCAATCATTGTTCCCTCCCTTGGACGTAATGGGACGTAGACGTAATGGGACATCCTATAGTTTTGCAGGTTTCAGTTTGAGGTTCCATGGGTCCGCTGCAACGCTCAATTCCTCCATCCTCCACTTTCTTGCCATCATGAACCGGCTCTAAAAGGATTACTTAGAAACTGGAAAACTAAAGGGCGCCCCCAAACTTCACGCAATCAAATTATCCAAAGATGGTATGGTTAAGGTTCATTGTGTTCAACACATCTTCCAGCTCAAACACGACAGCGTGAAGGTCCCTGGTCGTCTGGCCGGGATTAATGCATACGGTATTACCAATTTTGTCCCGGTAACTTCCCGAACGTGAGGGGGCTTCATGTATATGGCCATGCAATGTGAGGTAAGGCTGGTTTTCTTCGATGAATTGCCGGATGGCGCGGCTTCCAACCGAGCGGCCGTCATACAACACGTCTAAATTGGTTCGAAACGGCGGTGCATGCATCACATAGACTGTTTTCTGATACGATTTGGGGACCGGAAGTTTGGCCAGTTCTTTTTCCATTGTATTATGGCGACTGAAATGCGTAACAGCATCGATCTGTCTTATCCCTTTGTCCGTACTGATACAAACAGCAAAATGTTGAGGTTCTATTGGGGCGTCGGCAGTGTCCAGACGCTCGCTATCTTTAATGCTGAACGGGGTGGGCGGAACATTGCCGTATCCGATTATTTCAAACCCGTTTGCCAGCCGGTATTTTTTGTTATGGAGAAGCCTTACCAACCCGTGGCTTTGTAGCTCCTCAAGATATGGCATATTGATAATCCAATCGTCGTTTCCCATCATAGCATAGACTTCCAACCCTGGCAGTTCGGCGTGAATTTCCTCCAGCTTTGGTTTCATAAAGCGGATGATAAAATCTCGTTGGTCCTCTACAGAAGTCCCAAAAGACCCATGCTTAGGCAGCAGGTCCCCACCAATGATTATTGCGTCTACCCTCCAATTGACGGCGAGTCGAAACAGTTGAGAATATAAACCTTCAATACCATGTAGATCGACAACATAAATGATTTTCATTTGTAACTTTCTGCTTGACAGGAGGACTATAGAATGTCCCCTAAGTTTCCCCTGCAACCAACCAACTAACCACCAAACTATGAGCTTAGAGCTGTGAGCTATGAGCTAATTCTGCTAATCCCGTAATTCAACATAGTCAACTACGTCCCCTAAGTTTCCTAGTCAACTACGTCCCCTAAGTTTCCCTCTTCCTTCCAAAAGTTTACAGTAAACAACATTGACCGGCTTCCAGGGTCTTTTGCTTTAACTAGGCCTGCTTCTCATGTTCTGCCTGGATGCGTTCCAGCAATACTGAGGCGGGTTCATCTTTGGTGTCTTGGGGACCAGTTCGCCACGGAAAGCGCGGACAAGGCATGTCGCAGAATACTTAAGATTTAAGACGCGCTCCCTCCGCCCCCTCTTTTTTTTAAAAAGATATCATTATGATCATAAAAAGTCCAATGTCCTTCAGTTTTGCAGGTCTCAGTTTGAGGTTCCATTGGTCCGCTACAATGCTCAATTCCTCCATCCTCCACTTTCCTGCCATCATGAACCGGCTCTAAAAGGATTACTTGGAAACTGTAAAACCAAAGATGTCCCCAAACTTCCTCCCAAAGGATTGTCGGCACCCTAAATGACAAATGAAGATGTGACCCCGGAGACTTAAAAGGATGAAGCTTTGGCGACACTATCGATGCGACTTGACAAAATAGCCAAAATTGATAAAAATACCAACATAAAATAAAAAGTGTAGGTATATATATCATGAAATCCCGAAGCGACGATAACCAGACCTCCCGATTCGACAGAGCCATCACCATTTTCAAAAAGTATGGTGGCATGCTCAGAACGGGGCAGGCCCTCCGTGCGGGCATCCACCCGAGTACGCTTTACGCTATGCGTGATGCCGGGACGCTGGAGGTGGTCAGCCGCGGTGTGTATCGCCCTGCTGGCAGCGAGCCGCTGGGGAACCCCGACCTCGTGACCATCGCAACCCGAATTCCCGGCGGAGTGATCTGCCTGATCTCTGCGCTGGCGTTTCACGAGCTCACCACCCAGATACCCCACGAGGTCCACGTGGCACTGCCGCGCGGCGCAGAGGAACCCCGTCTGGACCACCCGCCGATCAAGACCTACCGGTTCACTGGCGAGGCGTTTACGAAGGGAGTGGAGGCCCATGAACTCGACGGCGTAAGCGTGCGGATCTACAGCCCGGAGAAGACGCTCGCCGACTGCTTCAAGTTCCGCAACAGGGTCGGTCTGGACACGGCCGTGGAAGCCGTTCGATTTTACCGCGAACGGAGAAGCGTCAACGTGGACGAGCTCATGCGTTATGCTGCGATCTGCCGGGTGGGAAAGATCATTCGGCCCTACCTTGAGGCAATCCTGTAATGGCCAAAAGCATCAAGAACATTGCCGCGTCGGTGCATCAACGTCTTCTCAACAAGGCCAAGCAATCCTCGCGTCCCTTCAACGAGCTTTTGCAGCACTTCGCCAACGAGCGGTTCATCTACCGGCTCTCCAAGAGTCCCCACGCAGACAGGTTCATCCTCAAAGGGGCCTTGATGTTCTCTGCGTGGAGCGGACCCGCGTCACGGCCTACCATGGACATCGATCTTCTGGGGAGAATCGACAACAGCCTCGAAGTAATCGTCGCCGCCATGAAGGACGCCTGCAGGATGGATGTCAAGGCGGACGGCATGTACTTCAATCCTAAGATGGTGACGGCAGGCAGGATCACGGAGGATGCCGAATACGAAGGCGTGCGTGTCCGTGTCCAGGGCGGCCTTGGCAACGCACGAGTCTCTCTGCAGATCGATATCGGATTCGGGGATGTGATTGTTCCGGTCCCCAGCAAGGTCGCGTATCCTGCGCTTCTTGACTTTCCAGCGCCTGAACTGAAGGGCTATACCATGGAGAGCACTATCGCCGAGAAGTTCCAGGCCATGGTGAAGCTCGGCGTTCTGAACAGCCAGATGAAGGACTTCTACGACATCTGGATGCTGTCCCGCACGTTCGACTTCAGGGGCGAAATGCTCGCCGAGGCGGTTGAGAAAACATTCGAGAACCGAAACACGCCGATTACTGTGGACCCCGCGGTCTTCGATCCTTCGTTCGGGAAGGATGGGGACAAGAAGGTTCAATGGCAGGGGTTCATCAGGAAGGCCAAGCTCGCCAACGCGCCGGGGGCCTTCGAGGATGTCGTCGCGGCTGTCAAGGTTTTCCTCGAACCTCTCGTAGCCTCTCTTGTCAAGCTACGGGCGTTCCGCAGCAACTGGAACCCTCCCGGACCGTGGCGGTGATCTGCCCGCTTTCATTCATCCTTGCAATGGAATATCCCCCATTGGTCCCTTCACAATCTTCATCTATCTTCGACTTTTTTGCCATCATGAACCGGCTCTAAAAGGATTACTTAGAAACTGTAAAACTAAAGGGCGTCCCGCTTGTTCCTTAGTTTTGCAGGTTTCAGTTTGAGGTTCCATGGGTCCGCT
>JAUWXF010000047.1 GCA_030616475.1 Desulfobacterales bacterium
CCAGCGGCAGCCCGCCTCGAAACCCCCTCGGATCACAGAACCACGGCACTCGAGCGTGCCTTGGCGATCGATGATAGATGATTGTCGATTGATGATTGAAGAAAGGGCATCCTTCATTCCTCGGTTTCCACTTATCAAGGATGCGGGCGCCAAGCGATAAGTTCTTTTGTTCCTACTTTTAGGTGTCAGGTGTCAGGAGCGACAAACGCGAGACCTGCACGCCATTGCCGTGTATGCGGGCATTGTAACCTCGGTGTGACCTAGGCGTTGGCAGGCGGGTCTGAAACCTGAACACTGAAACCTGAAACCTGGGGTGGTGAAAAAAAGTGTAAACTACTTTTTGGCTCCTGTGAAGGATGCCGAATATTGAATATTGAATATTGATCATTGATCATTGATGGATGATAAATCATAAATGATAAATGTTAAATAATCATTCCACAAAGCGGGCGATCATAGGTTGGTGCATGTATGACTGGGCCAATTCGGCCTTTGCCACGAGTGTACTGGCAGCCATTCTCCCGGTCTATTTTGCCTCGCTGGTGTCTGAGGAAGGTATCGCGGTCCGGTGGGGCTCATTGAACTTCAGCACCACAGCAAGCTCACTGTGGGCATACGGGATCTCTTTTTCAGTCCTTTTGACCGCACTTGCTGCTCCGATCCTCGGGGGGTTGGCTGATTTTTCATGTTCCAAGAAGAGATTCCTCTTTGGTTTTACCTATACCGGTGCGGCGCTTACGTCACTCTTATATTTTGTCGGGGACGGGGACTACTGGCTCTGCCTCGGCCTCTTTATGGCAGCCAACATAGGATTTGCTGGGAGCATGACCTTCTATAACGCTTTCTTGCCCGAGGTGGCCCCTGAAGAGAAGATGGATTGGGTTTCCGGGAAGGGTTACGCCTTTGGCTACATAGGCGGAGGCCTTCTGCTGGCCCTGCACGTGCTGATGATTACTTACCATGAGGGTTTTGGAATACCGGACAAATCCGTAAGCATTCGGATCAGCCTTGCCTCTGTCGGGATTTGGTGGGGCTTCTTTGCGATTCCGCTTTTTCTGTGGGTTCCCGAAGTGAGGCGGTTACATAATAAACCAGAAAATTTCTCTTATCTTACGTACGGCTTTAGTCGCTTTTTCAAGACGCTCAGATCCTTCCGGCACTATCAGGATCTGTTGTGGTTTCTCCTTGCTTTCCTTGTCTACAACGATGGCATTCAGACTGTGATTGCCATGGCGGCGATCTTTGGCAAGACCGCCCTGGGTCTTGATACGGGGACCCTCATCGGAGCACTTCTCCTGACCCAGATTATCGCCTTGCCCGGAGCGCTGCTCTTTGCAAAGCTGGCCGAGCACATCCAGTCCAAAGGCGCCATTATCATCGCATTGCTGCTGTGGATTGGAATTGTGACATACGCCTACTTTCTGAAGTCGGCCCTTGAATTCTGGATACTCGGTGGGCTGGTAGGTCTCGTCCTGGGGGGAAGCCAGGCCGTCAGTCGATCCCTTTACGCACAGTTGATTCCAAGGGCGAGGCCAGCAGAGTTTTTCGGGTTTTTCACAGTCAGCGCCAAGTTTGCTTCTATCTTTGGTCCCTTGATCTTCGGGCTGATCACGGACCTGTCGGAAAACCCACGCAACGCCATTGTCTCAGTGATCTTATTTTTTGCGGTGGGGATGATCATGTTGAGTCGGGTGGATATAGACAGAGGCCGGCTCAAGGCATTGGAGGCTTAGGAACTCTCATCAAATAGGAGAATGAAGTTATCACTTTCACCTAACGCTGACGCTTAACTTATTAAATCCGAATATCGAATGTCGAAATACGAAACAAATCCGAATTTCAAATATCAAATGCTCTAAATATGTACAAAGTACCGTTCTTGCAAATGCTAACGTAGGGTCTTCCAGGTCATATCGTTTTGAATTTCGTTTTTTGTCATTCGAATTTGTTTCGAATTTCGTGTTTAGCGCAAGCTTCACTTCGTGTCGGATTTCGAATTTCACATCACCTACCTCAGATTTGCAAGTCCGTTCAATCAACGACTCAATGGAGCACCCCTAATCGGTCTTTTCATACAGATAGAGGGCCATGGCCACGGCAGCGGCTTCTTCCTGTGTGAGTCCCTTCTCCATATCCTTCTTGGCATCCAGGTAGGCGAAAATCCTGCCCGTGATCTGCATCACCACCTGGAGGATGCCAAGGACAACGAATATACCGACAAAGCGTATGAGCAACGTAGAAATAGCATAGCCCCAATCAACGGCTTCCGGTCCCATTAGGAATATCCTTTCCCGGTCATAAGTGCCTAAAGTAGGTTCAAGTGCCTAAAGTGTTTTGAAGTGCCTAAAGTGAACTAAAGTGCCTAAAGTGAGCTAAAGTGCCTAAAGTGAGCTAAAGTGCCTAAAGTTAAGGAATGCGCCTCCGGCGCAACTGATTTAAAATAAGCACAATACCCCAGATCACTCTGCACTTGTTCATTTTCTGCCAGAAAAAGAACGAACTCTACAAATAACGGAATGATTGTTCTTGCCGAAGGCAAGTTCCACAACCCTGGCCCAGACCCTGGCCCAGACCGGGTTTTTCACTCTGTGGCATTCTCCATCTTCTGTCGCGCCAGGGCGGGCTGTCGCGCCCCTGGCCCAGACCGGGATGATAGGGACGGCACATCAATGCTAAAGCTGTCGCGCCAGGGCGGGCAGAGCGGGCTTTAGACACTTTAGGCACTTTAGCTCACTTTAGGCACTTTCATTTAGCCAAACATGGCGATGAGCATGCCTGCTGCCGACGCACTGCCGATGACACCTGCCAGATTCGGCCCAATGGCGTGCATAAGCAAAAAATTGTTGGGATCCTCCTGTTGTCCTACCGTCTGAGAAACGCGTGCTGCCATGGGGACCGCAGAAACGCCTGCCGAGCCGATAAGGGGGTTAATCTTTTCTTTAAGAAAAAGATTCATGATTTTTACTGTCAGGATGCCTCCCATAGTACAAATGGCGAAATCGACGAGTCCGAAGGTAAAGATGAGTAGCGGCTTGGCCGTGAGAAACTTCTCAGCCTGCATGGTCGCGCCTACGGAGATGCCCAGAAATATGGTGACGATATTCATAAGAGAGCCTTGTGCCGACCCGGCGAGTCTGTCTACAACGCCACTCTCCCGCATAAAGTTTCCCAGCATGAACATCCCCATTAAAGGGGTTACAGCAGGGATCAGGAGCGCAATGACCGCTGCTACGATGAGGGGAAAGAGTATCTTCTCACGCGTGGACACAGGCCTGAGCTGTTTCATGACGATCTTTCGCTCTTTCCCGGACGTTAGAAGTCTCATGATCGGGGGCTGAATCAAGGGGACCATGGCCATGTAAGAGTAAGCGGCAAGGGCATTGGCCCCAAGGAGATTGGGGGCGAGCTTGGCCGTTAGATAGATGGTTGTGGGTCCGTCAGCCCCTCCGATTATCGCCACTGATGCAGCCTCCTTCATGGTAAACCCAAACAGGAGGACCCCCAGAAATGTCACGAAGACACCGAGTTGAGCACCGGCCCCGATGACCAGAGTCTTGGGATTGGCAATGAGTGGCCCGAAATCGGTCATGGCCCCGAGGCCCAGAAATATGAGGCATGGGATAATCTCCCATTCCACGCCGTAATGATAGAATATATTGAAGAGTTCCCGTTTGCCATGGGCGTCGAATCCCATGAGAGGGGTGAGGGGAAAATTGACAATGAAGATTCCAAAACCGATGGGCAGCAAGAGCAAGGGTTCGTATTTTTTTGCTACGGCCAGATAAATAAAAAACAGGCCGATTCCCCACATGATCACGAGCTTGTAATGCAGATTGAAAAGCCCGGTTTGCGTATGCAAGATATTTAGTAAGACATCAACAAATTTGTCCCAAGTCATGGCTCAGTTCCTCAACTCATGCCCATCCAGCAACCTTTTCGGGCGGGCATAAAGCCCGCCCCTACAGACATTGGAAGGTGCGGTTCGTAGGGGCGGGGTTTATCCCCGCCCGGACCATTCCCAGCAACACACTGGGAGAGGAATCTTGGGGGGCAGTGGATAGACATTATGATCATTATGATCATTCACAAATAATACGGCTTTCCCCGGGTTGCATGGCGGGGTCTTCCTCCAATGTTATAGTCAGGTTTCGTCTCATCTCCACGTCCAGGAGTTCTTTTCGTTTCTTGTTCAGCAAGTAGCAACCCACGTTGCCGGGTACGATTCCTTTTACCTGTGTGATGTTATCTTTGAGTGTTTCAGAGCGGAGCCTTCTCAGAAATTCGAGCGCGAGCCTCTCGGCAGACGGAACCAGCCCTTTTCCCTGGCAATGAGGACACGGCATGAAGCTCCCGTATTCTATGGACGGAGCGATCCTTTGACGGGCCAGCTCCATGAGGCCAAATTTCGAGATTTTGCCCATATTAATCCGCGCCTTGTCCGGCTTGACATGCTCCTTCATAGCCTTTTCTACGGCCAGATTGTGTTTCCGCTCCCGCATATCAATAAAGTCAATAACGATAAGGCCACCCAGGTCCCTGAGGCGCAGTTGACGCGCAATTTCAGTAGCTGCTTCCATGTTAGTCGCATATGCGGTCTCTTCCATGGAGGCTTTACGTGTCGCCTTACCAGAATTGACATCAATAGCGACTAGGGCCTCTGTGGGGTTGATCACGATGTGACCACCTGATTTCAAGAAGATCCTGCTCGCAAAGATGGAGCCAATCTGATCCTCGATTTCATACTTGGTGAAGATCGGCTCCGGGTCCCTATAGGCCTTAACGATTCTTGTATGCCGCGGAGATATAATGCGAATGAAATACTTCACATCCTGGAATATCTCCTTGTTATCTATTAGGATTTCGTTCACCTCGGATGTGAAATGATCCCGGATGGCGCGAATTGCAACGTGGAGTTCCTTGTAAAGGAGACGCGGGGCAGGGCTGCTAACACCACGCTTTTTTATGTTTTTCCATAGACGAAGCAGGTAGCGGACATCTTTGGAGATTTCTTGCTTTATCTGGTTTTGAGCAACAGTCCTGACAATCGTACCAAAATCTTTGGGGACCTTCAGGGACTCTATGATACCCTTGAGGCGCCCGCGTTCATCTTCATCTTCGATTTTCCTGGAAACGCCGGAAGTTTTCCCCCCGGGCATCAGGACAACATAGCGGCCAGGCAAAGAGATAAAGGTGGTAAGCATAGCCCCTTTGTTCAGGATGGGTTCCTTGGTGACTTGGACCAGGAGTTCCTGGCCGGGCTTGATAAGATCCCGTATGCCAAAGGTCCCCTTCTTGCCGGCCGGGGGCACTTCGATAGAATAGTAGTCACTGTGTATTTCGTGTTGCTGCAAGAAGCCATTCCTTTCTGCACCGTAGTCAACAAAGGCGGCCTGGAGGCTTGGTTCCACCCGTGTGACCACCCCTTTGTAAATGTTTCCCCGTGTGATTTCTCCGGCCGTGGTCTCAATATGAAAACTTTCCAGGCGGCTCCCCTTTATCAGGGCAATGCGACATTCTTCCGGATCAACCGCGTTGATGAGTATCTTGTGTTGTTCCTTTTTTTGGGTCATTGGCGGTTCACATACCTTTCATGACGAGCGGAGTGATTAGCACTCCCATGAAGAAAAAACAAACATTTTTAGTGACGGCTTCGTAAAAAGTCCATCTGCGGCGTTGTGCTTCATCTTTCGTCATTGCGACGTACAATAAGTACGCCTCATTCCTCAAGATTTGCACGCCTTGCATATGAACTTTTTACTTTGCCGTCGATTTAATGACTTTTTACGAGACCATCAGTATTGGTTCGCGGTTATTTTTTTACCTTTGAGCTTTGATGACTTCGTAAAAAGACATCACATCGACAGCGCTGAAAAATCGAATATCCACTGCGGCAAAAAGCGTAAGTTCTTCTTGAAGGGATAGCGTTAAATCCTTGAGAAATAAAGCTAAAATAGATGACACGCCGAATGACGTGGAACAATATGCTCATTTCCTTTGTGCCGACCCCTTAATTAATCGGCTTAAACCACTACCTCTGGTAGTGGTATCATAAGAAGGTTTTACCGTTATAGGAATTATGGAATAGTAAGGTTAAGGATAAAACATGGATTATGATTAAGTTTCCGAATTTGGTTTAACAATACCGTGTTGTGAATATGTGTGGTGCCATGGACAAACTTGTTTGTCCGTGTGAAAGGTGTCGATATGAAGTAACAAATGTGAAAGGTGTCGATATGAAGTAACAAATGTGAAAGGTGTCGATATGAAGTAACAAATGTGAAAGGTGTCGATATGAAGTAACAAATGTGAAAGGTGTCGATATGAAGTAACAAAGAAGAAAAACGGTTTAGTACTTCAATGATTCCGGTCATGTCCATTTTTCAAGTTTTTCTGATACCTGGAGGTTCCATTATCGAGTCGAAAACGGGCACGGACAAACAAGTTTGTCCATGGCACCCATCCTGAGTAATAACAAAGTCGATTGCAGAATCTGTAACCTGTTGTCTCTTCGGACTGTAGGCACCTAAATCAGGGTACCCTTTCAGGACCAATAAAACAAGCCACCGCCTCTGGCGGTGGTAATTTGACTGTTACATTTCGGAAATTCTATCCGCTAAGTTCTAAACCGGCGCGACAGCCGAAGGTAGTGATTTGCCTCCATCACACGTCCCCGCTTTAGACATCCTGCTGCATAGATTGCACACTTTTTTCTCAGAGCCGCGTCCGCTGCTGAGTATTGCCTTGAACTTAGCAAGTCGCTTTCGAGGATCTTCTTTAGAGCATGTATGCGAAACCGGTCCATGCAGCATCTTCTTGAAAGTTGGTCCGGGTGTCCGCCGCGTTTTATCACAAGCGGGGCCTCAATCAAATATACGGGAAACCGGCAGGCGACTCTTAGCCAAAGGTCATAGTCCTCACATACGGGCAACGTTTCATCAAACCCGCCTGTCTCATTGAAAAGGCAACGTCTCATCATCACTGCCGAAGGACTCACAATGCACAATTCCAAGCAACGTTCAAAGATCATCCCAGAATACTTCTTGTGCCGTTTTTTGGGGTTGACCCTGATGCCATTTTTTATCCAGATTTCTTCGGTTTGACAAATCAGAGCATCTGGGTGGGTATTGAAAAAAGCGACCTGGGCAGAGAGTTTTCCGGGGAGCCATAAATCATCTGAGTCGAGAAATGTGATAAGGTGACCCGCAGCCCGGGCAATACCAGCATTTCGAGCTGCGCTTACCCCTCGTTGGCGTTGCCTCACTACGCAGATCTCTTGGTACGATTTGAGGATTTCCGGGGTGTTGTCAGTTGACCCATCGTCTACCACAACTATTTCGAAATCATGGAAGTCGTGAGCTAAGACCGAGTCGATGGCCTCCTTGAGAACCGATGCGCGATTGTAAGTGGGAATGATGACGCTTACAGTTGGCATGGACACATTGTCCTAACCCGGACAAGCCGGAATTCAGGAATTGTAAATTGAGGAATTGAGGAATTCCTAAATCCCTAAATTCCTAAATCAAATTGTCAGTGTTGGAAAACGGCATACAGAAAAAAATTTCTGCCAGAAGAAAACACGATAAGGCCTAATTTCTTGTATACCAGAAATCTCAAACAATTTTTATTGTTTTTTGAGGCGATTGGGGTTATTATTCCCTTGAAATTTAAGGTTCCATGTGGTAACTTTTAAAAACATGAAAAATTTGCGTGTTCGGTTGACATAGGCACGCAGATTGCATAGCATCTGTTGCACCATTGATGCAAATTCTAGTAGTTAGGGAGCCCGGAAAGTGCTTAACAGACTCTTGGGGACCATTTCTAACGATTTAGCGATAGATTTAGGCACTGCCAATACCCTTGTGTATGTTAAGGGGAGAGGGATAGTGCTCAGCGAACCATCTGTTGTGGCGGTTCGTACCGACAACAGGCATAGAAACAAGGTGTTGGCGGTCGGGGGAGAGGCCAAGCGCATGCTGGGACGGACACCGGGCAATATTATTGCCATCCGTCCCATGAAAGATGGTGTTATTGCCGATTTTGAGGTAGCCGAGGCGATGTTGCGATACTTTATCCGTCAGGTGCATAACCGCAGAAGCCTCATACGGCCCAGGATCATCATTGCTGTCCCGTCAGGGATTACGCAAGTCGAGAAGCGTGCTGTGACGGAATCGGCTCAATCAGCAGGTGCCCGGGAGGTATTTCTGATTGAGGAGACTATGGCCGCAGCCATAGGTGCGGGTCTTCCGATTACGGAGCCCACGTGCAATATGGTCGTTGATGTCGGTGGTGGCACTACCGAGGTGGCTGTCATATCCCTTGCGGGTATCGTTTACAGCCGCTCGATTCGGGTTGGCGGGGATAAGATGGACGATGCCATCGTTCAATATATTAAACGGAAATATAACCTTTTGATTGGAGAAAGAACAGCAGAACTGATTAAGACCACTATTGGCAACGCTTACCCTGATCCCGAAAACTTAGAGACCATTGAAGTGAAAGGGAGGGACCTGGTATCGGGTATCCCAAAAATCCTCGCCATAGATTCGGAAGAGATCCGCGTCGCGATTGCCGAACAGATCGATGCTATTGTTGAGACTGTCAAGATAGCGCTGGAACAGACCCCGCCCGAATTGGCAGCGGATATCGTCGACAGGGGGATAGTCATGACCGGAGGCGGTGCCCTCTTAATAAACATGGACAAACTGCTCCGAGAGGAGACCCGTTTACCTATTACGGTAACAGAAGATCCCCTTTCGACGGTTGCCCTTGGATCAGGCAAGGCTCTGGAGAATATTTCTATCTTGAGAGAGGTTATGATCCAGTAACGGAAAACTTCCTTAACAAAAACCCCTTTTTCTGCTACACACATGAGACATGTTTTCAAAAAGGTTGGCAAGGATTCTGTGCGTGATCCTTTTTGCCTTGATCAGTATTGTCCTCCTTTCTATTAGCGCCAAGCATCCTCATCGATACACAATAGTTGACAGAGTGGTAATGGCGGGTATAGTGCCCTTCCAGGAAGGTGTAACTCGCACTATGCATTTTTGTGTGCGTATGTGGGATCAATACTTCTATTTGGTTGCAGTCCGTGAGGAGTGCGATCGACTTAAGGGAATGCTTGCCAAGGCTCAGATGGAAAAGAGCCGGTATCTGGAATCTGAGTTAGCCTGCCAGCGTCTTCGGAAGCTACTGGAGATGAAGTCCGAGGTTCCACACCGCATGCTCCCTGCAAGAGTCGTAGGGCTGGACCCCTCTGGTTGGTTCAAGACTGTTTTTGTCAACAGGGGAACCAGAGATGGAGTTTCCAAGGGAATGGCTGTGATAGCCTCGGGGGGAATCGTGGGTCGTATTATTGGGGCGTCTCACCGGTACGCCAAGGTCCTGTTGATCATCGACCGTAGTAGTGCCATAGATGCACTTGTTCAGCGAACCCGCTCCCGGGGTATTGTTGAGGGGGTGACCAGTGAGAGTTGCCGCTTCAAATACATTGTTAGAAAGGCAGATATCAAGATAGAAGATACAGTGATATCGTCGGGGCTGGATGGTCTTTTCCCCAAAGGTCTGCGGGTGGGCGCAATCTCAGAAATTTCGAGGCCCTCGTCAGGGCTCTTTCAAGAGGTGAAGGTTCGGCCATTCGTCGATTTCACAAGGTTGGAAGAGGTTCTAATTATCCTGGAATGATGAAGGTCTCTTGTTTGTATCTCATGCTCGGATTGTCGACCATTGTCGCACAGACTACGATCTTAAGACTCCCCTTATTTCACGGTATTTTCTACGACCTGCTAATTCCTCTTGTTGTTTTCTTAAGCCTTAATCCTCCTAAGAGGAAGGGTGTCTTGGTGGTTATGATTCTTGGTCTTATCATGGATCTGCTTTCCGGGGGGATATTTGGCATCTACCTTAGTGTCTATTTCTGGATATTTCTATTGGTAAAAAGTCTGTCCAGGTACTTTGATGTGGGTGACACCATATTTCAGTCCGTTTTGATCGGTGTGTGCGTGCTCGGACAGCACCTTATGTTTTGCATTTCAGTAGCAGACCCCTGGAATGGGGCTCAATTGCTGGCCGCTCAGACAGGCCCTGTTTTGTTGCAGACCATCTTTGCCGCACTCACCGGTCCTGGTATTCTTATGCTTTTGGGAAGGCTTCAAACCCGATTTCAGACGCGCTCATCAGGTGCTCAGAGGGAAATGGGTAGTCTATGATCAGACGTCTGGGAATTTCTACAACCCATTGAAGTTATAAATATACGTCTCGGAATTTCTACAACCTATTGAAATGGTAGATATTTATAGACGCTATTGCAAATTCGATCGAGGAATAATGGAATGATGGAATATTGGAACGATGTAAAGAAAAGACGAAAATCCTCTTACACCCAACATGAGCGCAAGCTTCACTACGTGTCCATTATTCCAACATTCCACTATTCCACTATTCCAGTATTCCAATTGCGAAGCGAAGCGGAGCTAAGTTCGTGATGGATAGATATCTGCACACAGTCGATAGCGATTGGTACAGGCAAAGGGCTGCCGGAGCACTCATATGCATTCTTGCAGCTTTTCTGATTCTTTTAGTGCGCCTCTACTATCTACAGATCGTACAGGGACACGAATTCAGACGACAGTCCCAAAACAACTGCGTCAGGCTCCAGGGCATACCTCCGCCGCGTGGTCTCATCTTTGATCGTAATGGCGTGCTGGTGGTGGAGAACCGCCCCTCTTTTAATGTTTCTATTGTTCCGAGGGAGGCCAAGAATCCCAAGAGGGTTGTCCACAAACTGGCAGAGCTCTTACATATTGCACCTGAGACCCTCTTTCCAAGACTCGCTGAAGTTAGGGGGGCGCGTTCATTTAGGCCTGTTCTCTTGAGGCGCGATGTTAGCCGTGATGTCGTAGCGATCATAGAAGCTCACAAGCTTGATCTGCCTGGGATTGTGATAACAGTGGAGCCGACGCGTCATTATTTGGAGGGGAAACGAGCCTCACATCTGCTTGGATACCTGGGTGAGATCAGTAGAGAGGAATTGAAAAGTGGGTGCTTTCCGGACAATAGAATCGGAGATTTCATTGGAAAATTTGGCGTAGAAAAGGCTTATGAGCCCTATTTTCATGGAAAGCGAGGGGAACAGCAGATCGAGGTCAACGCCCTTGGCCAGCTTACAAGGGTCCTTAAGACCGACGAGGCGATATCCGGGAACAATATCTATCTGACATTGGACATTGGGCTTCAGCGCAAGGCCGAAGCATTACTTGCCGGAAGGGTGGGAACTGCCGTGGCCATGGATCCATCCAATGGCCATATCCTGGCGATGGCAAGCAGTCCTGCCTTTGACCCCAATGTGTTTGTGGAAGGCATGACACACGAGTCGTGGAATGACCTCGCTTCCAATGAGTTTCGCCCGATGGAGAACAAAACCATTCAAGGGCAGTATCCCCCGGCGTCAACCTACAAGATTGTGACGGCCGTAGCCGGGCTGGAGGAAGGGGTGATCACTGAGCACACAAGGATGTTCTGTCCGGGGTATTACAGGTATGGCGATCGCACCTTCAGGTGCTGGAAGCGCGGCGGACACGGATTCATGAACGTTACAGATGCGCTGGCCCAATCCTGCGACGTCTTTTTTTATCAGGTAGGTGAAAAATTGGGGGTAGATCGATTGGCTATACATGCTAAGGCTTGCGGCCTGGGTTTGCCCACAGGAGTCGATCTTGACAAAGAAGCAAAAGGCCTGGTACCCACCTCAGGGTGGAAGCTGAGCCGGATGGGGGTGCCCTGGCAGGGCGGAGAGACCCTTTCTGTAGCGATCGGTCAGGGGTTCGACCTGGTCACACCTATCCAGATGCTTAGCCTGATATCTGCAGTTGCCAATGGGGGAATACGCTACAAGCCGTTAGTTATCAGGCGGATTGAGTCTTCAGATGGCTCGCTCGTCAAGAAACAGGTACCAGTGCCTTTAGGAAGGCTCTCTGCCTCGGAAAAGACGCTTCAGATCATAAAGAAAAGCTTGATGGATGCGGTCAACAAACCCACAGGGACGGGGTGGATCGCACGTATTGCCGGTGTCGATGTGGCCGGCAAGACCGGAACGGCCCAGGTCGTCAGCATGGCGGAAGATTATGATGATAAAGAAAAGTCTGTCGAGAGTACGCGTCTTCGTCACAGAGACCATGCATGGTTTATCGCCTTTGCGCCTGCTGAAGAGCCCAGAGTAGCCGTGGCTGTGCTGATAGAACACGGAGGTCATGGCTCAAGAGCAGCAGGGCCCGTTGCAAGAGAGATGATCAAGACGTATCTCGGGATTGATGATTGATGATTGATGATTGATGATTGATGATTGTAACCCTTGGAATCCAATCAACAATCAACAATCGACAATCAACAATCGACAATAGTCAATAGTCAATTCAATGATTAATCGAAGGATGATTGATGATTGTAACCCTTGGAATCCAATCAACAATCGACAATCGACAATCGACAATAGTCAATCCAATGATTGATCGAAGATTGTTAGAGCATTTTGATTGGGTCTTGTTTGGTCTCACCCTGGTGCTTGGAGGCATTGGCATACTCACGCTTTACAGCGCAGCGACTGCCAATGTGGACATAGCCGGGGTGAAAGGACCTGTCTATTTGAAACAGTGTTATTGGCTTGCAATCGGCACCGGCGTAATGATTCTATTGGCTCTGTTCAGCTACAGGTGGCTGAACAGGTTGGCATTGCCTATCTACCTCGTCTCAATAGGGCTGTTGGTTGCTGTGCTATTTGTGGGGAAAGAGGTCTCTGGATCCCAGCGGTGGCTTATCGTTGGTCCGGTTTCGTTCCAACCGTCAGAATCGGTGAAGATTTCCCTGGTAATTATGCTGGCACAATATTTTTCTGAGAATGTCTCTGAAGAAGGTTTTTCCCTTATGGAGCTTTGGAAGCCGCTGATTTGGGCCTTAATCCCATTTGCCTTAATTGTGAAACAGCCCGACTTGGGCACAAGCCTCATCGTTCTCCTGATAGCAGGGACCGTGACCATATTTGTGAAGATTGAGCGCAGGTCGCTTCTGTGCTTGACTGGAGCCGGTATTGTGGGGTCTGTGGCGGCTTGGTTCTTCTTAAAAGAATATCAGAAGCAGCGGATCCTGGCATTTCTTGACCCACATGGAGACCCATTGGGTGCAGGCTATCATATCATTCAGTCCAAGATTGCGGTCGGTTCGGGATTGCTTTTCGGTAAAGGGTTTTTGAAGGGGACCCAGAACGCCCTCTCTTTTCTCCCTGAACAACATACGGACTTCATTTTTTCAGTGTTGGCTGAGGAGTGGGGTTTTTTGGGGGCGGCTGTGGTCATCTCGCTGTATGTGTTGGTGGTAATATGGGGCCTGAGCGTAGCGGTACGTTCCAAGGAGCCCTTTGGTACCATTTTGGCTGTTGGTCTTACCAGCATGATATTTTGGCAGGCCTTTATTAACCTGGCAATGGCGGTGGCGTTGCTTCCTGTGGTTGGTGTTCCCTTACCACTGATTAGTTACGGGGGGTCCTCGATGCTGGTTACTATGGGTGCTATAGGGATCTTGTTGAACATTAGTATGCGCAGGTTTTTGTTTAAGGAGTGATTCCTTTATGAAGAAATCAAAAAAGGGGATACAGACGTTTTTAGGGCTGGAAACCACCCTGGAAGGGAAACTCGTATTTGAGGGAACCGTGCGACTTGATGGCCATTTCACGGGGAGCATAGAGAGCAAAGAAGGGGTGATGGTTGTAGGAGAAAAAGCGGTTGTCCATGCGGACATCTTGGTGCACACAGCCGTGGTGTACGGGGAGGTGAGCGGCAATATCCGTGCCACAAACCGCATTGAGTTGCATCAGCCAGCCCGCGTGTTCGGTGACCTCAGTGCTCCCGTGGTAATTATTGATGCCGGGGTGGTTTTCCATGGCAACTGCAGCATGGAACCCAAAGATGATGCAACCAGCAAGACCATCAATTTGGCTGAATGGCAGACATAAATGAACAAATAAAGAAAAAAAACCTTTGACAATGTGCCCGTATTGGTGATATAGGCAGGCAGTTTTTTTGGGTGGGCATGTTGTCCCAATCTCCTTTACAGTTACAGTTGCCTAAACAGACAAGAGTAGAATAGGAGTTAGTCATGATCAGTGTTGATTATACTCTCTTCATCCAGATGGCAAACTTCATCGCTTTGATCTTCATCCTGAACGCCATCCTGTATAAACCTATCCGTAAAATACTCATCGAAAGAAAGAAAAAGATCCAGGGTTACAAGGAGGGTATTGAGGGCCTTCAACGAGATGCTTCCGAAACCGACGAGACTTTTCAAGCAAAGATCTCTGAGGCGAGGCAGCAAGGCGTCCAGGAGAAAGAGGCCCTGAAGCAAACGGGCCAGGAAGAGGAAAAGCGGCTCATCGATGAAATCAACCAGAAGGCCCAAGCAGAATTGGAGGCTGTACGAGCTCAGATTGCAAAAGATGCCGAGGATGCGAGGCGCGGGCTGGAGAAAGAGATAAAGGTCTTTTCTGCGGCGATTGCTGAAAAGATATTAGGGAGGGCTGTGTCATGAAGGGGTTTGTCAGGACGGGAAAGGCACGATATGTTGTCAGCCTTTTGGTGGTTGTTTCGGTCCTCTTTGCTTTTGGATCGGTCTGGGCTTCCTCTGAAGGAGGGGGACACGAGGCTGAAGGTGGGCTGGACAAAGGCAAGGACCTTATTTGGCGCATCATGAACTTTGCACTCCTTGCTGGCATACTGATTTTTCTTCTAAGGAAACCGCTTCCCAAGGCCCTCGCATCCCGTCGCCAGGGCATCAAGGACGAGCTGGATGACCTGGAAGGACAGAAGCGGGACGCGGAAAAGCGGCTTGCGGGATACAAGGAAAAACTAAGCCTTCTGGACAAGGAAGTGGAAAAAATCGTGGCCGAATATATACGGCAAGGTGAGGCAGTAAAGGCGAATATTATTGAGGAGGCCAGGGCCGCGGCTGAAAAACTTCAGGAACAGGCCAAAAAGAACATTGAGCACGAATTTCATAAGGCCAAGCAACAGTTGAAGGCAGAGATGGCCGGGGAGGCCGTGGCCATGGCAGAAAAATTGATCAAAAAAGATATTAAACCGAAAGACCAGAAACGTCTTGTTGACGAATACTTGACAAAGGTGGTGGTAGCCCAGTGATAGGCCTCAGGATCGCCAGGCGATATGCCAAGGCCCTGTTGACCATTGGCAGGGAAGACGGCCAGGCTGAGAAGTACAAAAAAGAGCTGGGAGGTGTTGTAAAACTCCTATCAGAACAAAAGGAGCTGGAGCAAGCGATCTCCAACCCGTTGTATGATGCTGAAGGTCGCAAGAAGGTGTTGCAGGCGGTGGTAAAGCGTTTAGGTCTCTCCAAGGTCATGTCGTCCTTCCTTTTCCTGTGCTTTGACAAGGGCAGGATACAATATCTGAAGGATATATATACCTTTTATGAAAAACTGACGGACGAACTCGCCAATATTGTCCGAGCTGATTTTGTATCAGCCGTAGAACTCCCGAAAGAAAGCATTGAAAAAATCCAGGCCGCCCTGTCTAAAAGGACAGGCAAAAAGGTAAGGATGGAAGTCAGTGTTGACCCGGCCTTGATCGGTGGCGCGGTGACCAGGATCGGGGATTTGGTGTTGGATGGAAGTGTAAGAACTCAGCTTATGAGTTTAAAAGAATCTTTGCAAAGGAGTGAGAATATCTGATGGAAATTAGAGCCGAAGAGATCAGCGACATTATCAAGGGCCAGATCAAGGACTATGACAAGAAGGTGGATGTGAGTGAAACAGGGACCATCTTGTCGGTTGGGGACGGCATTGCCAGGGTGTATGGCGTGGAAAAGGCCATGTCCATGGAGCTTCTTGAGTTTCCCCATGGGATCATGGGCCTCGTCCTCAATCTGGAGGAGGACAATGTGGGCGTGGCGATCATGGGCGAGGATTTCGAACTCCATGAGGGTGACCCCGTTAAGCGCACCGGCAGGATCGCCGAGGTGCCTGTGGGCGATGTGGTCAAAGGGAGGGTCATTTCGGCCCTGGGTGAGCCTCTGGATGGCAAGGGGCCGATTGAAGCCAAGGAGTTTCGCCGGGTCGAGATGCTTGCCCCGGGCGTTATTGCCCGGCAGCCGGTCAAGGAGCCTATGTATACAGGCCTTAAGGCGATCGATGCCATGACACCCGTGGGCCGTGGACAACGTGAACTCATCCTTGGTGACCGGCAGATCGGGAAGACGGCCCTTGGGGTGGATGCCATCATCAATCAGAAGGGCCAGGATGTGGCATGTATTTATGTGGCATGCGGTCAAAAGAAATCGACCGTTGCTCAGGTGGTCGAGGTGTTAGATCGACACGGTGCCATGGAATATACCACGGTGATATCTGCATGCGCCAGTGATCCCGCAACCCTTCAGTATATCGCTCCTTATGCGGGATGTAGCATGGGGGAGTACTTTCGGGATAACAAGCAGCACGCCCTGATTATCTATGATGACCTTTCCAAGCAAGCCGCGGCTTATCGGCAACTCTCCCTTCTTTTGAGACGTCCGCCCGGACGGGAGGCGTTTCCCGGGGATATCTTTTTTAACCACTCCCGGCTGCTTGAACGCGCTGCTAAGCTGAATGATGAATTGGGCGCGGGCTCTTTGACTGCCCTGCCCATTATCGAGACCCAGGCAGGGGACGTTTCCGCGTACATCCCCACCAACGTGATCTCTATTACGGACGGGCAGATATATCTTGAGCCAGCCCTTTTCTTCTCCGGTGTCCGTCCGGCCATTAATGTGGGGCTTTCAGTCTCCCGGGTGGGGGGTGCAGCCCAGGTCAAGGCCATGAAGCAGGTGGCCGGCTCACTCCGTCTCGACCTGGCCCAGTTCCGTGAACTTGAGGCCTTTGCCCAGTTCGGAAGCGACCTGGATAAGGCAACACTGGCCCAGTTAACCCGTGGGACGCGTCTTGTGGAAATCCTGAAGCAGCCCCAGTATCAGCCGCTTCCTGTAGAAAAGCAGGTGACGATTCTGTATGCGGGAACCAAGGGTTTTCTGGACAAATATCCCCTGGATGTCCTGGGCAAATACGAGGCCGGATTGTACCCGTTTATTGAAAGCAACTATCCTCAAATTTTTAGCGAGGTTGCGGAAAAGAAGGTCATCAGCGACGACCTGGACAAGACCATTGCAAAGGCGCTCTCTGAATACGACGAGGAGTTTAAGGATACGATCCAGTAGCCGGTGATTGGCGACACTTGCGCATAAGAGGTAAGGCATGGCGACACTCAAGGACATAAAGACAAAGATTACAGCGGTCCAGAAGACGCAAAAGATCGTTAAGGCCATGAACATGGTAGCGACCTCCAAACTGAGGGGCGCCCAGGAAAAGATGGAGGCTTTCAGGCCTTATGCCAATAAGTTTGCCGAGGTCCTGGGGAGCCTATCTGAACGCGTGGAAGCAGATGAGGAGCACGCCCCCCCACTCCTTGTGCCACGGGCAGAAGTGAAGAACGTCGATCTGCTCATTATGACGTCTGACCGCGGGCTGTGCGGCAGTTTTAATACGAACTTGATTATCAAGGCCGAGCGATTTTTAAAGGAAAAGGCCGGGCAAGATATTGAAGTACGCCTGATCTGCATGGGCCGCAAGGGGCGCGATTACTTTCGTCGCAGAAAATACAACATCCGCAGTGAGCATATAGGGATTGTGGGCGCAAGATTTGGCTTTAGTGTTGCGGTTAACGCGGGAACGGAACTGATCGACAGCTTCTTGAATGGCGAAACCGACGAGGCTCATGTGATTTTCAGCGAATTTGTGTCCATGGCAAGACAGATGCCAACCTTGAAGCAGCTCATACCCATCGCCGGGGTCGAGAAGGTTGAACAAGCTCAAGAGGCTGAGCCGGTAGGCTACATTCCGGAACATATCTGTGAACCTTCGGTAGAGGAGCTCATGGCGGTAATGCTTCCCAAGCACGTCTACGTTCAAATATTCGGAGGCTTGCTTGAAACCTCTACCAGCGAGCATGCAGCGCGCATGCAGGCCATGGAAAATGCTACCAGCAATTGTGCTGACATGATCGTCTCGCTCACCATGGTGTACAACAAGGCCCGCCAGGCAGCCATTACCGCAGAACTCATGGATATTGTGGGCGGGGCTGAGGCGTTGAAGGGTTAGTGGGCGTTGATTAAGCTTAAAGAAGTTTAATAAGTATATAGGAGGTTGAGAGCATGGCAAAAGTAGTGAACATGGGAGCAATCACCCAGGTCATCGGCAATGTGGTCGATGTGGAGTTTCCGGAGGGGGAGCTTCCGCTGATCTACACGGCTCTTTGGGTCAGCAATCCGGGGATCAATGACGTAGAAGACAACCTGGTTATAGAAGTTGCTCAACACCTGGGTGACCGGGTGGTGCGCACCATTGCCATGGATATGACGGACGGTCTGGTCAGGGGGATGCCTGTAAAGAATACGGGCAAACCCATCATGATGCCTATAGGTGAAGCAGGTCTGGGTCGGGTCCTTAATGTAGTGGGGCGGCCTGTGGACGGACTTGGTCCGGTGAAATCGGACAAGTATGCCCCTATTCACCGGGCAGCGCCGACCTTTATAGAACAGGATACCACGGTTAAGGTGCTGGAAGCCGGCGTCAAAGTCATGGATTTGCTGGTTCCCTTCCCCCGCGGCGGTAAGATGGGAATGTTTGGCGGTGCTGGTGTAGGCAAGACCGTCATCATGATAGAGATGATCCACAACATCGCCAAGGAGCACGGCGGTATTTCTGTGTTTGCGGGTGTGGGAGAACGGACCCGCGAGGGGAATGACCTTTATCTTGAGATGAAAGAATCTGGCGTGCTTCCAAGGTGTGCTTTGATTTACGGACAGATGACCGAGCCGCCAGGAGCCCGGGCCCGGGTGGCACTGTCAGCCCTGACCGCCGCAGAGTATTACAGGGACGAGGAAAGGATGGATGTGCTTTTCTTTATGGATAATATCTTTCGCTTTACTCAGGCAGGCTCCGAGGTCTCCTCCCTTCTGGGTCGCATGCCCTCTGCGGTCGGCTACCAACCCACGCTGGCGGTTGACATAGGAGAACTCCAGGAGCGGATTACTTCCACGGACAAGGGTTCTATCACGGCAGTGCAGTGCGTCTATGTTCCTGCCGACGACTTGACAGACCCTGCGCCGGCCACGACTTTTGCCCACCTTGATGGCACCGTGGTACTTTCCAGACAGATCGTGGAGCTCGGGATCTATCCGGCTGTGGATCCTCTTGATTCCACCTCCCGTATTCTGGATCCCCAGTACGTGGGGGAGGAGCATTATGCAGCGGCCCGTAGGGTGCAGGTGATTTTGCAGAAGTACACAGATTTGCAGGATATTATTGCAATCCTTGGAATGGACGAGCTTTCCGATGAAGACAAAATCACGGTTGCGCGAGCCCGCAGGATACAACGATTCCTCTCACAACCCTTCCATGTGGCGGAGGAATTTACCGGCCTGGCGGGCAAGTATGTGAAGATCGCAGATACCGTCAAGGGGTTTAAGGAGATCTGTGAGGGGAAACACGATGAGCTCCCTGAACAGGCCTTCTATATGGTCGGGCCGATTGAGGAGGCTCAGGCCAAGGCCGAGAAGCTCGCGGCCGTTGAATAGCATCTAAAGGTTAAGGTGGGATTATGGCAGGCAATATAATGTTAGAAGTTGTGACCCCTGACAAATCTGTGGTTAGCGAAGAGGCCCAGATTGTGGTCGCTCCAGGGGAATACGGGGAATTTGGCGTGCTGATCGGCCACACCTCGTTCCTGACGACTCTAAAGATAGGGATGCTCAGGTACAAGGACACAGGCGGCAGCGAACGGGTTGTGTTTGTGAACGGCGGCTTTGCAGAAGCTCTGCCTAATAAGGTCACGGTCTTAGCCGAGTCAGCCGACCGGCGCAGGGATATAGACATTGAGCGGGCCAGGGCCGCGCTGAAACGAGCTGAACAGCGCCTGGCTGAAGCCAGGACGAGAGAAGACATTGATTTCAGGCGGGCCGAGGGCGCCTTGCAGCGCGCAATCGCCAGGATTAAGATCGGTGAGAGAAGAGCCGCCTAGTTAAGTTCTTTAATCATACAACGTGTACAAATAGGGGCAAGTCAATTGACTTGCCTCTTCTTTTTTGGTACAACTTATAAAATCGCTGCGCAATTGGAATATTGGAATGATGGAATATTGGAATGTTGGGTTAAGAGTTATCATTCGCTTAATAGGGATAGACTTTTGTTAATTTTGAGAATCTATAAAAAGATATATATATTCCTCAGGTTTCAGGTTTCAGGTTTCGGGTTTCAGGGGAGAACGCAGTGACAACGAGGAATTATATGGATGTGGAGGACCTTGATGTTTATAAAAAGTTGTGCCGGTTGCACATTGAAGTCTGTGATTTGGCACACAAGTGGCTCCAAGAGGAGAAGTACGAGTTGGGAAGCCAGGCAAGGCGTTCCTCTCACCTGAAACCTGAAATAGGGGCCGCTACAAAGAATGCATTCGCATGCTGAATGGATTGGAGAAAACATTGGAGCGGAAAGTTCCGGAGCGAGAGCTGCGCTGGCAGGTAGCCGAGGAATCGGCAGAGTATGGCGTAAATGATGAACCCCTCCCTCAAGGCTGGCCCATACCCGAGGATTGAGGTGTCAGGTGTCAGGTGTCAGGTGTCAGGACATATGAAGGTGTCAGGGACAATCAGGTTTCAGCACTGCCGTTTTACTTTCCTGACACCTGAACACTGACACCTGAAACCTACATGTGCCCTGAA
>JAUWXF010000103.1 GCA_030616475.1 Desulfobacterales bacterium
AGCCAGGCGATGATGATTAACGCGGGCACTGCGATGACCACCACAGACACAATTTTTTGCTTTAGTGAACTTTTGCGCATTTTCAAGGCCTTTTTCTTTGACAGGGCTGCCACGAATTCACACTCCTATCTTGGCTTTCTATTGCCGAAGGTCCATGCCGCTGACATGACCGCATTGCCTACCCTTCGTAAAGCTTTGGTCTTCATTCTTGACAGGCCTCCGTGTTTTGTCAAGGCGGAAGTCCTCCTTCTGTCCCCACACGGTAATCATATTTCCCCGATTTTTTCCATCTGGGTTTCCAGAGGCCCTAATTCTACGTCTCGGAATTTCTACAACCTGTTGAAATTATAGATATTTATGTGGCCTATTCTAGACCCAGTCAGGGAATGATGGAATGATGGAATATTGGGAATAAGAAGCGCAAAAGAATCATTTTTTAATTGTTTTCATTCCTCCCTGCCCGCCATCGCTCTCGCCACGCCCGGCATCGCGAGGCTCAGTCGAACCCAACACGCTTAGGCGAGGCAGGCGGGTTAACCCATCATTCCACTATGAGCGCAAGCTTCACTTCGTGTCCACTATTCCAACATTCCAATTGGGGCGAAGCCCCTAAGTTCGATTTTCGTTACGAGTATCAAAACGGCTGAAAAGAAACAGAAATAGCCGTTGAATGTTCGGTATTGGCTTTTTTTTTCGATTTTAAAAAATTTGAGAAGCGGAGCGACATCATTATTCGACGTTCGACGTTCGATGTTCGATGTTGGACGTTCATCTTTTAATATGTTCGACGTTCATCTTTCAAAACACCCCCGTACGGCATAAATGCAACCTGTGAATGTTTACAAAATAACTTAGCGCTTATGGGGACTATGGGACGGGGGGGGACTATGGGGCGGGTATTGATATATTGATAAAGGACAGGATATCAATATATCAATACCCGTCCCCAATCACAACACATTCACACGCCCTCGCTGAGCTGGATAACCCCAAACCGCCATATATTGTGATCCGTTTTTCCTTGACACACAACGCCACTTTTTCCTATACTCCCCCACAAAAAGCGAGTTCTTATCAATGAAAGGAATTCAACTGCTTTCTCCCAGAATGCTTTTTTTGTCGCTTCGAGTTTCGTCGTTTGTTACGCTTCTTCATGGAATAGCTCCTTGATGGGGGTTATGTGCTCTGGCCCGGGTCGGTTAAATTCTAAAGTCTCCTAAACGGGATCGTGCATGCAAAAAAAGCCATGCCACGTCACCAATGCAACAACCCAAAACGCCCGGAACCATGCTGTTAATCGGGTGCACAAACACCATTGGGCTAACGGCCTTAGCTGCCAGAACACATCACTATTTTACCCAGCCTGTGGCTATATGTAACGAAGTTTCTTCCATGAATAACGCCGAAGCGAAGCGCCGGTGTCAAATGCTGTTAAGAAGAACACGCGAGCAGTGTCACTGGAAGGTATAAAAGAATTATCAAAAAAAGATTTCATTGCGGTACTTGAATTTGTTGATTCTTGTTTAAGTGTCACTGGTGAAGAACGCTTTTGTGATCTCATAGGTGACATAAAATGCTTTGTTCCACATGATTTTGCTACATGCGGTGTGGCAAAAGTCAAAAATAAGGCATTAAGCACTGTTATGGGCATAGTAAATGTCAGTTATCCAGAAGAATGGATGGCACTCTATCTCAAAAAAAAGTTTCACATTAACGATCCAATTGTGCGTACACATTTTTCAAATTTTAAGCCTCAAATCTGGTCCAAAACTTATCAGAAATATCCTGATATTGACCCAAAATTTCTCTCTATGGCACAAGATTTCGGACTATCCGAAGGTCTTACTTATGGAGTCGTGGAACCCGGCGATTCCATTGGAAGCCTCTTTTCATTTGCTGGGGCCTCTCAAAAACCATCCCGCCGACACATTGTATTTTTGGAACTAATTGTTCCACATCTACATCAAGCATTAATTCGTATCTTACGAGAAAAGAAAAAAAAGGAAATCTTAAAAGAGAGTGGCATTGCTTTGCCACTCTCTTTGCGGGAGGAAGAGATACTCAACTGGCTGAAGCTGGGAAAGACTAGTTGGGAGATATCTGTTATCCTGAATATCAGTGAACGAACAGTAAAGTTTCATGTGCATAATATTATGAAAAAACTAAACGCGGTTACCCGCGGGCATGCCGTGGCAAAGGCTATTGAATTGGAAATGATTAGATTGTAGGAATGGAGAACAGAGTGCCAAGTTTTTTTCAAAGTCCCTCCAATCCATAAGTGCGGCCAAGGATTCCACCCCTCCTTCCAATACCTTAATGGGTCCGATCCTTCGACATGGGAACCCCATAATTTTGAACAGCCTAAAACTTCTTTTCTCTACGACCAGGTATAGATACCTTACCCCATTCATTACGCTCCACAGATAAATTCCTTTGTAAAGGGCCATCGCTGCCTGTCGTTTGGATCCTTTTCTCATAGGCTGCTTAACGGACAGTCTTGTTACTTCCACTGTATCCCTCTCTTTTCGTATATTATGCGATGGGGAAACCAGTTCTAAGAACTCTTTTTCAATCATCATAGGCATATATGAATATATTAGCCGAACAAAACCAATCAATTCTTCTTCCCCAGTAAATACCCCCAAAGACATGGAATGATTGTCGTATGCATCTATTTCTCGCCCATCATCCCTTGCACTCACCCATTTTAACTCGAGACAAAAAATATCATATCGCAACCTGTAAGCCTGTTCCAACTCCCTTTCTGAATCCAGATTTTTTACTACAAAATCGCCTTCCCTAAATTTCACAAAACAAAAATTCATTTCCCATCTTCCCAAACAAACCTTCATAGGCGCCTTTACGTAACGCGTTGGTATTTTGCTAAGATTTGTTACAGAAGGTAGGGAAGTAAAACTAAGAAAGACGTAATTGGAAATAATCGTCAACTGTCCAAAAGGACAGGTGACAGCATATGATCTATCTGATTTGCTAATATATTTCCGAACAGATCTCTTGCAATCCCCAGTTAATTACCCGAAATTTTGGAAGATGAGATGAAGCAAGGAACGAGAATTATTTTACTAAGGATTGTATTCTTTCTGCAAAAGGACACTCAGATAAGATGCTAAACATGATGTTAAGCATTCAACGTTGCGTTTCTAATGCGAAGCTTGTGCCATGGCAAGAGAAAAGAGATGCTTGAGCGAAGGAAACATAAGCGATTCAAGGTCCAGGACAGTGCATTTGTTGTGCTCAGGGGTTCTTCTTGGCCCCATTCCACCCAAAAAGTTGGTCAAATTATGGATATAGGCATGGGCGGGCTTGCGTTCAGTTATGTTGCTGAGCAAGAGCCGTCAAACGGATCATTTGAATTAGGCATATTTTCGGCCGACAATAGTTTTCATTTGCGCAAGATACCCTTTGAAACCATTTCGGATGTCGAAACCAAGAAAGTCCCTTTCAGTTCCATAACTATGAGACGAAGTGGTGTGCAATTTGGGGAGCTCACCCAAGAGCAGGCGGCTCAACTGGAGTTTTTCCTCAAGAACCGCACAACAGGAATGGCTTGATAGTAGAGGTTCAGAGGTTCAGGGGTTCAGGGTGTGTATGATCGTGCCGGACGCGCCCGCGCTACCATACGAGGTTTCACCCGCCTGCCATACGAGACATGAGAACATATTGAAAGAACAGGTTATTGGGACTGTTCAGGGCATGCTTGAAGAAACAAATGGGAGTTAAGGCACGAGCGGGCAGGTCAAGTACTTGCTGGCCTACAAGCAAGGCCAACGAAAGAAAGGTAACCCTGAACCCTGCCCGCCATTGCCAGAGACCTGCCCGCCATTGCCAGAGACCTGCCCGCCATTGCCAGAGACCTGCCCGCCATTGCCAGAGGTGCCGGCACATAAGCTGAATGCTGTCTCAGGCGTCGGCAGGCGGGTGGCAGGCGGGGGTGAACTCTGAACCTGTGAACGCTTACGGAATTTCCTTTTTTTGAAGCATCGATTCCACACACCCTTTTTATGAATCTCTGACAAACATTAAAAAAGAGGTTGGAAGCGGAGCCGAACTAACCAGGCAGCTTTTAGGATATGCCAGGAAAGGCAGATACTATGTGCAGCTCATCAACATAAACGAATTAGTGGAAAAGACCTCTGAGTCTGTTGGCAGAGCCAGGAAGGAGATTTCTATCCATCGAGAGCTTACCGGGGACCTGTTTGCCACAGAGGCAGACCAGGGGAGGCTGTTGAGATTTATGAGGAGAATAAAGACAAAATCGATCTTGTTATCCTCGACATGGTCATGCCTCGCATGGGCGGTGGAGAAGCCTACGATAAGATGAAGGAGATCAATCCAAAGGTGAAGGTTCTACTTTCAAGTGGATACAGCATAGACAGCCAGGCAAGAGAGATATTGGCGCGTGGCTGTGATGCCTTTATACAGAAGCCCTTTAGCATGAAAGAGCTGTCAGCAAAAATAAGAGAAATTCTGGAGAAGGAATAGCTGTTCTTTGTATCGTGGACACGCTCTCCGAACAAGCAATTTTCCCATATCTTTTGTTTCTCGTATGCTTTGGGGACATCCTATAGTTGCTCCTGTCAAGTAGAAAATGATACCTCGCATACAGTCTGAAAAGGGCAAACTGGCGCTAATAGCTATCCTCACATCTATCGCTTGCTTTCTCACATACTATTTTCATGTGGCACTTCGATCTGGCACTGTTGTTACTCATTTTTACTACGTTCCAGCTATTTTAGCATCTCTTTGGTGGAGAAGAAAAGGTTTGCTTGTGGCCATATTTTTGGCGGCGTTTTTAATCTTCAGTCACCACTACCTGAGATTGGATGTAGTTACTGCAAATGATTATTTTAGAGCTCTTATGCTTATAGTCATTACCCTTGTAACAGTTACCCTGAGTGAAAGAATAGCGAAATCACAGCAGGTGCTGCAAGAACGATCGCATGATCTTGGCAAGCGGGTAAAGGAACTGAATTGCCTCTACGGCATTTCTCATCTTATTGAGAAGCCGGATATTTGCTTGGAGGACATATTTCAGGGAACAGTTGATCTTGTCCCTGCTTCCTGGCAGTACCCGGAGATCACTTGCGCACGAATCAATTTATTAGAGGGTCAAGATTTCAAGACAGACAACTTTGCAGAGACCATCTGGAAGCAGGCTGTTCATATCGCTGTGGCCGGCGATCGAATCGGCACTTTGGAGGTCTATTACCTCGAACAAAAACCAGAAAGCGATGAAGGCCCTTTCCTCAGGGAAGAGAGAAACCTGCTGAACGTGATTGCCGAAAGGTTGGCCGAAATCGCCATGCGCACACGGGCCACAGAACAATTGTCAGTGCTATTGGAATCACTGCCAATATCCCTCTATTCCTGCAAGGCCAGCGAAGATTTCGGGATAACGTATTTCAGCAGCTCCGTCGAACGGATTACAGGATATAGCCCAGGACATTTTATTGAGGATGCAACATTTTGGGCTAGGCATGTTCATCCAGATGACCGAGACAGGGTGTTAGCGGAGTTGCCTGCTCAACTCATGCGGGATAAACACCGATTAGAATACCGTTTCCGCATTGCCGACGGATCATATATATGGTTCGTTGACACGTGGCGTGTTGCGCGGTTGCCTGACGGCACCATGAGCCACGTAGTCGGGATCTGGCAAGACATCACCGAGGAAAAGAGAATTGCCCGGGAAGCAGAGTATCGTCTTCAACAGATTGTCCAGACCGACAGACTTGCTTCGCTGGGAAAGGTTGTGGCCGGTGTTGCCCATGAAATCAACAATCCGAACAGTTTCATCACTTATAACATCCCGCTATTAGAAGAAACTTGGCAGATATTTGAACCGATTCTCACCGATTATGCCGCTTCCCATCCGGAATGGCGAAAGAGTGACATGACAATTGATGAATTCTGCCAGGACATGAGTGAAATCATCCAGGCCATCAAGATCGGTTCAGAACGCATCAATAGAGTCGTTTCCAACCTGAAGGATTTTGCCCGGTTAGATGAAACTCCCTATGCCAAACCCGTTCAGGTCAATGAAGTGATTGAAAAAACGCTCTCTATTGTGGGAAGTCAGGTGAGCAAATACGTAACAAGACCGGAACTGAACCTTGCCGGTAATCTACCTGAAATTCAGGGGCACGCCCAAAAACTGGAGCAGGTGGTGGCAAACCTGGTGGTAAACGCTGTCTACGCCATCCCTGATAAGGAGACAGGAAGACTTTCTATTACCACGCGATACATTGAGCGGCTCAAATCGGTTTTGATCGAGATCGAAGATAACGGCAGCGGCATGAAAACTGGAGTGGTGGAGCGGATCTTCGAGCCATTTTTTACCACCCGGCGAGATGCCGGCGGCACGGGATTGGGTCTTTCAGTATCATATGGTTTGATCCAGGAGCACAATGGAATTATCGGTGTGCTTTCCCGACCTGGGCTTGGGACCCGCTTTACGGTATTCCTTCCGGTTGACCGGGATACCAAGCTGGATCTTCGTCCCTCAATCTTCTGCGTGGATGATGACGTGGGGTTTCTGAGCGATCTTAAGATGTACTTTCTTGACATCAAGGATATGTCGTTTGAAACCACCAGTGATCCCGACAGTGTTATGGCGTACTTGGAGGAGCATCCTGAAGTGGATATTGTTCTTGCCGATATTATGATGCCGGGGATAAATGGCTGGGAACTCCTTGAGAAAATCAAAGCAAGGTTCTCTCTGTTGCCGGTCATCCTATATACGGGCTACCCAAGTGCGTTGAAGGAAAAACCGTATGGTGGTCCTGAACCTGATCACCTGTTGCAGAAACCGTTCAGGATGGAACAAATGCTCGAATTCATAAACACCATCGGCAGACAAAGACTATGAGGATCCTTGTTGTTGACGATGAACAAGTGGCCTTGACATCGGTCAGACGTCTCCTCAAACGGCACGGCTTCAAGGATGTGCAGATCTGTGCCCACGGCAAGGATGCTATCGCGAGAATCAAAGAAAATGATTTTGACCTTGTCCTGCTTGACCTCTTGATGCCGGAAGTGGACGGGCTGGAGGTCCTGAAGGCCACAAAGCCGTTCAGGCCTGACACAGAGTTTATTATCCTGACGGCAATGGACGACGTTTCCAGCGCGGTAAAAGCCATTCGCCTTGGTGCCTATGACTATCTGGTGAAGCCGGTGGATAGGGAACGTCTAATCTTATCCATTGAACGGGCCTATGAACGCAGAGGGCTGCTCGCCGGGTTGGCCGGAGCACGGCCCGACAGCGGCAGCACCGAGATTCCAGAGGCCTTCTCCGACACTACTACCCAGTGTCCCCGAATGAAGCAATTGCTTTCCTACGCCCATGTCATGGCCGGAAGTGGGAATCCCATCCTTATAACCGGAGAATCAGGCACCGGCAAGGAACTGCTGGCCCGTGGCATCCACCGGTCAGGCGCGTCTTCAAATGGTCCCTTCATCGCGGTTAATGCTTCTTCCATCCCGGAAACGCTATTTGAGAGCCACCTATTCGGGCATATTAAAGGGGCCTTTACAGGAGCAGACAAAGATTACCCAGGTCTCTTTGAGCAGGCAGATGGCGGGACCCTATTTTTTGATGAAATTGGTGAGCTTCCACTGAACCTCCAGGTCAAACTCCTTCGGGTGCTGGAAGAGAAATTCGTCGTGCGTCTTGGTGAAACAAGGCCGATTCCGGTGGACGTCCGCATTGTGTCGGCTACCAACAAGGATTTGGACAAGGCATGCCAGGAAGGTAAATTCAGACTGGATCTGATGTACCGGCTAAAATCAGCCCATATCCACCTCCCTCCGCTCAGGGAAAGGGAAGGGGATATCCCCCTCATTGCTTCCCATTTCCTGAAGAAGGCATGCGCTCAGTATAGAAAGGATGTGGTTGGCTTCAGCTCCGAGGCCATAGATGTCTTGGCCTCTAGAGAATTTCCGGGTAACGTCCGTGAGCTGGCACAGTTGGTGGAAAATGCCGTACTCCTTGCTGACTCCTCCGTAATCTTGCCGCGCCATCTGGGTGAGGAGCGTCCTTCCGTCCCGTCCCTTGGCCGCCGCTTGCACAGCCTGAAGGAGAACGATGAAACGCACGTGGCCTATGTGTTTACCCGTACCAAAGGAGACCGCAAGGAGACCGCTCAGGTATTGGGCATTACGGTTAGGCAGCTCCAACGAAAGTTGGCCCAGATGAAAAACAACCCCCGCTGGAAATCCATTCTAGGTGACATCTAGGTCGTTTACGTGCGACCAAAATGTCGTCCACGCCATTTCTCTGCCATATCGCTTGCTTATAACGTTCGCTGGTAGGAATATTCCCTACATGTTCTAGAACCATGTGACATTTAAGTCGCCCTGCCCTCGCACCAACCCTCCGTCCCCATTGTTAAACAACAATATAACTACAGCATGTTATGAACAATTTTGCAGATATGCTGCGCGGGGCATACCGCTTGCTCTATCCGACCTCAGTTCGCATTACGGGAAGGCAGCTGACCATAAGATGGAAACCATAAAGCAAATATTGATAGTTGATGACGAAGCGGAATTCGTCAACACAGTAAAACGACACTTGAAGAGGAAGGGCTTCTCTATAAATTCAGCGTCTGACGGCAAAGATGCCTGCCACAAGATTCAAGATGCCGTTAGCAACGGGTTGCCCTTCGATCTCGTCATCACGGACGACATTATGCCGAATCTTGGGGGCATAGAACTCTTGGAATGGATTAAGGAGACTCAGCCGGGAACTTCAGTAATTGTAGTCTCCGGTTTTGGGCATACCGACATGGTGATGGAAACGATACGACCGGAAATGGATGACTATGCTCAAAAGCCGTTAACCCCTCAGAAAATGATGCGGCTGATTGGCAATATTGATCTGAAGCGTAGACGTCGCCCAGCAGCGCAACAAGAAGGAGAAACTCGATCGCGAATAAAAAAAAGGAAAAGAGAAGGACCGGATGTTGGGCCTTACGGACGAGGAAGCATTAACAGAGTTTCTATCAGAAACTTTGCCTCATTTCCGAAGAAAAAAATAAAATATTGAATTTCATAAGGAGGAAGGAACCATGAAGAAAGGATTATTTCTAAAGCCCGTTAAATTTAATTCATTTAACCGGGTAAAGGCTGTTTCAATAATCTTTGTCTTTCTCATGATTTTATCCCTTTCTTCAGGGCGCGTTTTTGCCGCCGAAACGGATAAAGATTTTACCCTGGATGACGGCACCGGTGATTCACCACAGGTCATATTAAGGGATGAAACAGATGACGGTGAGCTTACCATACAAAAGAAGGATGCCGGAGAGGCGGATATTATCAACACGGAGGGACCTATTAACCTTAAGCCCTCAAACAATGTAGCCGACTATATCTATTTCTTCACCGGCACTGAGTTGACCGGCATTTACTTTAAGAAAGACGCCCTTTCCTACACCAATTGGCCCGCCGTAAGGATAAATGCCACAGGGCAGCTTGAATACAGAGATCAGGATTCAGATACCTGGGTTACGTTTGACAGTATGGGGGGTGCTGCCACCAAATTCGGAGACCTCGCAGATGTGGATTTAAGCGGTTTAGCCCAGGGTGATATTGTCTATTACGATGGAACAGACTGGGTAAGGCTCGCAGCCGGCACCGCCAGCCAGGTATTGACCTCAGATGGTGCCGGCAACTTAAGCTGGACGACTATAAGCGGCACGATAGGCGATGGGAGCGCTGCTAACAATACTCTCCGTTGGGACGAGGACGGGTCAGCCTGGGTCGAATCAGCTGTACTGACCAATGACGGTACAAATGTTACCGTTGCCGGAGATTTATTACCAGGTTCAGATGCGACTTATAATTTAGGATCGGCAACAAATAAATGGAAAGAGTTGCATCTTACCGGCTCAACCATAAAACTGGGAGACATTGAAATAGCGGAGCATATTTCTGCTTCGGGACGTAATCACATACATATTACGGGGTCCGCCCCTCTTGCTGTACAGGAAGGTCTGTGTTTTGTAAGTTCTGATGATAAAGAAGAAATGTTCCTGGAACATGTGGACGCAGCGGATATTTTGAAGCATGGACTCCCTGATGTACTGGTCGATTCTTTTGTGTTTGTGACTAAAGAGGTGGATAATGAATATAATATGGAGATAGTGTTCTGGGATGGGGATAGAGACAGGCCCGCACTTATTCTCACACAGAATGAAGGTGGAACGGGGCGAGTTTCAACATTTGACAGAAGTGTGCAAGTAGGAAAAGCAAAAGGGGCGGCGCCTGTCAACACGACTTATACCCTGTTCGAAGGATTTAAACTTGTCGATGGTGAAACGTCTGTCACAGGAGCCGATATAGGAGTCGAAGACGATATAGAGGCCAAGGGCTCTATTTATACACAGGAGGATTTTATTGCAGAAGGCCGGCTAAGACTGGCCGATTCAGATGCGAGCAATTACGTAGCCTTCCAGTCGCCGGCAACGGTAACGACCGATGTGACCTGGACACTGCCTGACGCTGATGGAACAGTCGATCAGGTTCTTTCCACCGACGGGGCTGGTGCTTTGAGCTGGGCTGATGTTTCCGCAGTAGGCGCAGGTGACATCACCGCGGTAGGCGATGTAGCAAGCGGGGCTGCCTTTGACGGGACACAGGGTAATGCTCTGCAGTTCGAAGGAACCACCGCTGATGACTTCGAGATCACCCTGGAGGGCGCCGAACCGACAAGTGACGTAACCTTAACCTTGCCGGCTGCTACCGATGTGCTGGTGGGAAGAGCTACCACCGACACCTTAACCAACAAGACCCTGACCTCACCGACTATACAAACCTCCCCCACAGCCGCCGGGGCCACGTGGGCTGATTTAGGAACAGTGACTACCGCAGACATAAACGGCGGCACAATAGACGGCACCACCATAGGCGCTACCACTCCGGCAGCAGCCACAGTCACCACAGTTACAGCCACCACCGGCGCCATAATAGAAGATCCGGGGGCAGGTACAAATACGGTTACTTTACAATCCCCGGATCCTTTAGCCGCAAGCTATTCGCTGACTCTTCCTGCAGATGACGGCACGGCCGATCAGGTCTTAACTACAGACGGCTCAGGAGCCCTAAGCTGGGCAACGGCTGCCACAACTAACATCTACTCAGGTGACGGCACACTCGCCGGAGCACGCACCATGACCCTGGACGGCAACAGCCTGACCATGGACGGCACAGGAGACATCGTCTTTGCCGATTCAGGCGATATTACAACTGCCGGTGATGTTGCGGTCAACGGCGGAGATCTTACAACAATAGCCCTGACAGCCAATGTGGTCAACACCAATGCCACTACAGTAAATATTGCAAGCGCCTCAACGGCCACGGCAATCGGTGCGGCAACCGGGACAACAACGATCGGGAATGATCTGACCACCA
>JAUWXF010000135.1 GCA_030616475.1 Desulfobacterales bacterium
AAACAAGACTGAGCCAAGCATATGCGGTTGTGGCATACCCGATACCGACTCAGATGGTGATGGAACTGCCGACTGTAACGACCTTTGCCCGTCTGATCCAAATAAGACTGAGCCGGGCATTTGCGGTTGTGGCACCCCCGATACCGACTCAGATGGTGATGGAACTCCGGATTGTAACGATGGCTGTCCAGCTGATCCCAACAAGATTGATCCAGGCGTATGCGGTTGCGGTGTAGCTGATACTGACTCAGATGGTGATGGTATTGTGGATTGCAATGATAACTGCCCTGGCACCTCCAATCCCGGTCAAGAGGACACAGATGGAGATGGGATTGGAGATGCTTGTGAGGGGGATGCAGACGGTGACGGTGTTCCGGATGACACCGATAACTGTCCTCTTACCCCGAATCCGGACCAAACGAATTCCGATGGAGATGGACTTGGTGATGCGTGCGACAACTGTGATTACGTCTCGAATCCGGGCCAAGCAGATGCAGATGGTGACGGCGTTGGCGATGCGTGCGACAACTGCCCCAATGATCCAAACAAGACTGAGCCAGGCATATGCGGTTGTGGCATCCCTGATACCGACTCAGACGGTGATGGAACTCCGGATTGTAACGATGGCTGTCCATCTGATTCTAACAAGATTATTCCAGGCATTTGTGGCTGTGGCGTAGCAGATACCGACTCAGACGGTGATGGCACACCTGACTGCAACGATGGATGCCCGTCTGATCCAAACAAGACTGAGCCAAGCATATGCGGTTGTGGCATACCCGATACCGACTCAGATGGTGATGGAACTGCCGACTGTAACGACCTTTGCCCGTCTGATCCAAATAAGACTGAGCCGGGCATTTGCGGCTGTGGCACCCCCGATACCGACTCAGATGGGGATGGTACTCCGGATTGTTATGATAACTGTCCAGCTGATCCAAACAAGACTGAGTCAGGCATATGCGGTTGCGGTGTAGCTGATACTGACACTGACGGCGATGGAACTGCCGACTGTAATGACCTTTGCCCGTCTGATCCCGGCAAGACTGAACCGGGCATCTGCGGTTGTGGCACCCCCGATGACGACTCAGACGGTGATGGAACTCCGGATTGTAACGATGGCTGTCCATCTGATCCCAACAAGTTGGCTCCGGGCGATTGCGGTTGCGGTGTACCTGACACTGACTCAGATGGTGATGGTGTTGCGGATTGTATAGATGGCTGTCCATCTGATCCCAACAAGATCGCGCCAGACGCTTGCGGTTGCGGTGTACCTGACACTGACTCAGATGGTGATGGTGTTCCGGATTGTATAGATAACTGCCCTTATACGTACAATCCAGGTCAGAATAATTCAGACACTGACGGACTTGGTAATGCCTGCGACAACTGCCCCAATGTCTCCAACCCGGGTCAAGTAGATTCAGATACGGATGGTTATGGGGCCGCATGTGACTGTGACGATACCGACGAGACAATCAATCCGGGAGCAACTGAGGTCTGTGGGGATAGTATAGATCAGGATTGTGATGGGAGCGATTTGGCGTGTGGGGTGCTCAGTGCCGTGGCCACTTCCAAAACCATAGCAATACCAATTCCAGGATATAGGTGCTTTACAATAAGGATCGATAACCAAAGTCCTCACGATGTCTATATATCTGAATCCGTTTATTGGAACCAGACAGTTCCATCTGATGTAGAAGATAGAGTCTTAGACGGGCCTGTCACTGTTCTTGCCGGCCAGTCAAAAGTTGTTTACTCGCCCTGCTTTGATGTTGGTTCAGAGGGTGAACCAGGTGAATATTCATTGGACATCAAATGGACTGGGACTGATTCCGTAGGTAACCCCGTCGAATTCAATACGGACCCGGCTATCCACTTGTATTTTGCTCCCTCAGGTGGTGGAGGCGTTGGCGGCATTGGTTTGCCAGTGGATAAATTAGGCTTAGTTGTTTCTGTCCTAGGCCGTTTTATGTTGATCGCAGGAGTTGTGCTGTCGATTATCGTATGGAGAAAGAAACGACGGACCATAAAAGAGGCGGATGGTTTGTAAAATGCGCATGGTATTCAGTTTTAATGAGGTAATCATTGCACAAGGACGTTGAGGCCTGCGCTGTGTTGCAAACAAGGAGCCGTGGGGAAGGATAAGAAAGACATCACATCAACACATTACAAGAAGCCGATAAGCGGGATCATTGGCACGGGCCTTGTGTGTTTCATAGCTTTGCTTCTTGTTGGCCCATCAAATTCGTCCTGCCAACCGAGTAGCAGCCAAGTAAGTCCCTCAAAGGCAGCGATTGTTGACCATCTAAGTATTTCATGGCCCAACCCGGCCTTTGTTAAAGAATGCACAGCCATATTGGAAAGGGTCGGATATACGGTGAACTATTATAAAGGTGAGGAAGTGACGGTGGAATTTTACAGAAAGCTTCCGACCCATGGATACAAGTTGATCATCCTCAGGGCCCATTCTGCCTACATCCCCCAATATCTATCTTTGGCAATATTTACGTCAGAACCCTACACAAAACACAGATACGTTTATGAACAGCTTCGTAATCGGGTAGCCTCGGGATACCTCACGCCGTATAAAAAAGGAGATCCCAAGTATTTGGTTATTACGGACAAGTTTGTCCGGTTCAACATGAAGGGCTCTTTTGATGGTGCTGTCGTTGTCATGATGGGGTGCACGGGTGTTAAGAAATGCGCTGCTAGTGCATTCGTACAAAAAGGAGCGCGGGCGTACATAGGCTGGAATGGGTCCGTCTCAGCTTCCCATACGGACAGGGCGACAATTCACCTTTTAAGACAGCTTCTGGACAAGGGTCATTCCGTCAACGCGGCCATCATGCAGACCATGAAGACGGTCGGCCCGGATCCGAGGTACAAGAGTACGCTTCTATATTGGCCCATTAAGGCTGGGGCCTACACTCTCAACAGCTTGGACAGCAAAATGGCAAGTGCCGGTGGGGGAAAATCGAGCTGGCCGAACAAGTTGAACGGGAGGTGATGACCTACCAGTGTCGGTTTTTCAGGGCGCAGCCTTATTGGGCAAATTCAAGTGTTGGCTCTGCGTCCACTGTTTTGTGAACCAAAAAATCGGTCCATCGCCTAATTTCCTGTTTGATTTAGAAATTTCCTGTGCTATAAGCTAGAGTCAACAACAACGGTAAATCGACTTCATTTGTCTAAAAGAATCATCAGAGGCAGAAGGGAGGCTGTGCCATGAAGGGTTCGAAGTTATTACCAGTATTTCTAGTCTTGGCAGTTCTCATTTTGACAACTGGTGTGTCTAATGGTGCCTCTGAACCATTACAGACACATCCCAAAGGGTCACACCCAAACGGCTATTGGTGTTTTGACTGCCATGATTTCGACGCGGCTCTTCCGAACGTCAAATGGGTCAAGACTACCATCACGTTGAAACCCCCGAAATCCGGGACCGTTACGGTAGATTATCCTGTGGAGGGCGCCTATGTTAAGAACAGTCCTCCTTACAACGGGCCCTGTCAGGCGTGTCATGATACCACGAACCACTATCGTAGAGATGGGACTGGCATAGATCATTTCATTGGTGGGGATTGTTCAACCTGCCATTCGCATTGGCAGACCAACATGTTTACCTGGTCCATTGTGGGCGGGCAATCCCATGAGACCCACATGGTTGATTCTGACACGGGCGACTTCGATCCGAAAGGCCCGCAAATTGAGGACTGCACAGACTGTCATGCCCCCGATTTCTCAGGGTTCGGGCCAACCGGGGATCCCCTTGAGACCACAACTGTGTGCGATCCTTGTCACAGCCCGGGCGGCGCCTTTGATGGCGTGGGCGATCTCGATCCCGGTAATCCCAACTCTGTAGCCTATGGTGCCAAACTCAACTGGGTGGACGCGATCTATAATGAAACGGGCACTGGCTTGAAGGCAGGAAAGGAAAAGTGGTGCGCCACCTGCCATGACAGGGATTTGCTTGTGCCTGATAGTAAATCCGAAGTTAAAGCAGTGGCCGCCTCCAGTGTAATTGGAGATGAGAGCCAAACATACGGTTTCTATGTTTCCGGCCACGGAAAGGACCCCGTGAACGCGGATTGTAGAGATTGTCACGATCCGACACTCCGGCACGTGGATGGTGAGGCGAGAACCTA
The DNA here is from genome assembly GCA_030616475.1 of Desulfobacterales bacterium. Classification (GTDB taxonomy): domain Bacteria; phylum Desulfobacterota; class Desulfobacteria; order Desulfobacterales. The sequence continues at coordinate 4,146 of JAUWXF010000135.1, forward strand.
TTCAGCTGCAAGCGGCAATTACAGAGCCGGCTATCGGCTGAATGAAGACATGGCTGTGCCCAGGGACGGTGAGACCCATCCGGTGGCCTTCAGGCTTTGCACCAACTGCCATGTTTATTCAGACATCATAGGTAATGAGAGCAACTTCCGTGACGACGGGACGGGCCAGCGATACCACGATGTGCATCTCAATTGGTTCCCGGCTTGGATTGCTTCAGACTCGGACTTTGACGGCGTTGATTGCTCTGCTGGTACTTGTCGAGATTCTGCCGTGACATGTGTCAACTGTCATAATGTCATGGGGCCACCCAATCCGGCGATGATCCGCCATGGAGAGCTTATGAGCACGCCGGGGACCTCAGACAAGGTGCCTGCTTTGGATTTTCACTGGTACAAGGCCAATGGAACAACGGAAACTACAGTGCTTGGCGAAAGTTGGTATGGAAGTTTGATATGCGGGTTGCACCCGGATGCATCTGTCAATCATGTGTGCTCTGGTTGCCACGGCACTGGAGAGTTGAAGTGGTATCGAAATCCAGCAGGTCCTCAGGGCATTACATTGGATGCTGTATGGACCACGGATACAAGCGATGTGACGCAGACAGAGTTTTATCCAACCGAACCTTTCCGCGTGCATACCAGGTTTAGGCTAGTCGGTACATCAGGTCCATACTTTGTACAGATAACGAACTCGGCAGTCGGCAACAGCCCGTCGATGCCCGGAACTGACTGGTCTCTGCCCCTTAACAAACAGGGTACAGTCGGCTCAGGGACCTTTGAGGTCCAGTGGCAGGGCAATATTCCCGCCACGGCTGATCCCGGTTCGCCGGCAAAGGTGCGTATTAGAATATATGTCTTTGACTCCGAAGGCGGCACCTTGCTTGACCAGGACGAAATGCTCTGGGATTTCAGTATCGTGGCCGGACCGTAGGAATTGAGATAGCGTTCCGCGCATGAAACAACACAAGGCGGAGTTATCATGGCTCCGCCTTTTTCTATGATGGATGGCAGGAGGCAGCCAGGCAAACTGTTGCGCGTTATGCCCCGAGCCAGGCTCTTTTGAGGTTTCTTATCGTGTCTTCGTGGTAGATGGTCTTTCACGCTTCACGGCCATACACTGCCCTCACTGGTAGACAATTCCCCGCCACGGTGGCCGTAATAAGATTGATGATATAAATATTTCCCCTTTTGGACAGGGTATTTGTTCAGGACAAAACCGAGTGGCCTTATGTTGGCCTTTGCCAGGATATCTCTCAATTCACACAGAGCATGGTGTGTGGTCTTCTCGCTTTCCAGGACGGTGACCAAACCATCCACATGTCGGGCCAGCAGCAACGCATCGCTTTTCACAAGCAACGGAGCCGTGTCAAGGATTACCAGATCGAATCGAGCGCGGATCTGTGATATGAACTCACCTGTTTTATCCGACTCTATTAACGCACCTGGATCAGGAAACGGCGGTCCACAGGGAATGATACTCAAGCCATGAACCCGCGTTGGTTGAATGGTTTCATCAAAGGAGATAGTGCTCTGCAACACATCAGTCACACCCGCATCGTTGGGAAGACTAAAATATGTATGCAGACTCGGCCTGCGCAGATCCATATCAATGATCAGCACTTTCTTCCCCTCACGTGCAACAGAAATTCCAAGGTTTGCCACGGTGGTTGATTTCCCCTCTTCCGGACCGGCCGACGTAATCAGGATGCTCTGCAAGGGCCTGTCTTCCATATGTTCGATAAGATGAAGGTGAGTCCGAATCATTCGATAGGATTCGTAAAAGGGGTCGTTGGGGTCTCTGCCTGAAATCAAAGGCGTCTCTTCCTCCTTTAGTCTTGGCACCACGCCGATGAATGCCGTTGATCTGAGCAACTTCACGTCCTCGGCTGTCCTGATCGTATCGCTCAGATATTCCTTAATGAAGGCAACACCTAACCCAAAGACCAGTCCGATGATCACACCTGCAGCGGCATTTGCGGTCTTGTTCGGCCATGCAGGCGAAAGGGGCTTCACCGCCGGCTCTATCACCCTAATCTCGGAAAGCGTTGTGGCTTCCGCCATGCCGTTTTGATACATCGAATCCAGAAGTGAGCTGTAAACCTTTGGCATTGCCTTAAGCTCCATATCAAGATTCGCCTGCTCGGATGCCCTATCAGGCAGTCCCTCAATTGACTCAAGGTCCTTGTCAATCTGTGCATTTATCCCTTCCAAGCGGGCCTCCAGTACACGGATCTCTCCGTTAAGTGCGACAAGTCCCGGCGCTGAGGATCGATATACCTCTATCTCACTTTTCAGTTCCGACTCAGCCTTGTTCATACGCTGCTTCATGGCCTGAACCCGTGGGTGCCTTTCAGTCAGTTCGCTGGTGACCTGTGCAAACTCTAGTCTGAGTTCCGTGAGGTTCTTCTTGAGAACTTTGATGTGGGGGTTTTCCTTTAACGTGGACGTCGACACGAACTCGGGACTCTGTTTTTCAAGGTGATCCTTTAAGCTCCTTAGCTTGGCACGAGCCTGAGCCAGGCTGGTGACATTGTCTTGCTTCTCTTTCAGTAGCTCGGCCATGTTTTCAGCCACCAGTCTTGTCTCTGTCTTCAGGTCAACGGTCTGGTGTTGCTTTTTGAAATCAGCCATCTTGTGAAGGCCCGTGTTGTAGTCTTTCCTTATCTTGCGTATCTGACCTTCGAGATAATCCCTGGCATTCCTGTGTTCAGCCCTAACTTGAGCCTGGTTTTGTTCGACCATGATCTCAGCAAGGGTATTGGCCATCATCATCGCTTCTTGCGCATCTGGAGCGGTCGCCTTGATCTGCAATACATCAGTTCCCTGGTACTGGCTAATACGGATATATGGCTTGGGAAAGATCCTTCCTTTCATCGTATACACGATGCCTGCCCGGGTCAGGTTATCCGCCTTGATCAAGTTTCCTTCTTCATCTCTCAATTGGAGTTTAAAGACCATCTCATCGATAAACGGTCTTGAAGCAGCCAGGACTTTGTTGACGTCTACGTCGGCACTGGCTGTGATAACGGAAGAAAGGCCCGATAAGCCAATGCTTCCAAGGTCAACAGCGCCTTTTTTCGCCTTCTTGATCAGAATCTTGGAGGAGGACTGGTACGATGGGGTGATCAAATAACTCCCTACCACTGCAACAAGAGTCACCACAATCAAGGCCTGAATGATGATCCACTTCCTTCTTCGAATGACCTCCCATATCCTTGTTAATTCCATGAATCGATTCCTTCCGAATGGCCGTTGTTCTTTAGTCCCCAATGATGTATCTCGTTTGTTCCCCTCCTAGGACGTCTATGGCCGCATCCTGGAGAATGATTCCTCGTGCCACGCTGAGGAAAGGTTGCAATATGTGGGAGAGGCGAACGGCGACTCTTTCCACGTCTGCAAAGGCACTGCTCGCCACATAAATAATGTCCCCTCGCTTTAAGGGAATATTAGCCACAAGGTCCATACGCTTGGCATCGATTTTCATAATCTCGGGTTCACTGAGATTCCCCCGCATCACCACGATGGACTCTTTTTTGGCATCCCGGGTGAAACCGCCCGCCTCGGCAATAGCCTCAAGCAGGGTCAGCCTCTCTCGTATTGGAATGGCCGACGGTTTGTTCACCTCCCCGAGCACAAACACCTTTTGGTCCTTGTTGTTGGGGATGTAAATGACGTCATTGGACAAAAGGGGAATGTTTTCTTCGGTATTTCCCTTTTTAATCAGTTCATAGAAGTTGACCAACAGGATCTTTCCGTCTCTCACCACATAAGCCCCGCTCAGGTAAGCATCCGAACTTACGCCACCGGCCGCAGAGATAGCTTCAACTAGCGTAATGTCGTCTCTCATACGGTATACCCCGGGCTTTCGCACCTCGCCCAAAACAAAGACCTTGTGGCTTCGGTATTCGGTAATTCGCACAATCACTCCAGGATCCTTTACGTATGTGGCCAATTTCTTTTCAATGTTGTCCCTCAACTGAAATCGAGTCAATCCGGCTGCGTCAATGTCCCCAATGAGGTAATATGAAATCTTGCCTGTGGGGCTGACGGTGGCTTCCATCCTCAGATCATCGTGCCCATATACGGAGATCTCCACGACATCTTCTGGTCCAAGTATGTATTCCGGGGGTTGGCGCTGCTTCAGCCTTCTCGCCATGGAAAGGTCTTGCTTGGCCATCTTGACCAACGTGCGCATAGAAGCGCATGGGGGTGAGGTTGTCTTTTTTACGGCAGCCCGCTCCACAGACCGCCCGCACCCTGACTGGGCGAAACAGATAAGCAAAGAAAAGATAATGAAGGATAGGGGGAAGAACAACCTACATTTGTTCATGTTTCTGTCTTCCGCATCTTCATCTCTAGATCGGCACCCGCTTCGATAAACGTTAACGTTTTGATCCTTGACCAAACCCCGCCTCTTCCAAACCGATGATGTTTGCTGCCAGACCATTTGGTAAGTGAAAAACACACTGGGGCTACCGGACTTCTTAAGGGAAGCACATTTCATGCCAATATGGATTTCTGGTTTTTCAAACAGGTAGATTTTGACAGGTAACCTATGGCAGGGTGTCCGTTCTTTCTAAACCACATCAAGGTTTATCTTTGATAGGACGCTACCAACTCGATATCTTCTGCAATATCGAAATCCTGGCGAGTAACCTTGATCTCGCTCATGCGGTCATCCACGACGGAAACAATGGCCTTATAGACGTCGCTGGTAATTCCGCCCAGTGTTTGTCCCATGAATGCCTCCTGTGTCAAATGTATTTCTAATGGTAATAAATTCCCTGGTGTCCCCATTTTATTGAAAAATTATGGAACTCGATAGACCAAGAGTTCCCTGGCAGACCAGATATGATCAGTAATTTGAGCCGCAAGAGCGGGCGTTCTTTGGCGCCATTGTCTATGGC
>JAUWXF010000196.1 GCA_030616475.1 Desulfobacterales bacterium
CTGTACAGCGATTCGCATGATGTCTGCATCCTTGACCTCAAGCTTGCGCATCATACCACCTCCTTCCTGCTACAAAAGTATAGCAGAAGGAGATGTCATGCGCAATTATTTATGACCGTCTGTATAAATTCACCGAACATTTCATCTCTCCTCACGCTATCGTTGCCAAAAGGCGAGGATGCCGCAGATCCAAGGCGTCAGATAGTTGGCGTGGTCCGACCCCAACAAGGCATTCAGTTTGAGCAGGTTTCCCGTCCCCGGAAATCTGGTCAAAAACTCTGTGGCTCAGCGGGCTCTGCGAGAGATAGAAACATAGCGCTTAGCATCGCCATGTTTTCTAAACCTACCGCCCATGGACACTTCCTTGAGGATCTATCATCAGACTTGTTCAACTTAGCCTGCCCTGCCTGCCCCGTAGGTCTTAATGATCGTACTGGGGTGAAATCATGTTTGCTTTTATTTAACTGGGGTCAACAACGTCCCCAAAGTTTCCCGCATCAGAGTTATTCAACTCAGTCAACAACGTCCCCAAAGTTCCCCCCAAAGTTCCCTGTTAGGTTACAAGATAACGGTCTCGCGACCTCGCACAGATTTAAGATGCGGCCCTCTTGTCCACTCACTCTTGTCCACTTGGAATTTAATGCAGTAATTTCTCCTCCCAGGCTGTCTTGGTAGCTTGATCAGGGACAGCCAAGACTAATAGTCTTCTTGGTCTTGTAATTCCGACATATACGATCCTTAATTCCTCGTTGTCTTCGATTTTTACATTTTTCTGAAGTAGAGTCTTGTAGGGACTTCCAATACCCTTCGTTTTGAGTATCACAAGAACTGCCTCGAATGTTTCTCCCTTTATTGAATGAATCGTCCCAAGCCTGAAATCTTTTTCAACAATTTGCTTATTAGCCGCGCCGAATAGTTGGTCCAAATCCAACTTTTTTCCTTTTTTCTTTATTTTAAGTTCTATGCTTACATCAGCCTTTTTGAACGTCTCGTTAGTTTTTTCTACCCATTCCCCAATAGAACAATCTGTCTTTGGCAGGATATTGATAAAGTCGTAAACATATTTCCTGAACTCAATAAAGCCGATTTTCTCTATTAGCCTATTAATATTCTCCTTGAACAATACCTTGCATTATTGGCAATCTTAAAAATCGCTTTCTCCATTGATTTGAAACCTGTCCTAAAGTCTCCATTATCATATAGATATTTGCCTTTGGCGATGTCTCGACAATACAAGCTCTTATCCTCCCATGGCACTTCGCTAGGAGATATTTCCCTAATCCCTGTGACTGTGTTGAATAGCTTTTTGCTCCTGTATACAACAGCTACTTTATCGGGATTCACTTGTATCTCATTTTGACTACAGAGATTGCTAAAATCGTCAATGAGATTTTTTATGGTATTAGTGTTATAAGTTACCACGGTTGGGATAAATTCACATTCCTTCACGTCGTCGTTTATGGCAACAGACGTCTCGTCTAGAGAGGACAGTCTGCAAGTGCAGTTACATATATTCTGGGAGCTACGTCTGTTTTCATTTAGCACAATTGAGTTTTTATACCATTCATTAAACTTGTCTATAAATAATTGAGGCCTTGCGTCATGCCACTCAAATATAGCTTGGTCAGGGTCGCCCACCAATACAACCTCATTGAGGCCATTCTCTATGAGGATATCTATTATCCTCATCTGGATTTCTGAAGTGTCCTGAGCCTCATCGACCATAAGCATAGGAAATCTATGAACAAGGGCTTTTGAGATGTTCGGATGGGTTTCTAAGATCTTCATTCCAAAATAATTCGCATCATCCTGGTTTGCATATCCTGCCTTTATCAGTCTGGACTTCGCTTTTCCTATGTGCTGATGGTTAGTCCAGTTCCTTGGCATTTTTAATTTGTTTAAGGCGTAAAGATTACCATTCACGTCATAGCTCACGTTATCGAACAACTTGTCTGAAAAAAATTTTCCCGTCCAGGGGCCGTGGGGTTCACCAACCAATACAGGCCTTGACTTGCAGCCCATAACTGAATGGCCGAAGGGCAGGAAAATAAACTTGTTTATGAAGCTATCTATCGTACCCAAAAAATGTGGATAGGGAATCGGCTTTTGAATTCCGAAGTGTAGTGTAATTTGCTTTTCAATTTCCTGCCAAGCGACATTTGTGAACGAGATAGTTCCGATGCCTTGATATCCAAGCTTCCAGTTTTCCATTTTATGGGCTAACCGCGCAGCGACCGAATAGGTTTTTCCGCTACCAGGACAGGCTCTCACTACAAACTTCCCCTCTTTTTCGAACACAATTTTTCGTTGTGTATCAGACAGGGTATCAAACATCTTATTCGCCTTTTACTACCCACTTGATACCGTTTTCAATGTAGCCCGGAACAGTGAACTTGTCGCGTGTGTCAGGATCGTCATGCAATTTTATTGCAAGCCTGTGCGCCAACTCAGACTTGGCCTTATTTGAGGAAAGTTTCTCCATGAAATTCTTCGCGTGATCTTCTATCGAACCACCAGTGTCAACCTTTTTAGCAGCTTTAGGATGCATTTCCGTAAAAACTCGCAGCAGTATATCTCTATTGTCGCCAGCTATGAATAATTCGTACTCAAACGTTCGTTCAGCCAATTCCACCTTCAATAAATTCTTCTCCAGTTCCTTTGCTTTCCGAGCTCTTGAAGAAACCTCGTCACCATTATGCCTGTCATCGTCTGTCAATATTACGCATCTGCAGTTTAGTCTTGATTTGGGATCATCAGCATTAAATAGCTTACCGAAATGCTCGAATGCCACACCATTAAGATTAACCAGTTCAATTCCCTTCTTTTCGATGCTGTATTCATCACCGATTATTTTAGAGAAAATAGGAATCAATAGTGCTTCAGAAATACCTTCAACCAAGATTACTCCATTTGCAAATAGTAACTGTGATTTTGTGACATCCAGGAATTTCTGTAAATATTTTTTGTTGCTTTCGGTCAGATCCGACCTCTTTATTGAAAATGATTGAATTCTGTTCTCTTGGTTTTGAAGAACAATCAGAGAGTTTAAGTCAGCCTTAGCTGTGATAGTAGGCGAATGGGATGATATGAAAATTTGAAAACCAATCTTATTCAGCTTGTTAAGATAATTGAAGAATATGCCCTGAAGCTGTGGATGGAGGTGGGCCTCTGGTTCTTCTATCAGAAGAGCAATATAAGTTTGCTCAATCAGTTCTTTTTTTCTTTTTAAGTCACCCAACACTGTCGCAGTGTAGATCAGATTATTATACCCGAGTCCATTCTGATACAGATCAAAATATCTCTGCTCATCTTTATCCTTGATAACCTCATCATCATAGACAGGCATTTGAATCCTCAGGCTATCGACAATTCTCCTAAATTCAAATGGCAGAAAATCAATTATTACATTTTGTTCCTTCCCATCTATTGTGGTTTCCTTGAGGTGCTCATTAACTTTTTCTCTTCCTTGATTGATTAAAGTACCCCATTCTTCATCATCATGTAATACCTTCCGAACTTTTCCAGCTAAACCTTCTTTTCTTTTCTCGTTGGTTTCAATGTTAGAGTATAGTTCACCTAACCTATTACCTCTAACAGGTCTTAGGTATTGTACTGCATCTCTTAATGCGTGCAAATGAACAAAATAGAATAAATCGAGTAGATCAGGGGTAATGGGCTGCCCTTCTTTCTCACCACCCCATACTTTGTATCTTACTCTCCTAATTCCCTTCTTTTCGTCGATGTAATACCGAAAATGTAATTCTAATTCTTGTTTACCCCCCTCCTTTTCAGATAGCAAATCATGGAAAATGCCGGATTCAACCGGCTTTTGTATCTCAAAGTACAAATCGAATTCTATATCTCCTAAATCGGCAGCAGGATTTCTTTTATCCACATGGAAGTCCTTCACTGAAACATAAATATCGCGCCATTGTTTCCCATAACTGAAGCATATTCGTAAGGCATCTATAACCGCTGTCTTCCCTGAATTGTTTTCACCTATGAGGATATTCACGCCTTCATTGAGATCAAGCGTCAAATCTTTAATACACCGGAAATTCCTTATTGATAATCTCTTGAGGAACATAGTTTGAAATCCTTTCTGCTCCCTATGAAAATGAGGTCAGGCCTTCAAATATCATTTTATACAGGTGGCCTGAGGCGGGTTTTGCGGATATGGGCCTTGCGGTTGGCATCGCCATATTTTCCAAATCTACCGCCCATGGCCCCTTTCTTGAAACTCTCGCATCAGACTTATTCAACGTAGTCAATAGCGCCCCCAAAGTCTCCGCCTATTCATTTGTTTACGTACCCATATTGTCCAGCTTCAAGAGGCGAGTCTCATTCTTACTGACACAACTTCTTATCGGTAGGACACTACTACAGAGGGAGAAGGCCGAAAACAATCCCTCCTGATGTATAATAAAGTTGCCCTTCTAAATGAAAATGGACGTAGCCGGGGCTCTCCCTTACCGACTCCAAAATTTCTCCTGGGAGCGTAAATTCACGAAAACGCCCCTTGCTAACTACACACTCAACTTCCTTGGTCATCGAAGCCGCCTCGGCTTTGTGCTCCAAAATTCTCTTGAACTCCTGTTCCGACGCGAGAACCAGTAACTCCTCACGAAGCCCGAGGAAAATAACAAGGTTGTCTGATAGCTGGACTACGACCCCTCCTGCTGGCCCGTCTGTGACACGAGATTTATTGGCGAACCAGGCTGAATGCCTGCCGAAATGAAATGGCACTATCTCAAAAAGCTCGTTGTTGCCCTTACGCAGCGGCACTCCATCCAGTTGAAATGGGTTGTCCAATGATTCCAGGGCCGCTACACGTGTCGCCATCGACGTAGCTAGTTGTGAACGGGGACTAAGAAAGGAAATCCAGTCACGTAGAAATCGGATCCTGCTGAGTAAACGGAAGCTCTCCGGACTAATGTCAGTCTCTCCAGGATCCGGGTCGAGTAGCCAGCATCTGACCGTTCCGTCTGTTCGAAAATCCACGGCAGCGATTGTACCGTACCGAACATCCGCCGGATAAGGGTAGGCGCCATTCTCAGCAAGATTACGGATCTCGCACTTCTTATTGACAATGTTCGCTTTGTGGCTCCAAATAGCTTCGCTCTTATTTCGATTATCTTGTACACAACTGCCTTTGGTCTCGACTTGAATAATCCTCTTTCCATCGCTTGCCGCTATTTCGTGCTGATAGTCCAATGTCGGCTTGGCATGTGGTCCCTTTGACTCACGTATCTTGTCCCAATCCGCCTCCGTAAGATTGTGAATTTGATTGACGACGGAAAGGCCAATACTCTCGCCCACGTATTCCGTGATATGCGGAATCTGAGATCCCACATCCTTTGGCACAGATATCGACTTCCCGTTGAACTCAACAAACCTCTCCAAGTCCGCTATGGCCCTTGAGATCTTCGATTCTATCTCCCTATAGCTACGCAGCAGGAGACTTGGGGTCAAATCTTTCATCTTGACAATTCAAACGTGTCCGGCATCCGATCAAAGTTCCTTGTAGATGGACTCACCACGCTCAGCATATTTTCCCGCCGTGGCTGCAAGCTCTTC
>JAUWXF010000303.1 GCA_030616475.1 Desulfobacterales bacterium
ATCCCTGCTATGACCGTTATTGAAAATATTGCTTTGTTTCTTCCTGATCTGGGTGTGGTTCTTGATCGAAAACAAATCATCAAAAAGATCGATAGTATATCCAAACGCTTTCATCTGGAGGTAGACCCGCTGGCTCCTGTCTGGCAACTTTCTATTGGCGAGCAACAGAAGGTTGAAGTATTGAAGCTGTTGTTGGCGAATGCAAGGTTGCTCATATTAGACGAGCCCACCAGAGTGTTGGCACCACACGAAATTGCGGGGTTGTTCAAGGTCATGCGAGGGTTGAAAGAAGAAGGTTATGCGGTAATATTTATCACCCATAAAATAAGAGAAGTACTTGAATGTGCAGACCGGATTACGGTAATGAGACATGGCCGGGTTACCGGTCAGCTTATGAGGGCAGAGGCAAGCGAAGATAAAATTATTGAAATGATGTTTGGAAAAACAAAAATCAAGCAGGTAGAAAGGATAGTCAAGGTAGGTACTACCTCATTAAAACCTCTTCTTGAGATAAAAAAAGCAAGTACGAAGTCCCAAGGGTTTTCGGTCGGGTTAAAAGATATTGATCTAAAAATTTTTCGAGGTGAAATAGTGGGAGTGGCCGGTGTTTCCGGAAATGGACAGAAAGAACTTGGGGATCTTATTCTTGGTCTGCTGAAATTCAAGGAAGGGCACAAGTTCCTTTTTGGTAAAAATGCAACTCATTGGCATATTGGCAGAGTGCGGAGGGAAGGTGCTGCTTTCATTCCCGAAAACCCCCTGTTAATGGCCGCGGTGCCGAACATGACCTCTCAAGAAAATATGGCAGTTAATAACACTAGGAAATACTCCCGGAGACATGGATTCTTTATCGATTTAGACACTGCGCTTATCGATTTAGAACGATCATTCGAAAACCTTGGTTTGACAGCTCCCCCATTTCTATGTCCCATCAAGACCCTTTCAGGCGGGAATATACAACGAGTTATCATCGCCCGTGAGCTTGCTCAATCTGCTGAACTTATTGTGGCTTTTTATCCCACAAAAGGGTTAGATGTACTAAGTACAACAGCTATACGGCAGGTATTGATGCGGTTCAGAGATTCCGGATGCGGGATAATTCTGATTTCTGATGATCTGGAAGAACTATTCTCTATGAGTGACCGGCTCATAGTTTTGTATCAGGGAAAGATGGTTGGACATTTTAAACCGGAAGAAACCAACGTGGTTGATATTGGTCATTTAATGACCGGAGCAAGAGGGTAAAATGGATAGTAAACTTGGATCTCTGTTAAAAGTACCAACAACCAAAAAAAGTATGGCAGACACTCTCCTTAGATATCTGGTCATTACCCTTTTTGCATTTACTGTATTTGGACTTGTTCTGTTTATTGCAGGCAAGAATCCTATTCGTGCATATGCCGATACTTTCACCTCCATATTTGGTAGTTTTTACGGTTTCAGTGAGTTATGGGTTCAAATGATACCCATAATGCTTACCGCAGTAGCAGTAGCCCTACCATCGAAGATGAATTTGATTAATGTCGGGGGAGAAGGTCAGCTCTTTATGGGAGGATGGCTGGCAACCTGGGCGGCTCTTACCTTTCAAGGCTTGCCAAAAGTTATATTTATTCCTGTTCTAATGTTATTTGGGTTCTTAGGAGGCGCATTATGGGCTGCCATTCCCGGTTTGCTTAAGGCAAAAAAGCTGGTGAATGAAACAATTTCTACTTTGCTGTTGAATTTTATTGCTCCACTTATTATAAGTCTATCAGTTTTTGGTCCCTGGAGGTCTGCTGAAAGCGCGGCATACCCACAAACCTCGGCCTTTGTCGATGCCGCTCGTTTACCCGTAATCACCGGAACCAGGATCCATTTAGGTTTTATCTTCGCTATTGTGGCTCTTCTATTATTCTGGTTTTTTATGAAACATACGAAATGGGGTCTTGAAATTCGTGCAATTGGGGGTAATCCGGAAGCTGCGGAACGGATGGGTATTCGCCTGCAATGGTATATTCTGATCGTTCTCTTTATTGGTGGTGGAATAGCCGGCCTTGCAGGTATGGCAGAGGTAACGGCAATATATGGCCGCTTGAGAATCGGTCTCTCCCAGGGGTATGGATATAAAGGTTTTCTTATGAGCTGGATCACGGGAGGAAGTCCCATCGGGATTCTATTAATGGCTTTTGTCTTTGCCGTAATAAATTCAGTGGGAGATACCCTTCAGATCACCCAGGGAGTTCCTTATGCGGTTATTAACGTTCTCTTTTCATTAATATTGTTTGTAGTCCTGGCTAAACCGGTTTTGAAAGGAATGAAAAAATG
>JAUWXF010000232.1 GCA_030616475.1 Desulfobacterales bacterium
ATCTTCTAAAGTTTCAAATAGATATTGCAGCGATGCCGGAAATGTTTTGGTCATTTGATATTCGGATTTTGAAATTGTTTCGGATTTCGACCTGCCCGCCATTGCCAGGGATGCCGGCACATAAGCTAAATGCTGTCTCAGGCGTTGGCAGGCGGGTATTCGGATTTGCGGCTCACGCCTTGAAAACAGTACGGATTTAAGCGTCTGTGCAATCCTTCTAATTTGACAACTTAGAATCTACTTTGACCTGACCCTGCTGTACTATCCCGTGCATGTTGACAGATCAGTTAGGTATCGGGTAACAATAGTTTGTGCGACCTATAGTCGAAAGCGAGAAGTAAAACTTGAGAGTATAGAGTTTTCTTTTCTTAAGTCCGCCGCAGGCGGACGTTATATAAAATCGCGAAGCGATTTTATTCATAACAAGGAAACCATGCCCCGTCAATCCTTGCAAGAGATATTGCCTCTGGTTCAACACCCAAGCCACTATCTGGGCACAGAGATCAATGCGCTCAGAAAGGACCCCGAGAAGATCCGGCTCCGCTTTGCCCTGGCCTTCCCGGACCTCTATGAGATAGGGATGAGCCACCTTGGTATCCAGATCCTTTATCATATTCTAAATGCCAGGCAGGCCATTGCAGCAGAAAGGGTTTTTGCCCCGGGGGTGGACCTTGAGGCAAGGTTGCGGGTCGGCAGTATTCCCCTTTGTTCGCTTGAGGGTGGCATACCCCTTTCAGATTTTGATATTGTCGGCTTCAGCCTCCTGTATGAGCTTAATTTTACAAACATTTTGATGATGTTAGACCTGTCCGGCATACCGTTTTATGCCCGTGACCGCGATGAATCGCACCCCTTTGTTATTGCAGGTGGTCCATGCACCTTCAACCCGGAGCCTTTGTCCGACTTTTTTGATGCCATGGTGGTTGGGGACGGCGAGTTGGTGGTCGTTGAACTGGCAGATGCCTGGCTGGCATGGAAGGATTCCGGGGCCGACCGCGAAGCACTTCTCAAGACCTGGTCGGGCCTGGAGGGGGTTTATGTTCCTTCGTTCTTTCGGCCGGATACAGACTCCAATGGGCTTCAGGTCGTAACACCTCGATTTCCTGGATACAGGACTGTCAGGAAGGCTTTTGTTTCAGACCTTAATCTGGTCCCTTTTCCGGCCCGCCCGGTGATCCCCTTTGGAAAGCCGATCCACGACCGTTTGAGCCTGGAGGTCTGCCGGGGTTGCACCCGGGGGTGCCGTTTTTGCCAGGCAGGAATGATCTATCGCCCTGTGCGTGAACGTGCACCGGGCGAGATCCTGTCCTTAGCAGAGGAGGCCCTGGCCAACACGGGCTATGAGGAGATCTCCCTGCTTTCCCTTAGCACAGGTGACTACAGTGCCATCCAGGTACTTGTTGAGCGGCTGATGAGTCGATTGGCCCCCGAGAGGATCGCAGTTTCTCTGCCATCGCTCAGGGTCGGGAGCCTTACGGCAGAGCTTATGGAACAGATCAAGCGGGTACGAAAAACCGGCTTCACTGTAGCACCGGAGGCAGGAACTGAGCGCCTGCGTGGGGTGATCAACAAGAATGTCACCGAGGAGGGGCTGGAGGAGACCGTCCGGAATGCCTTCCGGCTGGGATGGCAGCTCATCAAGCTCTATTTCATGATAGGTCTTCCCACAGAGACCGAGGCCGACCTGGAGGCTATTGTTGCATTAGCAAAGCGGCTTCAGCAGGGTCGTCCGCCTAAAGGCCAAAAGGGACATATCACAGTGAGTGTTTCCACCTTTATCCCAAAGGCGCACACACCGTTTCAGTGGTGCCCGCAGATCTCGTTGGAAGAGAGCAGGGACAAGATTCACATGCTTCGAGGCAAGTTGAAGGGGGGCGGGATTCGGCTCAAGTGGCAGAACCCCGAGATGAGTCTCCTTGAAGGACTCTGGGCCAGAGGTGACAGAAGGTTGAGCCGACTGTTAGTGGAGGCGTATCATGCGGGGTGCCGTTTTGACGGGTGGAGCGAACAGTTTCAATACAGACGATGGCTGGAGGCTATAGAGGCCTGCGCCGTGGATGTTGACTTTTACACTACGCGCGTACGCGACCTATCAGAACCACTCCCCTGGGATCATATTGACTGCGGTGTTTCTAAGGACTTTCAGAAGTGCGAATGGGAAAAGGCTGTTGAGGGGAGCGAAACCCCGGATTGCCGGGATGGCGAATGCAGCTTGTGCGGGGTTTGCGACCTAAAAACCATAAAGCCGGTTACCTTTCACGCCCAGGGCGACCTGAAAGTTGCGGACCGTCCAGACAGCATGCCAAAAAGCTTTGTATACAAGAAGCTTCAGGTTTCCTATGCCAAGCGCGGCCAGGCCAGGTATTTTGGGCACCTGGAGTTGGTCAAGATCTTCGTTCGGGCTTTCAGGCGCGCCCGCATCCCCTTGAGATTCTCAGAGGGGTTTCACCCGGCCCCAAAGATTTCCTTTGAATCTGCCCTTCCTGTTGGAATCGAGAGCCTGGAGGAGCGTTTTGTAGTAGATGTGCCGCTTGATGTTGCGGTCGGAAGAGTGATTGAGGGTGTCAACCAGGAACTTCCAGAGGGACTCACAATCACTGCTTGTAGCCAGGTTCATCGGCGGTCGCCAGAGCTTGTGCCCAAGCTCGTCCACTACACCGTGACCCTTAAACAAGGTATCTTTTCCGAAGCCAAGCTCAAGGATTTTTTGGAGAAAACGACATGGCCTTTGACCAAGACGAATCGAAAAGGCCGGACCAAGACTATTGACTTGAGACCTCTTGTAAAGAACCTCCGCCTCCTATCCCCCAAAATAGCCGATATGAGCCTTGAAGCGCGACCAGGACAGAGCGTTCGGCCGACAGATGTGATTCGTCATGTCTTTGACTTGTCTGAGGAATCCCTGAAGTTGGCGACCATCCTGAAGGGATAACCACTGTTGGCGTATTCGGCCTTACTTACAGGTCTTCTTGCAGCACCTTTTTTTGATTTCCCGGGCTTATTAAAATTATTCGTAGCCGTTCACGCACACCTCGATGCCTTAATTTCACCACAGAGGCACAGAGGACACAGAGGGCAGGTTTTTTCCCTGGCCGGGAGACGACGGCCAGGGAAAAGCATCCGCTCGGCTTTGCCGGGTGAAATTGCTTACACGGCTCCCTCAAAGGTGGTGTCAAGACAATGAGGTATGGGATAATTGCCCGAAGGGCAGTGCTTTTTTGCCCGATCGCCGTTTCCCGATCGGGCAAAGGGAATTTAGCTCTGTGCTCTCTGTGTCTCTGTGGTGAATCACTTTTGCGTATCTCAAGATACCCCTGTGAACGCTTACAATTATTCTTTGACAGCTCAGCACGGCCATGTTAGACTGGTCTAAAACTGGTCTGAGGGGTGGTATTATGGAAACAGTCGGTGCATATGAAGCCAAAACACACCTTCCGAAATTACTTGAACGTGTAATCAAGGGAGAACGAATAACCATTACAAAACATGGGGTGCCGGTGGCCGTATTACAACCTCCGGAATCTATACGGAAGACAGAACCCAAAAAGGTCATTGCTGAATTGCGCAAATTCCGTGACAAACATCGTCTTAAGGGGCTTTCTCTCCGTGATATGATCGAAGAAGGAAGGCGCTAAATGAGTGAGAATTTTGTTATTGATAATTCTGTTGTTATGACGTGGTGTTTCAAGGATGAAAAAAGCCGGTACACTGACGCTATTCTGGATCGTTTGGAGCTATCTACAGCAGTCGTGCCGTCAATTTGGCCGTTAGAAGTTGGAAATGTATTACTGGTGGCTGAACGAAAAAAAAGCCTGAGCGAGGCTGACAGTACACGATTTATTGCCTTGCTATTCGAACTCCCTATAATGATTGAACAGGAGCCGCCGGAAAGGATGATGAGGGAAATTTTAGCCTTGGCACGGGAGCACCAAATCTCAACTTATGATGCTTCATATCTTGATCTCGCAATGAGAAAAGGACTACCGATTGCTACTTTGGACAATGGTTTGATAGCCTCAGCTAAACGGAGCCAAGTTCCAATTATGATGGTCTCGTAAAAAGTCCGAATTAGACGGCAAAGTAAAAAGCTCCAAATTCAAGGCACGCAAATCGTGAGGAATGAGGCGTACTTATGGTACGCCGCAGTGACGAAGGATGCAGCGCAACGCAG
>JAUWXF010000293.1 GCA_030616475.1 Desulfobacterales bacterium
AAATTCGAAATCCGACACGAAGTGAAGCTTGCGCTAAACACGAAATCCCTGGCCCAGACCTGGACTACATGGGCACCAAAATCATCTGGGCATGTCGCGCCAGGGCAGGCCGAAACAATGACAGAAATAAGAATGCTCCAATGACAAAAACATCGGCTTTTCAATGTATTAGTTTTGGTCATTTTGTCATTCGGTATTCGAATTTGTTTCGGACCCGCCTGCCATCGCCACGTACTTCGTGCAGCTTACATGCTAGCATCTCTGGCAATGGCGGGCAGGTTTCGAATTTCGATATTCGGATTTTGCCTGAATATGACTTTCCGTTCAGGCACTAGATAGCACAAGTTTCAGTCTCCGGCCCGCTTGTTCTTGTAAGCAAGGGCTGCCGCAATGAATGAGACAAAGAGCGGATGCGGATTCATGGGCCTGGATTTAAACTCCGGGTGGAACTGACATCCGAGAAACCATGGATGATCGGCAATTTCCACAATTTCGACCAGATGACCATCGGGAGAGGTGCCGCTCATGATAAGGCCTGCCTGCTCCAGCTTTTCCTTGAAGGCATTATTAAACTCATACCGGTGACGATGTCTCTCTGAGATCTCCTTTTTTCCATAAGCCCTGTAGGATAGTGAATCCTCCTTGAGCACACAAGGATAGGCCCCCAACCGCATCGTCCCCCCCTTATCTGATGAGGTATCCCGCTTTTGAACCCGCTGCGACTTGTAATCAAACCATTCCCTCATCAGATAGATCACCGGAAAGGGGGTGGCCTCATCAAACTCTGCGCTGTGCGCCCCCTCCATCCCGGCCACATTGCGGGCATATTCGACGACCCCTACCTGCATGCCGAGGCATATCCCGAAAAAGGGTATCTTTTCTTTGCGGGCAAATGCGATAGCGTTCATCTTGCCCTCAATCCCACGTGCACCGAAGCCGCCAGGGACCAAAATACCATCGGCCGCCCCCAGGCGTTGGTGACAACCGGACTCATCAATGGTCTCTGAGTCAACAAAATCGAGGCTCACTTTACAATCATTGGCAATCCCCCCATGGCACAGGGCCTCGTTCAGGCTCTTGTAAGATTCCCGCAGGTGAATGTATTTGCCCACAATGGCAATGGTGACCGAGTGTCCAGGGTTTTTGATCTTTTCCACAAGATGCTCCCAGTTTTGCAGCTTGGGAGCCCTGGTCCAGATATTGAGCAGCCCAACGATCTTGTCATCCAGGTGCTCCTGGTGAAAGACTAAGGGAACCTCATAGATCGTTTCAACGTCTTTTGCCGTTATGACCTGATCCACATCCACGCTGCAAAATAGGCCTATCTTTGCCTTGATCTCTTTGGACAAGAATCGATCAGTGCGGCAAAGCAATATATCAGGCTGGATGCCGATGCTGCGTAGTTCTTTGACACTGTGCTGTGTAGGCTTTGTCTTGACCTCGCCTGCCGCGGCTATGTACGGGACCAGGGTCAGGTGAACATAGAGCACATTCTCTTTTCCCACGTCCGACTTGAATTGTCTTATGGCTTCCTGAAAGGGAAGGCTCTCAATATCGCCTATGGTACCGCCCACCTCAACGATCACGACATCTACACCTTTGGCCACCAAAAGGATGCTCTCCTTGATCTCATCGGTTATGTGGGGAATCACCTGAACCGTGCCACCCAGATAATCTCCCCTGCGCTCTTTGGTTATGACCGAATCGTAGATCTTGCCGGTAGTAAAGTTGTTGTTGCGGCCCAGCTTTGCGTGTGTAAACCGTTCGTAATGGCCCAGATCAAGGTCGGTCTCTGCGCCGTCATCGGTGACAAAGACCTCCCCGTGCTGAAACGGGTTCATGGTGCCAGGATCCACGTTAATGTAAGGATCGAGCTTTTGGAGGGTGATGGTGAGTCCCCGGCTTTCGAGCAATGCCCCAATGGCCGCAGACGCCAGCCCCTTGCCCAAAGACGAAAGCACGCCACCCGTGACAAAGATAAACTTGGTTGAAAAAGCCATATTGAAAGGAATCCTCCTATTTAAATTGCAGAGCAAAGCGCGGCTATGCTCTGGCTAACAGAACAAGGGGGGATGTGTCAAGGTGAAGAAGAAAAACCGGTTGACAGCAGACGGCATTCTAGCTAAACGTCTCGGAAATACTACAACCTATTGAAATGGTAATTATTTATAGACGCTATTGCAAGCCCGCCCTGGTAATTTGCTGGGACAGGGTTCGATCAGGGAATAATGGAATGACGTAAAAGACAAAAAGACCAACCTGCCCGCCCTGCCCGCCCTTGCGCGAGAGAAATTGGATCATGCCCAGGGGAGAAAATCCCGGTCTGGGCCAGGGGTGCTACACAAGTTGGACCATGCCCGGTGGAGAAAAACCCTGCCCGCCCTGCCCGCCCTGGCGCGACAGCCTTGGACGGATGTGTCATCCCTGTCATCCCGGTCTGGGCCAGGGGCGCGACAGACGCTGGACCATGCCACGGTGAGAACAACCCGGTCTGGGCCAGACCGATCACCC
>JAUWXF010000188.1 GCA_030616475.1 Desulfobacterales bacterium
AACAATGACAAAAATAAGAATGCTCCAATGACAAAAACAATGAAATTTCAACAAGTTCGTTTTGGTCATTTTGTCATTTGGTATTCGAATTTGTTTCGAATTTCGAGTTTCGATATTCGGATTTTGCATGAACATGACTTTTCGTTCAGGCACTATATAACATGTTCACCGTCAAGGAGGCTGGATGAGAACGATTCAAGGCAGGCCTATTTGAATTCCAGAATCACCGCCGTCTATCCATTTTCCGTGAATGCCCGAGTGCTACTACAGAAGCCGGTAAAGATAATATCGTCCTTTTTCAGTTTTTATCAACTCAAGATACCTTTTCTGAAAGACGAAAAAAAGAGCTTTTTCTTGTTCCGAAAAAGTGCTCATATCCCCTGAAACATAATTAATATCGTAAAGTATGTGAGTAAAGTCTCTTTCCTTTAGTGAAACATAGACCTCTGCAGGTGTCGAAGATTGGGCCAGAATCTTCTGAATGGTGTAAGACTCAAACATGGAATCCGAATAGTACGGGCGGTCGCAGAGGTACCCAAGATTCTTCATGTAGATCAAGAAAATCTTTGAGTCTTCGGGCAATTGTGCGTTTAAGTACTGAAACATGCTGTACGAGGGGATCATTCGGTCTAAAAACGCTTCTCTATTCTCAAGGCCTGTGATCACACCCAGTGGTTTTATCTTCAGGAAGTCTCTGACAATATGATATCCGTTAAATCCCAAACTCCCCGCAACGAGCACTACCAGCAGACCAAAGACAAACTTCCGGCGGCGATAATAGGTGAGAACATAAGCCGTCATGATCGCTAAGAACGGAAAGACGGGGATGAGGTATCTAATTTGTTGGGCAGAAGAGGCCCAGAACATGAAAGCAAATAAGCAATAGGCCATTGCAATCTTCGCCCCAATGGCAATCTTGCGCATCCCGATAGCAAAAGGCAATGTCAGAATAAAGACTGGCCCCAGGACCCCGTCAAATCTCGGGCTGTGCATCGTGGCATTGACGCTCACATTCCATGGCAGCAATAGATAGTCCAACAGCCCCCTTCCCATGCCCAGGCTATGAACAAACAGATCATAGAGCCGCGCCTGCTCAGGGTCCCATCCCCTGCCGTCAAATATTCCGTATAAAAAGGGATAGAACGGATTGCCGCTCATGATCCAGTTTTTGATATAAAAGGGGCTTCCCACAACAACTGTACATGTAACATATACTAACAGAAGGCGTAGAGCGTGCCGACCACTCGCCCTATGGTGCCGACAAGCCCACAAGATCCCAAGGCATCCCAGAAACGGCAACAGAAGGGCCGTGTATTTGGTGGAGATAGCCACTCCGGAAAGTAGCCCGCACAATATGAGCCACGCGTTTTCTCTTCGGCTAAACCAGTTCACGAATGCGTAGACGGCCAAAAACGTGTAAAAACTTGCGGTCAGGTCGCTGTATGCCATGTGGGAGGTCACAAAGACCGAGGGAATGGAGTAAAAAACAAGGAGTGCAAGGGGGACAAAGGTGATCTCGGAGATATAGTGTCTGGCAAACTGCCACATACCCAAAAGAATTGCCAGGGCCATGACAAAATGGATGCCTTTGGCAAGGACATCCCCGCGCAGGGCAAGACCGGCTGCATACAACATCTCGCTGTTCAGCGGGTAGTGAGCGAATATGTTGCCCGGAATGAAATATATTCCATGATGCTTCAGAAACAGCTTGGGCACGGCCAGATGATATATCAGCGCGTCCTTTCCGATACCAGGTGTCAGTACCAACAGGAAGCCCAAGAACAGGCATGCAATTAGAATGGCGCCGATACATCGATCGTAGAAAGACAACCGGGTCTTAGAAGTGGTTTTTCTTTCGATTTCTAAAGGACATCGCAAGCCGAGCCATCCGGCAAGGGACAAGATAGCAAATAGGCCGATGAGGATATATAGAGCTACAGGATAGAGGAGTTGGAGTGCCCCCAACAAGAAAACCGAATAGCTGAGAATTCCAAAGCCCAGGCCTGTGGAAAAAACCACGTACTCGCCAAAAGAGATAGCTTTTATGCCAGCCCTACACAGAATGAGTCGCCCCAAGCCAATAGCAATAAGGCTTATGCCTGCAAGAAAAAGGAGGTTTAGGGTGTGCTGTAACAATGCAGAAGGCATGTTTTCTTGCTGTGCAGGAGATTATCCCTGTGATAATCACTAAGGTGGAGAACGCCTCGGGCGTCTATACGACTTCTAATGTAGCATATATCCTGCACATCATACAACATCCGTTCTGGAAAGGGATAATAGCACGCCCCATACGTTAAACTTGTGAACCGATCAGGAGGCCCATCGGCCTGCCATTTGGCCCTGTCTTTCTGCCCCCCAGGCAAGCGCCTGGCAGAAATCGCCCATTCTATAGTGTACGGATTGTCCCTATTAGAAGGGCACAAAAGCCTTTTTTTGTTCTCTTCCTGCCTTGATTCGCTAACCCCTTGCCGAGAAAGGTATTTTGTGATAGTCTCCGCCGAAATTTCACCATAATCCGTAAATCCTAACCATGGGAAACGCTATGAACTGAACGCCAAGACTCTATCTCTCGTAGACAGAGGTAGGGTCTTGTGATTCTTAGGCCAAACTGGAGGTTGGATGGAAAAACTGAGTCTCACGCAGCTAGGTTCAGACCAAGAACGGATTGGAGATTAGATATCTATCTGAAATCACAACTTTTTGGAAAGTAGAGATGTTGGCAAGATAGTTACACTCTCAGTTCATTGAGACTCATCGCAATATATTGTGGCTCTTGCGTATAGCCGGCCAAATGCCAAGACGGCCCTTCCTTTACACCAAATTCATTGACAGAACTAGCAAGATGTGGTACCGGTCTAACCAATTAGCCGGTTGCTGTGTGAAGATAACGCACACTCAATTCATTTACAACCTGAAGCTCAAATCGCATCTGGTTTTCGTTGAAGCTCTTTCTGTTCTTCCTGCTGTATGCCCACTTGGTTATGGCTTTAGGTGGCTAGTGGGGCATCTCATGGGCTCTTTATTGACTCGAATGAAGCTGTTTTCCTGTCATCTGTTGTTGTATTTAGCCGTAATCGCCATAGAGAAAAACCTCAAAATGGGCTGACTTGGCCCCTGACAGGGCGTAGCTGTTCTGTTGGGAGCTTGAACTGTTACATCGTAAGCTCTTTGCTTATTGTGGTAGTCAGACTGTAAGCTGTTGCTGGGGGTTTGCTTTATACTGTTTCCTTTCTATACTTCCGCCCACAAAAGGCGAGTTCTTATCAGCTATAAAATACTAAGGCGTTACACGCGAACCGTTACCTGCTTGTGGAAAAGACTTTGGGACTTTTTTGGCGGTCTTTTCAGGTCAAGTTTTTCAACTATATTTCATCTTTTATTCAGAGACCGGGGATTTACCTTCTGTAGATCAGCAGAAAGATAAGTAACGCGATTAAGCCGACAACGCCTTTGTCAGCAAAACTCCCCACAATCTTTTGAATGTTACCCAAAACCAGATCTGTCTGGCCGAAAAGAATATCGATTATAACAAAGGCCAATAACACCGCCAGCCCAAAGTCAGTGAAGATCTTCAGCCAATCATTAATGGCCTGAAGCGTATCTTTGAACGTAGCCATAGTCACCTCTCTTTTTTCGTTGGTTATTAAGAGTCCCCTTCAACCCATACCTGCTAGAATTTCCCGAGTTTTTCTCTCAGAATAGAGAAAACAGGTTCTAAATGAAAAATAATCTCGTCCCAGTTTCTTGAGCTGTCAAGTTATCGTCTATAGATTGCCAGGAAAATAATCAGGGCAATGAATCCAACTACGCCTTGGCTGACAAAGCTGTTGATAAGCCCACACACATTTCCTACAATGTTAAGTTTAGGGCCAAACAAAAGGTCGATAACAAGAAATACGAGGGCTAAGGATAATCCAATTTCAACGAGGTCAATCACCCATCCTCTAATGCTTCCAAATGTCTCCCTTAATGTAGCCATGTTTACCTCCTTCAGTTATAGTGTTAACTCATAAAAACAGGGGCGATATTGCCATGGAGCATATAGCCCCTTCCCTCACAAATTTTCTGCTGTTCGGGTTCCTGGTCCGCGGCTAAAATGTTCAGGACAACTGACTGCACTTCCTGGTCTTGTTCGTAAAGCTCTGAAGGTGCTTTATCCTTCTGATCCAGGAAATAATAGAAAAGATATGTGCACAGGATCCTCGATGCCTGCTTGCTCCAATGGTAAGCAGTTAACTACTTTATTCCAATGGATACCCTTTTCTTTTCTCTGTCGAAATTCAAGAGCCTGAACGTGCCATAGTCTCCAATTTGGTGGGTTTTTGACGGATGTTCGACCTTTTTACATGACACGTCGGCAGTAATGAGAGGGCGCTGCAACATCTTTTCGCGGAGATCGATGTACTGAGGAGCCGTGACAGGATAATTGAAGGCAGCTGCGTCTGTGTCATTATCCGTTTGATCTGCTTTTCCCTTACCTTTCTGGGGCGATTGTAAAAAAGCATGGCCTGCTCAGTCGCCCAGAAAAGGCCGTTGGGATCGAAGGTTTCAAAAAGAAACCCATTGCCACTATTTTTGGTAAGAAGTCGCTTTTTGGTGGGGTGAGCATAGGGGGTATGGAGTTGTGTGTCAAGAAAAAAATGAACCGCAACAGAGAGTCCGCCTTGCGGCGGACAGAAATTGCCCGGAGGGCTGAGCTTTTTTCCTGATCGTCGTCTCCCGATCAGGAAAAACAAGTCTCCCTCTGTGCTCTCAGCGGCTCGAACGAGTCCGCCTACGGCGGACGAGTGGGCGGTGTGAACTAAATCGTATCAAGGAAGCGCTTCAGGGACTCTTTCCACGGCATGGGCTCGTAGCCGCAGGATAATGTGAAGGAAGTCGTGTCAAGTGCCGAGTATGCAGGTCTCTTGGCAGGGCGGGCAAATTCCTGGCTGGTGGTCGTCTCGATCTGGTTGGACAGTCCCTTTACCCTGAGGATCTCTTTGGCAAATTCAAACCAGCTAATGCCGCCATCGGTACGGTCTGTGAGGTGGTATACCCCGAATTTGCCTGAACCGATCAATGCGAGTACGCCCTGGGCCAAATTGACCGTCCAGGTAGGCGACATGATCTGGTCCTGTACGACCGTCAGAACGTCCTTTTCTTCGGCAAGCCGCAGAATAGCATACACGAAATTGCTGCCACTTTTTCCATACAGCGAACTGGTGCGAATCAGATAGTACCGGTTCAGGATGGATCGCACAAATACTTCCCCGGCCCGCTTTGACTCCCCATAGACGCTGATCGGATTCGCCTCATCATCGGGCCGGTATGGCCGGCTGCTCTTGCCGTCAAAGACATAATCAGTGCTGAAGTGACAAAGCGCGTTTCCAAATTCCTGACAGGCAAGGGCCAATTGCTGCACCCCGTACGCATTGACATGAAACGCTGCCTCGCGATCCGTCTCGGCCTCATCAACCTTGTTGTAAGCAGCACAGTTGATAACAAGGTGTGGTTTTGTCCTGCCTAAAAGATCAAAAAGGCGTTCCTTGTCTGTTATGTCCGCCTGGTCTTTGTCAAAGGTCAGGGTTTCGTGTTCTTTTGCTACTATTGGAATCAGGTCCTGGGCCAGCATCCCCTCGGAACCTAGGACGACGACCTTCATGGTACACTCCAAGTCGGCCGATCAGAATAATAGATCTTCCTGGTGGGAGATGGCGTGAATAAATCCGAAACTCGAATACCCGCCTGCCATGCAAAGTACTTAAGCAGAGAATAATGTCTGTGGCAATAACATTCACTTTGAGGCACTACCCTGAATCTACACAAAG
>JAUWXF010000289.1 GCA_030616475.1 Desulfobacterales bacterium
GCATCAAGATAGTGCACGGGTTTGACATCAATGAAAATCAGACGACTGAACTGATCTTGGATTTTGACGCCTCAAAATCTATTGTAAAGCCAGGCAATAGTGGGCAATGGCTTTTAAAGCCTACGATTAAAGTGCTCGATGAAGAAGAGTGTTCTATCATTAGCGGAACCATTACTGATAATGATACCGGAGGCTTCTTGGAAGGGGTCTTAGTTAGTGCTCAAACATACAACCCCGGTGCTGCTGATGATAAAGATACGGTGGTAACTTACACATCAACAATTACCGACGAGACTGGGGCCTACAAACTCTTTCTACAGCCTGGCTCCTATAGGCTTGTCGCTTATCTCGATGAATACTATCCAACCTGTGCAAGCATCCTTGCGGAATCTAACTCTGTTTACCAACAGGATTTCGTGCTTGAGACTGCTGGAACAGGGGCGATTGGAGGCAATGTCGAAATCCAAGGTGCAGGCGATGAACAACATGCCACCATCAGCATCCGGCAAACTGCCCCTTGCGGTGCAGCCGATGAACAGATTGAAATCAAGTCATTCCATGTTGCCAATGGCGGAGACTATGAAGTAGATCTACCTGAAGGAACGTACAACATTGTGTATTCAACCTTTGGCAAAACAACCAAAAGGTTCAGCAATTTCGAGGTGGAGGAAAACGACAATAAGACACTTGACATCGTATTTCCGACCAGTGATTAACAACGTAGGTATAACTATAGCTGCTATAGTCAAGGGGTCAAGTCTCCGTTTGACCTTTGATAGAACCCAGAACCCAGTAAGAGTCAAACGGAGACTTGACCCCCTATCTGTCGCTCTAGCTGGCAAGCTTGCTGGAACGAGAGACGGCTGGTTTTCTTGGCTTCGCCTTGAAGTTCTGGGTACCCTGGGGTCTCTGGCAACAAGATTATCTGGGAGGATTATCGCAACGGCAACGCAGACATCTATATGTATGATTTAAGTACTAACCAGCAGAGAACAATTTGTACCAATTCTGCTGAACAATGGGGGGCTGATATCGATGGCAACAAGATTATCTGGTTGGATAGCCGTAATGGCACATACGGTGACATATACCTCTATGATTTAGATAAGCAGAAGGAAGTACCAATTTATGATGATTTAGCTTATAATCCACAAAAACTTCGTATCTCTGGCAGCAGGATCGTCTTCTTGGATTACAATGGCAACTCTGATGTTTATATGCTAGAGCTAACCCAATAACCATTACAACCCCACAAGATGGGCAAGAAGTACCTAACAGCTTTCTCTTAGGTACACGCATGCTCCATCAGGAGTGGCAGAAGTATTAGTTTCTGTTTATGATTGTGCTCACGGGTCTAATACGGTAAACAGAAAGAGTGCTACTTACAACCCGGACAACAACACCTGGAGCTTCCAAGTGCTTCCGGAGCATGTAACAGAAGGCGCACAGGCAGACCGCAGATGGATGTTCGGCTATTATTGAAGAACTGTAAGGAGGCTACGGGAAGTTTCAGCTGCCTCGCTTGCGTGCTATGTGACAACCACCTTTCACTTTTTGGATCTCTAATGCCCAAAAGGATCTTTTTGATACTAGCTATTATCCTGGTAGTAGCTATCATCTCTTTTGAAAACACACTTGTCGAGTGTGGGGATTCAAACCCAACAGAGATACCGTCCACCATTATCTATAGAGGAACAAAATACTACAACTGTCACCACGACCCTAATTACCCTGTTCAGACCAATAAGAAAGTTAGTGTACATACAGGTGTCGCAGAAGAAGAGGTTGGCAGTAGAACTTATGTCTACAGGGCAGCTGTGCTGAACGGTAAGTACCTTTTCGGCTTTGACGAAAGTCTGTTAAAGAACTTCGATCTGATGCTGGGCGAAAAAGTTAGCGTCAAGGGTTTTGTTGGACAGGGGCTCCTGACAACCCACTGGGCATATAAGGATAAAAAGATCTATGGTGAGGGTATTTTTGTAAGCGAGATCCAGGGTTGGTCAAACGTGTGCGGAACGACTGAGGGAGGTCATGAAGACTGCTTCTGGTACAAGAATGCTCAGTGATTTTTTGCGGGATTCATCATCTTCTGAGTTGACCGTGCCCGGCGTCTACTGCTGCCAGAACACCCATATGTTGTTCATGACCTGCACCAAGCAAAGTCAGACGGAAACTGCTGGCTCCGTCCCAGGTGCATGATTGGATTTGGTTGGCTGGTTCGTTGAACCCGTTGGGCCAGAGAGGCCTTCCCAGCTTCTTTCCGTGCCGACGATTTGCTCAGGCACCTAACGCGAAAAACACTACATCTTGTGCTTTTTCTGCTTTGCTTGATGTGTGCTGAAACGATTGATTACTGCTATAATTATGCACTATTCGAGAGCCCGAATTTTTTTGGTTTCTGTCTGATATCATAAGTGGATTGCTTTGGAAAAACGGATGACCGGGTCGAGATTGAGCTTTATCCTTGATAGGTTGAAAAATGCGTTTTTTTGCGGTAAATGTTTCTGGAGGTTGGGATAGATTTCACACCAGAGGTGTTATGGTTAGCCATGCTTAGGC
>JAUWXF010000249.1 GCA_030616475.1 Desulfobacterales bacterium
AAATGTTTTGGTCATTTGATATTCGGATTTTGAAATTGTTTCGGATTTCGATATTCGGATTTCGGATTTAAGCGTCTGTGCAATCCTTCTAATTTGACAACTTAGAATCTACTTTGACGTTGCCCTGGTTGAGTTATAACCAACAATGATATATTAAAATCGCTTTATTAAGAACAAGAAATATGTAAAAAAACAAAAAAAATGTAGCAGCCTAAACAAACCTTTTCCCTTACCATTCATTTCCATTACGCCGTGTGTTACTGTGGGCCCTGCGATGAACAGAGTTGCGCCAACGACACGTTACCGCCGATGGCTTGAGTCCTGCGCCGTTTATGCCGACCGGCGGGTCGTGACTATCCTGTTTCTCGGATTTTCGAGCGGGCTGCCGCTTGCGCTCACCTTTGGGACGCTCAGTCTCTGGTTGGCGGAAATCGGTGTGAATAAGACCACCATTGGCCTGTTCGCCCTGATGGGCACACCCTATATCTTCAAGTTCCTCTGGGCGCCTCTGGTAGACCGCATGCCTGTGCCATTTTTCACCCGCCGGTTGGGGCGCCGGCGCGGGTGGGCCATTGTCACGCAACTGGCGCTGATGGCCACCATCGCCGGCCTGGGCGCCACAAACCCGGCAGTCCACCCCGGACTGACCGCCGCGTTCGCCTTCATGGTGGCCTTCTGGTCTGCCAGTCAGGACATCGTGATCGACGCATACCGCGTGGAGATCCTGGATGAGCGCCAGTACGGCGCGGGCGCGGCGATGATCGTGCTCGGGTACCGCATCGGCATGCTGGTATCCGGGGCTGGGGCACTCTATTTGGCTACTTATGTGGGCTGGTTTGCCACCTACGGGCTCATGACCGCCCTCATGATCGTGGGTATTGCCACTATCCTGCTTAACCCGGAGCCAAAGGCGCGAAAGAGCCGGGACTCCATCGAGCAGGAGAGGCGGATTGCTGCCTATCTTAAGGCCCACCCAGATCCTGTCGGAAAGAGGGCAAAGGCGCTCGCCTGGATCTATGGCGCCGTGGTCAGCCCCTTTGCCGAGTTCATGAGCCGTAGTGGCTGGCTGGTGATACTGCTGTTCATCCTGCTGTATAAATTCGGCGACGCCCTGGCCGGGGTGATGAGCAATCCCTTCTATGTGGAGCTGGACTTCACCAAGATCCAGATTGCCAACATCAGCAAGGCATTTGGCCTCGGCGCCACCATCATCGGCAGCTTGATCGGGGGCGTCATCGTCAACCGCATCGGCATCCTGAAGAGCCTTTTCGTGTGCGGCATCCTGCAGATGCTCTCCAATCTGATGTTCGCCGCGCTGGCCGTGGCGGGTACCGACCTCCGCATGCTTACGCTCACCATCGCGGTGGAAAACCTCAGTGGGGGCATGGGCACGGCGGCCTTTGTCGCGTACCTGTCCAGCCTCTGCAACATCGCTTATACCGCCACCCAGTATGCCCTGCTGACGTCCTTCATGGCCTTCGGCCGCACGCTGCTGTCCTCCTCAGGCGGGTGGCTGGCGGACCACATGGCCTGGGTGAGCTTCTTCATCGTCACCACTGCGGCGGCCCTCCCCGGGCTGCTCGTGCTGGTATGGATCACCAGGCGCTTTGATGAAAGACCCTCAAACTGAATTAGCATTAAACTACTTTGACTACTTGGCCAAATGCTTTCCGGTAATGTGTGCCAGTGATGAATTCCACTTTCTTCCTCGAGCCGAGAAGGCCAGCCAGTATTACGACCAGGTGGATAATCTCGATGCAGATGTGATCCGCGAATGTCTTTTCAATCTCAGAGAATTTCAAGACAAATTCGACCGCCTGGCCGATCATGAGAATGACTTCGAAAAGCTCACAGATCTTGAACTCCTAAAGGCAAATGTGGCCGGGATTTTTATAGAGCTAAAAATGAAACAGTCCTGGCGCAATAACCCTTTGCTATATTTGAAGATAGCTTTCATAGGACTCGATTACGCGTTGACAAAGCCGGCCTCAAGTCCAGCAGAACGGACCGAAAGGGCATTGGCCCGCTTGCGAGCAATTCCCCGGCTACTGCAACAGGCCATTGACAACATTGACAGCGTCCCAAAAACCTATTACCAGGCTGCGTGTGCCATGCTGGGTGACTGCAAGAGATATCTCGCTGAAATCAGCAAGAGCTTCGCCAAGGCAAGCTGCGGGCATCTCACAGAGGGGTTGCAAAAGGCTTGGTCTGCCTTAGATGCTTTTGACAAGTTTATGCGTACCCTTTCTCCTGTTCCGGATCAACAATTTGTTGTTCCGGCTCTTGAGGCCACACTGAAAGACCACTTCCTTTCTGTCCGAAGCCTGCCTGAAGTATTTCAGATTGCCGTCGAAGAATGGCAGGAAAATCTAGAGCAATTAAAAAAGCTTCAAGGGAACATAGATCCCGGCAAGTCGTGGAGGGAGTTGTATCACGCGTACTGCCCTTCGGATATCGAGAAAACGGACACCATTTCCCTGTATCAACGTGAAATAGAACGATTGGCTTGTTTTTTCCAGAAGCACGGCTTCAGGGAAGTTCATTTGAGCTCGTCGTTAGAAGTTTGTGAAACACCGACATATCTTCGATCTGTCCGCTGTTCGGCTTCTTTCAGCGCGGCCTTTGGTGCAGATGTCGGGGAAAAAGATTTGTTCTATATTACAACTCGCCTGCCACAGGAGAGAGGTAAAGAAGCCGGAGACCTTCTCAAGAAGCTGCTTCATCGCGAATACAAATTCCTCGCTGCCCATGAGACCTTCCCGGGACACCACTTGTTGGATTGTGTTCGAAGGAGGCTGGAAAATCGAGTACGACGTCAAATCGAGTCACCTCTTTTCTATGAAGGTTGGTCTTATTATGCTGAATCACTCTTGACTGAGTACGGTTATGTGGACACTCCAATCGAATATTTGGTCGATTGTAAGCGAAGGCTATGGAGAGCCGCGCGATGTCAAATCGACGTGGGATTGACCACCGGTATACTTGCCAGGGAAGATGCTATGAGATTGTTGACAACGGCCGGATTTACCTCAGAAGAGGCTAATAGCCAGACAGATCGTTTCCGGCTGAATCCTGGTTATCAATTGTGTTATAGCTTAGGCCGTTACGAAATTATGAAATTGAGAGAGACTTATGGTACTAGGATGGGTCGGGATCAGTTTCACAGACAACTGTTGCAAGGAGGAGAACTGCCGTTTCATCTTATTGAAAAACGATTTAAAACCATAGAACTAAGCGACGTGTAACGTTTTAGTTGTTTGAAAACATTATCGCATGCAGGCAATCCGATTCTAAACCGGCTCAAACTCGCGCATAACTGAGCGTAAAGAAAGAACAGGAAATAGCTTTTGTAAATAACCTCGATTGTGGTGGATATCATTTGACCCTTGGAAAAAATATGCCACCTTACTGTTCTTTCTTAACGCTCACTAATACGCTCAAACAGTGACCCGCTTTAGAATCGGATCACCTGCATGCTCGTTAGGGTCACTTTTTCAATAGGCTAAATTGATACAGTGACGTACAGACTTAGAGAGTGTAAATCACGGCTGTTGGCAATGAGAAAATCCGTGTCCGTCTGCTGCGTATTTAGTTTTGGGGAAAAGGTGTCAGGTTTCGGGTTTCAGGTGTCAGGATTGAGAAACTTAAAGAGCTGAAACC
>JAUWXF010000217.1 GCA_030616475.1 Desulfobacterales bacterium
AAATGTTTTGGTCATTTGATATTCGGATTTTGAAATTGTTTCGGATTTCGATATTCGGATTTCGGATTTAAGCGTCTGTGCAATCCTTCTAATTTGACAACTTAGAATCTACTTTGACGTTGCCCTGCCATTGGTCCCCATTGGCCTTGACACACAACCCCATTTCTCCTATACTCGCGTACAAAAAGCGAGTTATTCAATTCAATCAAGATGAATGATAACAGGTTTGTCAGGCCAATAAATAACCTTGATTATCTGGAAGAATTGCTCAATGAGGGATATGTTATCAAGGGTCCGAGAAAAGATCCCTCAAGAGATTTGACTTCATTCAAGGCATTCCTGAAAAAGGGAAAGGAATTTGCCCCCGAAGATTGGCTATCAAGTATGGGATACGAGTTTGTGGAACCAAGTACATTTACCAAAGGTTATCGAATTGCATATAAGATAATCGATGAATTTCCTGATCAACGATTCAATTCAAATTACTGCTTGGTTAAAGGGAAGAAAGAAATACCTCTATATCTAAAGACAGAGGTGCCGAAGTAGGTCAGGCTAGAATGGAAACGCTGCTCACCTTCTTACGACAGACCTGAGCAAAGTCTTCCGGATAATGATTGACAATCCAACGCTGTTGAAATTCGCTAAAGCTGCCTGGAGACCGGGGATGTTTTGGAAGAAAGCAGTAGAGGAGGCGCTGATTACCGTCCGGATTGTCAAATCTTTTGGATATATCAAAAGCAGTAATTATCTCTGCTCCTAGATCCTCTAACACCTTCATAGTGATCAGTATGGCACGATCCAGAGAATAGCGTGTCTTGGTATCTGCCTCCATGATGTTCCCACATCTTCCCTTCGTCATAATCTGAACTTCTCCTTGGGACCGCTGGGCTTTAGGGATAAAGGTGATTATATTCTCATCTTCGTAAAAAATCAGGTCCCTTTCTTTATCTACTCGGTCATCCAGCCTCCTATTATTCCGAATCGCTTTAAGGTATGTCTCAAAGAAATCCTGGTTGGTCTTGTCCTTGTACTCCTTCGCGAATTGAGCTACAAGATCGCCTTGCGTATAAGTGCTAATCGTGAACTCACTCAATTCGTTCTTTCCTCCTTTAAATCGAGGCACACGTGGAGGGACGAGAGCATACTGCTGGTGTGTTTGTTGGTGCGAGGCATTCAGCCGGTAGCCCGAAGGGGACAAGTCAAAACCGAAGTTTTGGCCCCAAATCGTGGCATTGAACGGTAGGTCATCGCCCCGTTTGTTGCGCTGTTCTATTTCACCAATCAGAGACACTCGTAAATCTTCCAATTCATTCCTTGTCAACGATCGCCTCTTAGCCGATACGGTCATGCCTATCTCTTTTGCGAGCTGGACGTATGTCCTTTGGTAATAAAGGTGGCGAAGGCCGATCATATCAACCTCTGTGAGGGACCCAATCCTATAGCGGATAGCGTCTTGGGCCATGTTTGCTGTATAATGACCCCAGGGAATATAGCTGTTTTCTCGCAGGTATTCCCAAATGTGTGTGTCCCCCTTGGCATATTCGCCCACAATTGGACTTTTCCCTTGCACTCCTGGAATCAGAACCATCTGCTGTTTGAATGCATCCGGGAGAAATGCATTGTTAGACACTAGATCAAAAAGATGTCGGTCTAAAATGGCTGGGCGCATCTCCCCCTCTTCGGTCTTTTCGTAGATCATGCCAGAGGGTAAGCGACTTTTCTCGTCATAGGTGAATCGACATGATCGTTCGGCCAGCTTTACAAGGACGTTGGGATCAGTGGATGTTTTCGCTAAAGCCAGAAGGGAAGGTTGTCGTTGACGTTCAATAGGGCCTTCATCTATAGCTTCCAATGGTTTGGTTGACACAAGGTCAGAAGACTGTTTCTTTTCCCTCTTGAAGGGATTACAATCATCTGCTCTGCGGTCAGCCTTTGATTTGAGAATAAAAGTGGCCCCCACGAAAGGAAAGGCATTCGGAATCTCGAAGATCCAGGTTGAAGAGGTAATATGTACACTCTTTTCAGGGAAGTTGTCCGCATTATTGATTGTTGCCTGTTCCACGGTATTTCCTAGGGATACGATATAATCATTTTCCCGCAGGTTAAAAGCAGTGAACTGCGGTTTGTGGATACCGTATATGAACTCACCCGAGGATGCGACACAGGTTCCAGGAAAGCTTTTGTTCATGCTGCTTCCTTTCTAGGGCTGAACCAGCCTCGATTTTCGTCTCCCATGGTCAAATATCACTCCCTCCATAGGCTTGCCCCTTTTTTGAATTCTATCACCTGTTCCTAACCATCTTCTCTCACTTTTTGTGTTTAGTATACCATAAACCTCCTCTTTGGGAAATGATCTGTATTCTTGTGTTTCAGCTTCTTGGCCACCATGTCAATAACATCCACCGCCCCTTGCCGAAGTTCGCCCAAGATAAGCCTGGCCAAAAAATCGTGCTCCTCTCGAGTGGCCTTGCAAAGAGGTTTCCCCGGCAGGCGGGTTCGCTCGGCTGTCGAGCCGGGCCCGGTCATCTTTTAGTTTCTCAAGGACTTTGAGATTTTTAACCTAACCTATGAATATTGTTGACCCAAACGAAGCCTTGTGATAGTCTACCGGAAATTCTATAGAGAAGCTGATCGAAATCACCCAGGGGCTTTTGAAGACAGAGGTTGATCTGAGTTTTCTGCTGCAACTAAAGAAACGTGATCTTGAAACCCTGGTAGCGTGCATCAGGGAGCGTGTTGATCAGATCGGGAAATAGTCCTTGATTTTAAATGGTTATAGGCGTGATTGGGGGATAATGGGAGGTTGAAGAGGTTGTTGGATGGCGCCATGAAGGTAAGACATGGACTACATCACGTGTAACCGGATAAAATCGAAATACAGGATCGGTGTGGTTATATGTGAAACGTGTAAGTGGATGAAGAATTGTCCTGATTACCGGGCCTATAGACAGCCTTCGTTATTTCCGGAGGGGTTGAAGAGAAAGAGAATAACAAAAGTCATGTACAGGAGGGGTGGCAAACCGAGAAGGGTTGAATCTGAGCCTACGGAAAATACGGACAAACCCGAACAGCTTTCTTTGAATTTCTAAAAGGAGGTGGATGGAATGAAAAAAGGGGTAATCTTAGTGTTGTTGGTAGCATCATTTATTGTGGAACTACCCGTATCAGCAAAAGAGATAGTAGAATTGAAAGAAGTGGGCAACAAAGAGATATTAGACATCAGGGACAGGTTGACCGCCAGTGTACAAGAATTATCTATCCTTAAGGCAAAACTAGACAAAATATTCCGATCAATGAACGCCCATGCTAAAGACAGGTTTCTAATAATGCGTTGCAGCAAAAACATTACTGACATAGCAAGAATCTGTACATACATAACTGACAATCTGGGACACTACCTCCTTGTGCCCGTAGACAAAAAACCGTACTATTTGTATCTGGAAGGTTACGGTTTGGGAAGAATGATAAAGCAAGAAAACGAACATTACGCGGATATTCAACGCATATATGCCCAGCTATTGAATAAGGATGCCGTTCGTATACTTGATCAGGCAAAAGAGACTTTGCAGTCTTCATCAAAGCTGTTGGACCGAGTTGTGCAAGTCATGGGCCTACATCTGCAAAAACGGAATACAGAAGAGGTCTCGGGTCTGGAACACTGAAGGCCTTGTTTGAAACGAGAATTCAATGGCCCCTGCATAATTTCAACCTATCTACTTCTTGGAAAGCCAGATAATAAGTATTAAAGAAAGATAGGCGTGATAGGCCGTAGATATCGATAGTGAGGGTTTTCCGCACCAAAAGCGGACGTTGTAGCTACTGATTTCCTTGAGAAAATCTGACCCCATCTCTTTGAATCCAAACCTTTCTGATCTATATCACCTTTACCCCATTGGCTCCCAAAGTCACCCGAATCTGATATATCCTCAATAAGATCCATGCTTTCCAATCACGTTTGCCAGGTTACCATTGCGATCAGTTCATGACCTTCAGGACACTCAAAACCCTCTCCCCCAAACATGGGGGTATTTTGTTTTGTTCCGAATAACCTTCTTATCACACCTCCTTCTAATTCTGGTTTTAACGAAAATGGGCTCCCTCCATGTCCCACAACGGTTGGTTTGAGTTCACTGAGTTGATAGGTTTTATTGCACGGTTTACATTTGATCAAACCTTTACCGGCCTCCACCAGATCCAGGGCGATATAACCAAAATGATTGAATTTTTCCGCGTTTAGGATCAGGTCGTCGGATGATGATCTTAATGAATTCAATATTTCAATAGCTTCCTCAATCTTGTGGTCTGATGCAAGATGGTTGATGCGGTCTTGAACATCGGATAGATCAAACTCAAAGACCCCATTTTCGGTTTCATAGGTCACAGTCCTCATGGGACCTCCTTTCTGGTTCTTAAAATAGGTTGCCTATCACCGTATGGATAGTCTAACTCTATATAAATGATATATATAGACAACCTGTATTATTACTGGGTGCATAAAATAGATAGCATCTTGGTTGTTTATTTTAAGAATTCATCGTCTGCTTTTGCAGACAATTTATGTCAGACAGGATTAACAGGATCATCATGATTTTCTTTGTCTTCATCACTTTCCT
>JAUWXF010000011.1 GCA_030616475.1 Desulfobacterales bacterium
CAGCCATAGACAATGGCGCCAAAGAACGCCCGCTCTTGCGGCTCAAATTACTGATCATATCTGGTCTGCCAGGGAACTCTTGGTCTATCGAGTTCCATAATTTTTCAATAAAATGGGGACACCAGGCAAAAATATGAAAAGTGCAAAGTAGCCAACCGTGAACCGTGAACCTGACAACCTGAGTAGGTACCTTTTTTTTACGAGAACAATCGACAATCGACAATCGTCAATCCGTGACTGGTTTTGCCTTCTCCAGGGAGATACGGATACCGTCCAAGACGCCGTTAATAAAGGCACCAGAATTCTCAGTGCCGAACTTCTTTCCGATATCTATTGCTTCGTTGATGGAGACTTTTGGTGGAATATCGTCGCAGTAAAGGAGTTCATAGACAGCGACTCTCATAATGTTGCGATCCGCCCGGGACATACGGCCAATCTTCCAGTGTTCTGAAAAGCTTCTAATTAAAGGGTCGATCTCATGTTGAAATTCCTTTACGCCTTCGACCAGTCGAAGAAAAAAAGGCTTCACATTTTTCGTGACCCCGAAATGTTTGCAAAATAACTCAATAGCTTCCCTTGAGTGATCCTGGTTCATCTCGATCTGAAAAAGAGCCTGCATTGCAAGCTCTCTTGATCGCCGGCGATTTCCCATAATGCCAAATCGTAATGGTTCACCGCAGAGTGCGCAGAGAACGCAAAGAGAAGATAAATAATGTGCAAAACAGGGGTCAAATCTTTAATCTTGACAAATTGTTTCCTTTCAAGAAAGGCTATAGGCTGACATAATTTGTCAAGATTAAAGATTTGACCCCTGTTTTGCCTGTTTTACACAACTCCCTAAACCTTCTCGACAGATTCTATGAGATTGGCCATCTCCATAGCGGCCACGGCTGCGGCCCAGCCCTTATTTCCAGCCTTTGTGCCGGCCCTTTCTATGGCCTGCTCCAAGGTGTCCGTGGTGACCACGCCAAAGATAACCGGTACCCCTGATTCCAGTCCGACCAAGGCGATTCCTTTGGAAACCTCAGCACTGACATACTCAAAATGGGGTGTAGAACCCCGGATCACAGCTCCCAGACAGATAACGGCATGATATTTTTCCTTTTGGGCCATCTTCTTCGCCATAAGAGGGATTTCAAAGGAGCCCGGCACCTTCACAATGTCGATGTCCTCATCACGAGCCCCATGACGAGCGAGGGCGTCCAGGGTACCGGCCAGGAGCCTGTCACTGATAAAATCATTAAAGCGACTCACAATCAGAGCGAACTTTTTCCCCTCAGCAGATATTTTTCCTTCGTATACATTTGGCATCCTGGCTCCTCCTTAAATACACGCATTCTTAAATACGATTCTGTATCATTTGGTTTATTCATTTCAAAATGTCGAAGTGCCTAAAGTGATCTAAAGTGATCTAAAGTGCCTAAAGTTAAGGTATTTTTTTATTATTTGCTTCTTCCAATAGGGGTAAATATTAGATAAGAACACTCTGTTGTCCATTTCTAAAATTGACTGCGCTAAAAGCGCATTCCTCAACTTTAGCTCACTTTAGGCACTTCAAACTTTAGGCACTTTTTTAGTTCCAGCTTACGCGGGATATACATCCTGACACAAAATACGTCACCGAATTTACGAGTTAGAGCACTTACCGTTTGGCATTGAGTTTCAGCAGATGGCCCATCTTCGTTTTCTTGCAGCTGAGATATTCCTCATTATACTCATTGGGTGTCATTTCAATAGGCACCTGTTCGACCATGCTCAGGCCATAACCTTCAAGCCCTACGATCTTCTTTGGATTGTTGGTCATAAGGCGCATCTGGCGTACACCCAGATGCACCAATATTTGAGCGCCAATGCCATAGTTTCTTAAATCGGGTTGGAACCCGAGAAGCTCATTGGCCTCCACCGTGTCGTGGCCCTGATCCTGCAACGCATACGCCTTCATCTTGTTGAGAAGTCCGATCCCACGGCCTTCCTGGCGGATGTAAAGAACAACCCCTGTGCCTTCTTGTTCTATCATCTTCATGGCAGCATGAAGTTGTTCTCCGCAGTCGCACCGCTTGGAACCGAATACGTCACCGGTGAGACATTCCGAATGAACACGCACCAGGACCGGCTTGGCAGGATCGATTTCCCCCTTGACCATAGCGATATGCAGCAGCTCATCCACATCGTTCTCGTACACAGTGGTCTCAAACTCACCTGCGATACGGGTCGGAATGACTGTGGTGGCGACAGGATGTACGAAGCACTCGGTTTGGAGTCGGTATTCGATCAGGTCTGCGATGGTGCATATTCTGATATTATGCTCTTCTGAAAACGGTTCCAGGTCAGGCATTCTGGACATGGTGCCATCTTCGTTCATGATCTCGCAGATCACCCCTGCCGGCCTCAAACCCGCAAGCCGCGCCAGATCTACTGACCCTTCTGTCTGTCCGGTCCGAACAATAACACCGCCATTTCGTGCACGAAGCGGAAATACATGGCCAGGTCGCACCAGATCACTCGGTTTGGCATCATCGGCTATAGCAGTCAGGATAGTTGTGGCCCTGTCTGCGACCGAGATTCCCGTGGTCACGCCGTGTCGGGCCTCTATGGACACGGTGAATGCGGTCTGCAAACGCGAGGTATTGTTACCCGCCATGGGAGGCAGGTCCAGGGCTTCTACTTTTTCCGGGGTCAACGACAGACAGATAAGTCCCCTGCCATACCTGGCCATGAAATTGACAGCCTCAGGTGTCACCTTTTCGGCGGCCATGGTGAGGTCGCCTTCGTTTTCCCGATCCTCGTCATCAACGAGGATGACCATCTTGCCTTGTCTGATGTCTTCTAAGGCTTCGTCTATGGTTATGCGCGGCATTTTGTTCTCCTTATAGAAATCCTGTCTTTGTGAGCAAGGTTTCATCAATGGATGAGGTCGTATCCCCTGTCTCGGTGTACCGGTTTGCAAAGTGCTGTGTAAATCGCTCCACGTATTTTCCTATCATATCCGTCTCGATGTTGACCGGATCTCCTACTTTTTTGAAGCCCATGGTGGTTATCTTGGCTGTATGAGGGATTATGCTAACTTCAAAAGTGCTTCTTTTGCAGGCGTTTACTGTAAGACTGATGCCATCAACGGCAACAGAGCCTTTTTGGACCATGTAGCGGGAAAGGGCTTCTGGCACCCCAAACGCAAAAAGCATGGCATTGGCCATGGGCCGCTTGGCCTGAACCGTGCCTACGCAATCAACATGTCCGGTTACCAAGTGTCCATCAAGGCGATCACCAAGACACAGTGCCCGCTCCAGGTTCACCCTGTCTCCCACCTTTGCCTGACCCAGGGTTGTCTTTGACAGTGTCTCAGGGGCGACATCAACCTCAAAGATATTGTCGTGAAAACGGACCA
This sequence comes from Desulfobacterales bacterium, assembly GCA_030616475.1. GTDB lineage: Bacteria > Desulfobacterota > Desulfobacteria > Desulfobacterales. The sequence continues at coordinate 3,386 of JAUWXF010000011.1, forward strand.
CGGTCAGACAAGCCCCGCTGACAGCAATGCTGTTACCCACCTTGACCTTGTCCATAGAAAAACCGGCCTCAACACCCATGCGCAGGCCGCCTGCGGCACGGCTTAGCGATTTTACTGTTCCAAGACCCTCTATAATGCCGGTGAACACCGAGTGTTATCTCCCTTGCAAGTGCCTAAAGTGCCTAAAGTGAACTAAAGTGCCTAAAGTTATGGAACAAAAAAAGATCATCAACTAACTTTGGCGGCTTCGTAAAAAGTCGGATTTAGTGAATGTGTCATTTCGACCGCAGGGAGAAATCCTATGTTTTCAGCATGTTACATTAGAAAGATTTCTCGCTTCGCTCGAAATGACAAGTTGTTGGGACTTTTTACGAGTTTATCAACTTTAGGCACTTTAGGCATTTTAGCTCACTTTAGTTCACTCTTAATCTTTCAGGTACCCTTCGATCATTACATCATCTGCAAACCGATGAACTGATATGTCCGTGATCTGCATGCTTTCTTCCATCAGGTTCACGCCGATGCCTTCGCACACTGGAACTCCGTTGCCGCCGCAAATCTTGGGGGCATAAAAAATGCAGATCTTGTCCACGATGCCCGCCCTCAAAGCCGAACCATTGACGCGGCTTCCCCCCTCGATCAGGAGGCTGGTGATGCCCATCCTGACCAGCTCTCCTACAAGGGCTGTGAGGTCAATCCGCCCTCCGTCGTCCTTCAAGGCAAGAAGACGCACCCCCGGTCTTTCCAGAATCCTTCTCTTTTCGGCCGGGGCCGAACTACCGGTCACAATCAAGGTATCAGAATCTGAAGGAAGATGCAACAGCCTTGCATTGGGGGGTATCGATAGATGGGTATCGAGCACGATCCGTATAGGATCTGATCCCTTACGGCCTTCAAGGCGGGTTGTTAGCCGGGGGTCGTCCTTGAGGACCGTTCCTATGCCCACCATGATCGCGTCAACGGCATGACGGAGCTCATGGACGAATTGTCTTGAAAGGGGATTGGTGATCCACTTGGAATCCCCTGTACGTGTCGCAATGCGACCGTCAAGCGTAGCCGCACATTTTAGGATGACAAAGGGAAGTGATGTGGTGACGAATTTAATGAAAATCTCATTGAGTCGTCGACACTCATCTTCACAGACGCCAGCCGACACATCCAGGCCCTGGCTTTTCAGAAAAGCGAGCCCGCCGCCGGTCACCCGCGGATTGGGATCTTTCATCCCTGCTACGACTCGTTTGATACCACTTCTCAGGATTGCCTGCGTGCAGGGTGGTGTCCGGCCTATGTGGTTACATGGCTCGAAGGTCACATAGAGCGTGGCCCCCACGGCTTTTTCCCCAGCGTCATTAAGGGCGTGGATCTCGGCATGGGGGCCGCCCGCGGCCTGATGGAAACCTTTTCCCACAACCGTGCCGTCCTTAACAACAACTGCGCCCACCATCGGGTTAGGGGAGGTCCAGCCCCGACCCTGTTGGGCCAGCTCAAGGGCCATTTTCATGTAAGTTTCGTCCACGATTGTTAAAGACTAACTTTAGTTCGCTTCGCTGACAATTGGAATACTCCATTCGGAGGGAAGTCCCTAACTTCTTTTCCTGGGAGCATCGAGCAAATCCTTCAATTCGGACATGAAGTCATTGATGTCTTTGAACTCTCGGTATACCGAGGCGAACCGGACATAGGCCACGTCATCCAGTTCATGGAGTTTGGTCATGATCCGCTCGCCCACCTCTGAGGAGGGAATCTCTTTTTCCCCCATCTCTTGGAGTTCCCGCTCAAGTTCGTCCACAAACTCTTCGAGCGTATTGATGCTAATGTCTCGCTTTTGACAGGCCTTCTGCATCCCTACAAGGACTTTGGTCCGATCAAACGTCTCCCGCCTGCCATCCTTCTTGATCAGGACAAGAGGCAACGCCTCAACCCGTTCATAGGTGGTGAATCGGTGCTTGCAGGCCAGACATTCACGGCGGCGCCTGACCGCATTCCCCTCCTTGGTCGTCCTCGAATCGATCACCTTGTTGTCTATCTTACTGCAATATGGGCATTTCATTGTTCGTTATCCTTTGTTGATTGATGATTGTTGATTGTTGATTGTTGATTGATGATTTGTCTTAAGCGCTTATTGATTTTGCCAACAAAAGTGTTTTGTAAGTGATTAATTTTACAGTTCAACATGGATTTTTAGCCAAGTTTTATTTAACCCGTCATAAACCCGTATCAGAACGAAGTTTTGTAAATTTTGTTATGAGTAAAATCCATAGGCATTTTGTCTTATTTAATCATCAATCATCAATCGACAATCATCAATCGACAATCGACAATCATCAATTCTCATCGATCCGGGCAAGTTTGACTCCGGCAGCCTTCAACATTTCCTCTGCCATGGGGTCTGCATAGCCTTGCTGATATATGATCTCGCAAATGCCGGCATTGATAAGCATCTTAGAACAGATGGAACAGGGGAGGTTCGTGCAATAGAGCGTAGCCCCTTTGATGGAAGCCCCGTGATAGGCAGCTTGAATAATGACGTTTTGTTCGGCATGAAGGCCTCGACACAGTTCATGTCGCTCACCGGAAGCTACCCCCAGTTCCTCACGCAGACAGCCAATATCGAGGCAATGAGGGAGTCCTGTTGGTGCTCCATTATAGCCGGTTGCCAGAATTCGTTTGTCTCTTACCACAATGGCCCCTACCCGGCGACGGCGGCATGTAGAGCGCCTTGCCACCAGGGAGGCGATATCCATAAAATACTCTTTCCAGGAAGGACGGCTCATACGAAGTGGCTCATCCTTCGTCACTACTCAATATCCATCTTCTCTAGACGGCGTTGATGACGTCCCCCTTCAAACGGGGTCTCAAGCCAAGTATCTACTAACTGGAAGGCGAGCGTATCACCGATCAGTCGGCCGCCCATGACCATGATATTTGAGTCATTGTGACGCCTGCTCATGATGGCTGAAAAAAGATCGTTGGCCAGCGCGGCCCGCACACCGCGAAAGCGGTTGGCAACCATAGACATTCCAAGTCCGGTCCCACAGATCAAGATGCCGCGATCAAAAGTGCCATCTGACACCTTGCGGGCCACCTTTTTCCCAAAGTCGGTATAATCCACAGCCTCTTCACTGTATGTCCCAATGTCTTCCACCTGCAGGCCCAGCTCACGGAGATGGACTGTCACCTTCTCCTTCATTGGATAACCCGCATGATCGGACCCGATGATAATCTTCATAATGACCTACACCATCCTAACGTGACCCTCCCCGCCAGGGGGAAGGGATCTCCGCCCAGATTCCTCTCCCAGGGTCCGGCCGGGGACCCGCCTGCCAAGGTCTGGCCCGTCCGCCAATCGGCGAAGCCGGGCGGGCACTGGCGGGCAGGTAAACCCCGCCCCTACGAACCGTACCTTCCAATGTGTGTAGGGGCGGGCTTTATGCCCGCCCGAAAACTCGGCATCCCTTCTCAGGAATGTTTTTTTATATAGTTAATGGCATCTTTAACCGTTTGGAGTTTCTCTGCCTCTTCATCAGAGATCTCTATGTCAAACGCTTCTTCCATGGCCATGATTAATTCAACCAGATCAAGTGAATCTGCCCCGAGGTCATCCACAAAAGATGCCTGCGGTACGACCTCATCCTGTTCTACACTCAGCTTTTCAGCGACGATCTTCTTTATTTTTTCTTCAACTGACACGTGCTGTCACCTCCTTCATGTTGAACTTAGGGACTTCGCCCAGCTCCATGCCTTACATATACATGCCGCCATTAACGTGGATGACCTGTCCTGTAATATAAGAGGCCTTTTCCGATGCAAGGAAAGCAACCATCTCAGCCACGTCCTCGGACTGGCCGAAGCGCCCTATGGGAATCTGGGCCAGCATGGCCTCCTTGACGTTTTCAGGAAGGCTGGCCGTCATAGGCGTGTCGATAAATCCCGGCGCCACGGCATTCACGGTGATTCCCCTGGGGGCCAGTTCTCTTGCTGCTGTCTTGGTCAGGCCGATCAGGCCTGCCTTGGATGCTACGTAATTGGCCTGTCCGGCGTTTCCCATCACACCGACCACTGAGGCCATGTTGATGATGCGCCCGGCACGCTGCTTCATCATGATCTTGGCCACAGCTTGTATGCAATGAAAAGCCCCTTTGAGATTGATGGCCAGAACGCGATCCCAGTCCTCTTCCTTCATGCGAACCAAAAGCCCGTCTACGGTGATGCCCGCGTTGTTTACCAGCAAATCCACGCGGCCGCATTCCTCTATAATCTTCTTGAAGAAGTTCCGGACGTCTTGTTGTGAAGCCACGTTTACACGGGCCCCCCATGCACTCCCTCCGGCATCCTCAATGAGCTTTACGGTCTTTTCAGCATCTCGGCTATCGCTACCGGAGTAATTGAAATATACTGTGGTGTTGGCATCAGCCATGCGCAGCCCGATGGCACGTCCGATACCCCTTGACCCCCCGGTGACGACCACCACACGGTTTAGATCCTTATTCATACGGTCTTTTCTCTATTGAAGTTTGGCCCCAAACGGACAAGGCAAGAAGTCCATAAGAAAATCCGAAATTCGAAATAGTGGCATCCTTCATTCCTCGGTTTACACTTATCAAGGATGCGGGCGCCAAGAGATAAGTTCTTTTGTTCCTACTTTTTGGTGTCAGGTGTCAGGAGCGACAAACGCGAGATCTGAAAGCTGAACACTGAAACCTGAAACCTGGGGTGGTGAAAAAAAGTGTAAACTACTTTATGGCGAAAATGAAGGATGCCGAAATAGTGTACTATTCCCTGCCAAACAGGATGTCGGCAACCGCATCCATGTCCCGGATGAGCCCGCTGCAGCTTGCCGTGAATCCTTCGTAGCCAATTCTTTCCTTCAGTGTTGACGGAATTTCTTCCTGAGCCAGACCTGATCCCGTAACAATCTTGATGGTATTTCTGGTAATCAGTTCGGCCACCTCACTGGCAAAGATTCTGCACATGATGACGATCTTTTTTGCCTGGGATGATCTGTCCTCTATCAGGCGCTTAGCCTTTCTTGCCAGGCTGATTCCTACCTCAATACAGGTCATCATATCTGCCAGGAAAAACATGATGTATTGCTGCTTGGTGAGCCTATGGTTGTGGACAAGCATGATGGTTTCGTTCAAGGCCTTTGCTGCCCACGCGTATGTCGCAGCACCGATCTCAGGCACGGATGAATGAAGGGATTCCATCTCTTGTGCCATGGCCCCGTAATAGTCGCCTTTGGACTTCACGGTCGTCCGCCACCTGAAAGTACTGATAATGTTTTGCTGAATCTCGCTGGTCCCCTCGTAGATGCACGTAATCTTTACATCTCGCTTGATCTTTTCAACCACATATTCGGTTATGTAACCATACCCGCCCAGGGCCTGGATGGCGTCATCTGCGGCCTTGTTGCCTGCTTCTGTGGCAAAATATTTTGCAATGGAACCCTCCACCTGAAGATCTTTTTCGCCGGCATCCAACCTGGTGGCTTGTTCGTCCATGTAAGCAGCAGCGGCCTCAAGTCGCACTGCGTTAGGGACGACCAGCTTGTGGGTATATCCTTGTTTTTCCGAAAGCGGGCTTCCAAACTGAACCCGTTTTTTGGCGTAATCTATGACAATGTCAAGGGCAGCTTCTCCTGCCCCAAGGCCCATGGCCGCCACCATGAGCCTGGTATGACCGAAGACCATGTTGGCCTGCTTAAGGCCCTGGCCCGGCACACCGCCGAGGAGATTTTCAACCGGGACAAATACGTCGGTAAAGGTGAGGGGAGAGGTATTGGATGCGCGAATCCCGTGCTTGTCTTCCCCCTTACCCTGGTGGAAGCCTTCCATCCCTTTTTCTACAATGAAAAAGGTCGGTCCTTCCGGGGTCTTCGCCAAAACGGTTATAAAGTCAGCAAATCCGCCATTTGAGATAAACTGTTTGGTTCCATTGATAACATATCCGGTGAGTTGTCCGGAGTCATTCCGGACAGGTTCGGCCTTGGTCTTGAGGGCAGCCAGGTTGCTTCCGGCCTCGGCTTCGGTTACAGCATATGCGACCAAGGCATCACCCTCGGCGATCTTGCCCAGCCATTTCTGTTTCTGTTCTTCGGTGGCGGCAAACAGGATCGGATCTGCACCGAGCTGAACGGCAAACAATGCCGTGGCCACACCCAGACAGATCTTGGCCATCTCCCCTATCAGAGCACAGCTGTCCCTGGCGCCACCGCCCATGCCGCCGTATTCCTCGGGGATGAATAAAAGTTGCAGCCCGATATCAGGGCCCATCATTTCTCTGATGATTTCCTCGGGGAACTCCTCCTTCTTGTCAAGTTCGAGTATCTTCTCTTTGGGCAGGAGGCGCTTCCTGACAAGTCCAAGGGTATCAAGGACAATTTGCCTCGATTCAGAGTCAAGCCCTGCCAGATCTTTTGTTCTATCTCCAATGTCTGTTGGCATCTGAGGTAAATCCCTGCTTTACCCCCCACCCAAACCCTCCCCCTTCAAGGCCTCCGGCTCGTAGAGCCTACGCCTCGGCCTTCGGCCCGTAGGGCCTACGCCCCGGAGGGAGAGGGGAGGGCAGCCCGCCTGCTTCGCCTGAGCCCGTCCGCCTCGGCTGGGCCTCGCAATGCCGTGCGTGGCGAGAGCGATGGCGGGCAGGGGTGGGGGTTTTAAGTTCTGCGCTTGGTGCTCCTGATATGCGAATGTTGCTTGTGGGGCAACTACACTTCTTTAGTTTCGATCACCGCACGCCCCTTGTAGTAGCCGCAGTTCGGACAGACATGGTGTGGAAGCTTTGGCTCATTACACTGGGGGCAGGTCGACAGGTTGGCAAGTGTAAGCCTTTGATGGGTCCGTCGCTTGCGACCTCTTGATTTGGAAATCTTGCGCTTGGGTAAGGCCATGCGTAATCTCCTAAGTTCTTACGATCCGTGTGTCTTCTTAAATTGACTTCTAATTTTTACAAAAAATCAATCGTATGCAGCAAAAAGTAGTGGCTAACCTATTAGTATTTCATGTATTTTAGTGGTATTACTACAAAGAATAAAAACAGAGGCACCTACTATAGACAAAAAAATAGTTTTGTCAAGCCCTTTAAGGCCCCTTTTCAGGGCCACTTCATTTAAAGAGGTAACGCCTTGAAGTAGCGAATTTATTCGCTTAATCAATCTTTGTTAAATCCGAATCTCGAAGCACGAAATCCCTGGCCCAGACCTGACTTATGCATGGGCAGCAGAATCATCCAGGCATGTCGCGCCAGGGCAGGCCGAAACAAATACGAATGCTCCAAATCCTAAATTCAAAACAGAGAATATCTTCCGAAGTTTCAAATAGATATTGCATCAATTCCGGAAATGTTTTGGTCATTTGATATTCGGATTTTGAAATTGTTTCGAATTTCGACCTGCCCGCCATTGCCAGAGACCTGCCCGCCATTGCCACGCATGCTGGCATTGAAGCTGCCCGCTGTGCCTGGCGAAGGCAGGCGGGTGGCAGGCGGGTGCCGGCACATAAGCTAAATGCTGTCTCAGGCGTTGGCAGGCGGGTATTCGGATTTGCGGCTTACGCCTTGAAAACAGTACGGGTTTAAATGTCTTGCAAACACCTCTAATTTGAGCAAATTAGAATCTACTTTGATGTTACCATGGTCCCCTTCACACCTTGTCCCAATGATCCATTTGTGTTATGCTCCCCGAACAACAAAATGGATGGTCTCGTAAAAAGCCCAAAATGGAGGTGACCCATGTCACGCACGCCTGCTGTAGCCAACATGTTCTATTCTGGTGATAAGGGTCGGTTGAAAGAGCAACTGACTACATTTGTCAGACCGGTACCAGAGCCAAGAAAGGTGCTGGCTGCCATCTCACCGCATGCGGGATATATGTATTCTGGTGAGGTGGCCGGTGCAGTTTTTTCTCAAATCCGCATCCCGGACGACATGGTGATCCTGGGGCCGAACCATCGGGGCATTGGGGCTGCTGTCGCTCTAAGTACTTCCGGGATATGGGACATGCCAATGGGGTCGGTTCCGATCAACAAGGCTCTGGCCGAATCGATTCTGAAGGTCTCGACGTCCGGGGTGAAGATAAAGGATGATCCTCACGCGCACGCCATGGAACATTCGATCGAGGTTCAGGTGCCATTTCTTCAATTCTTGCGGCCTGAAGTGAGCATTGTACCGATCGCCTTGTCGCATCTGACTTACGATGCGTGTCAACAGGTTGGTCAGGCCTTGGTACAGGGGATTCAGGACTACGGCAAAGAAGTCCTTCTGGTGGCCAGCACGGATATGACTCATTACGAGTCACAGGAATCGGCTAAAGCGAAAGATAAGTTGGCCATCGATCGCATCCTTGATTTGGACGCCAAGGGACTCTATGAGACCGTAGCCCGGCACGGGATATCCATGTGCGGGGTGATTCCTACGACTATCGTGCTCGAGGCGTGCAAGGTACTGGGTGCAACCAAGGCAGAGTTGGTCCAGTATGCCACATCAGGGGATGTGACCGGCGATTATGCCCAGGTTGTGGGATATGCGGGTTTTGTTGTCTATTAAACCGGCTTAACGGATTCAAATGGAAGAAGTTCGAACACGCTTTCCTCCGAGCCCGACCGGATATCTTCATATCGGCGGTGCGCGGACAGCCATATTTAACTGGCTTTTTGCTCAGAAGACAGGCGGCAAGTTGATCCTGAGGATCGAAGATACTGACGCGGAAAGGTCTTCTGAAGAATCGGTCCAGGGAATTATTGACAGCATGAAATGGCTGGGGATTACCTGGGATGAAGGCCCTTATTTCCAGTCCCGGTTCATCAACGAGCATGTGGCGGCCGCACAGAGACTCGTTGAGTCGGGTCATGCCTACAAGTGTTTCTGTACAAAAGAGGACCTTGATCGAAAGCGCAAAGAGGCGCGCAAGAAAAAGACCGCGCTACAGTATGATGGCACTTGTCGCAATTTACCACCCGAGGAAATTGCAAAAAAGGAAGCGGCAGGGACCCCGTACACCATTCGTTTGAAGGTGCCTCGTGGGGGAGGCTTTGTTAGTTTTGAAGACATCGTCTATGGGATTATTGAGAAAAAATATGAAGACATAGAGGATTTTGTCATCGTTCGTTCCAATGGGCGGCCTCTGTACATCCTTTCCAATGCGGTCGATGACATCCGCGATGGCATCACCCACGTAATTCGCGGACAGGATGGGTTGGCAAATACCCCCAAGCAAATTCTAATCTACAAGGGACTTGGCGCACCGGTTCCAAAATTTGCGCATATGTCTCTCACCTTGGATCCCAAAAAGGCCAAGATTTCCAAACGCACCCACGGCGAATTGGTTGCGGTCCATTTTTACAAGGAGCGCGGTTTCCTGCCGTGGGCATTTGTAAACTATCTGGCCCTTCTGGGGTGGTCCACGCCTGATTCGAGGGAGATCTTTTCCAGGGAGGAACTGATCGAGGCATTTTCCCTGGAAGGCATCAGTCGGGCCAATGCCATCTTTGATATCAGAAAGGATGATCCGAAGTTCTTTACCGACCCAAAGGCCATTAGCATCAATACCCATTACCTGAGAAATCTTCCCGTGGAAGAGATCGAGCCTTACGTCAGGGAACAGCTAAAAAAGGCGGGGATATGGGATCCGGAGTTTCAGGGGATAAAGCGCGATTGGTTTCTTCGTACAGTCGACTTGATTCGAAGCAGGTATCATGTAACCACCGATTTTGCGACCCTTGGTCGTGCCTATTTTTCCGACGACTATCCAATCGACCCCAAGGCCTTGAAGAAGAACATCCTTAGGCATGAAGGACTGAAAGAGTGGTTCCCGATCCTGGCGGATCGCTTGCAAGCCATAGAAACGTTTACCGCAGAGGAGGCTGAGCAGGTGATCCGTGAGACGGCTGAAGAGTTCGGAGTCAAAGCAGGGATATTGATCAACGGTATTCGGACTGCGGTCACCGGCCAGGTTGCCGGCCCCGGGCTTTTTGACGTCCTCATCGCCGTGGGGCAGCGTCGTGTGGTAGAGCGCTTGCACAAGGCCGTGACGTTTTTCGAGTAAAGACCTAACCCGGAGAAACCGGAGCTAAACAGGTTATAAAGAGGCATAAATTCGAAATCCGAAGCACGAAACTCGAAACAATATCGAATGACAGAAATTCAAAATTCAAAACCGTTTAGAAACCGATAAAGATTCTTTTTTTGCCAGACAATCCGCGGCTGATCATTGGAGGAGTCGAAGATCGTCCCTTTAAGTTTTGAACATTTGGTCATTTGATATTCGAATTTGTTTGCGGCTTACGCCTTGAGAACAGTACGGATTTCGATATTCGATATTCGGATTTCTTCTCCAAACAAAGGATTTTCTGCCAGAAAAAATGGAACTGCAAATATGACCACCACCAATTCAGCCCCTGCACCTAACTTTATTCGTAATATCGTTGCGGAAGACTTGAAGGCGAACAAGAACGATGGTCGAGTCGTGACCCGATTTCCACCGGAGCCGAACGGATATCTGCATATTGGACATGCCAAGTCCATCTGCCTCAATTTCGGTATCGCCGCCGAATACGGAGGCGTTTGCAATTTGCGATTCGATGATACCAATCCAAGCAAGGAGGACGTTGAATATGTGGAGTCGATCAAGTCAGACGTTCGATGGCTTGGATTTGATTGGGGTGATCGACTGTTCTACACATCTGACTACTTTGAGAAGCTGTACGACTACGCTGTGCAGTTAATAAAGGAAGGCAAGGCATATGTTTGCGACTTGAGTGCACAGGAAATAAGAGAGTACCGCGGTACCCTGACTAAGCCAGGCAAGGAGAGTCCCTATCGTACACGTTCGGTCGAAGAGAACCTGGATCTGTTCCGGCGCATGCGGGCAGGAGAATTCGAGGACGGTTCCCGCGTGCTTCGAGCAAAAATTGATATGAGCTCTCCAAACATGAATATGCGAGATCCGACCATCTACCGGATTCGACGGGCGGAACATCACCGGACGGGCAACAAGTGGTGCATTTATCCGATGTACGACTTTGGCCACTGCCTTTCGGATTCCATCGAGGGGATCACACATTCCATTTGTTCGTTGGAATTTGAAGATAATCGCCCATTGTACGACTGGTTCCTTGACGAATTGAACGTTGATTGTCATCCACAGCAAATCGAGTTTGCTCGCCTCAATCTCAGCTACACTGTGCTGAGTAAGCGGAAGCTTGTGCAATTGGTAGAACAAGGGTATGTCGCCGGATGGGACGATCCACGGATGCCGACAATAGCGGGTATACGGAGACGTGGCTACACACCAGAGTCAATCCGAAACTTTTGTGAGCGCATCGGAGTAGCCAAGAGGGATAGTGTCGTCGATATGGCGCTGCTCGAGTATTGCGTCCGCGAAGATTTGAATGAACGAGCGCCGCGCGTTATGGGTGTGTTGCGTCCACTTCGCGTGGTCATCGACAACTATCCGGAAGACCAGGTGGAAGAGTTGGATGGCCCGTATCATCCGGAGGATCCAGGTATGGGGTCACGGAAGATCCCTTTTTCACGCGTGCTGTACATCGAACGAGACGATTTTCGTGAGGAGCCACCGAGAAAGTTCTTCCGTTTGGCTCCCGGTCGTGAAGTACGACTGCGATACGCTTATTATGTCAAATGTGTGCGGGTGGTTAAGGATGAACAAACCGGGGAAGTGGTCGAGGTGCACTGTACCTATGATCCTGAGACACGAGGTGGTTGGTCTACGGACGGACGCAAGGTCAGGGGAACACTACACTGGGTTTCATCTGCTCATTCGCTCGAGGCCGAAGTACGCCTGTACGATCGTCTCTTCCAAAAAGCAAACCCAAGCGGCGAAAAGGATGATCTTACGACATATTTGAATCCAAACTCGTTGGAAACACTAACGTCGTGCCGAGTTGAACCGAGTCTGGCAGGTGCAGCACCGGGAAGCCGGTACCAGTTCGAAAGGCTTGGCTATTTTTGCGTAGATTCCAGTGATTCTTCCGACGGTGTACTAGTGTTCAATCGGACAGTGACGTTACGTGATTCATGGGCCAAGATCGAGAAGAAGGAGATTCCCACGTAGGGTGGCATTTTATATGCCACCACTGTCCCGGTCGGGTATAAAACCCGACCCTACAAGTAATCCGCATTGAGCCATCCCTGTTTTTTAGTGGCTGGGAGGCAAGGATTCGAACCTTGGTTGGCGGAGTCAGAGTCCGCAGTCCTACCGCTGAACGACCTCCCAATATAGCATCTCGGAACTTCTACAACGCTTTGAAATTGTAGATCTTTTTGTGGCGCTTGACCCGCCTGCCACCCGCCTGCCAGCGCCACGCTCCCCGGGGAACTGCAATGCCAGCATACATGGCAATGGCGGGCAGGTCGCCTACCGCGGGTGCCCTCGTTAGGTCCGCCTGCCATGAATAAGTCGGCGCGGTTCGGCATGGGTGAACAGGCATTGGCGGGCAGGTTTATACCATTCACATGGAGTGATGGAGTACTGGATAGTAAAAGTGGACACGGAGTGCTTTTTTGGGCGCAGGCTTCACTTCGTGTCAAGCCGTCATGCGCAACCTTGCGCCAAAAATTATCTTCTTATTCCTTTAAACCCATCACTCCAGTACTCCATCACTCCAATACTCCGATTTGGGGCGAAGCCCCTAAGTTTACCGTGTAACATACACAAATGCTCAAAGTGAGTCAATAAGAAATCTGTAACCTACTATGCCCGTCTCATTTTTTAAGCGGCGGAGCCGCGTTATATAAAATCCCGCAGGGATTTTATAACTTGACAAATCGTCTGAAAGCCAATATGAAAAGGGGTTAAGTTTTGTTGACAACCCGTTCCGAGGATCTTGCATTTTGGGTTGGAGGGGCTGGGGGTCATTCACAAAAGTGACATATTACAGATAGGCGGTCAGGAAGGTCGTCATGGAGCAGGTACTGCTGCTGAATGCCACATTTGAGCCCTTAAAGGTGATTGACTGGAAGAGGGCCATAAGGCTTCTCACCTTGGGAAAGGTGGAGGTGCTGGAGGAGTATGACAGGGAGATCCACTCGGTCACCTTTGCCATTAAACTCCCGGCAGTCCTTCGCCTTTTTAGGTACATAAGGTACAGGAAAAAACATATCAAATTTTCTCGAGCAAACATCTATGCACGAGACAATTTCGAATGCCTGTACTGCGGCCACGGGTTTGAATCTCAAGACCTAACCTTCGATCATGTAGTTCCCAAGAGATACGGGGGAAAGACCGAGTGGGCCAATATTGTCACGTGCTGTTACAAGTGTAACCGGATAAAGGGAGGCAGGACTCTGAAGGAAGCAGGTTTGAAGCTTCTAAAGAAACCCGTAAAGCCCGACTGGGTGCCCTTCCTTATGATCAGCATTCGCATCAGGAGTGTGCCTGACTCCTGGCGAGATTATCTGTACTGGAATCTGGAATTGGAGGATTCCTAGCCCCCCAACCACCCCCACCCGGCGTATTGATGATAATAGTCTCCCCTTTGGACGCCCGAAAAGTGGTGCGGCTCGGAAGAGGCACCTCAGTCCCGTCAATGCGCCTCAGAAGATTGTATCCACACGTTGCATCACCGCCTCCGGCTATCCCTCTGGGCGGAAAACGCCTCCTTTCCGATTGAATGGATACGACAGCGTCTTCAAGGAGAAGGAGTTCACGGGTCACCCCCATCCCTCCTGTATGGAGGCCGGTGCCTCCTGATCCCTCCCTCAGTTCGGTCTTGAGGACCCGTACGGGATAGGCGCTTTCCAGGACCTCTGTCGGCGTGGTGGCCGTGTTGGTCATGTGCACGTGGACCGCGCTTGCTCCATTACACCGTGGACCCGCGCCCATACCGCCCGCTATCGTCTCGTAATAGGTCTTTTCCTTCCATCCCAGGGCAAGGTTGTTCATGGTACCCTGGCCTTGGGCCGGGATCCGGTCAGGGAGAAGATCCTTTAGGGCAAGCAGGAGTACGTCAACAATCCTCTGGGAGGTTTCTACGTTTCCGGAACTAACAGCCGCCGGCGGCCGTGGATTAAGGAGCGAGCCTTCGGGCGCTGCTACGTGCACGGTTTCGTAACATCCGTGGTTGGGCGGGACATCGGCAGGCAGAAGGCATCTTAGGACATAATAGACAGCCGATCTGGTCACGCTGATGGGCGCGTTTGCATTTCCCTCACATTGGGGTGCGGTCCCTGCAAAATCGACCTCAAATTGGTTTCCTTCAAGCTTTACATTAACTTTGATCCGAATCTCCCTTTGTTCGCCATCCAAATAGTCAAATGCCTCAGACACCCCGTCAGGAAGCGCCGAGAGATGGGCGGTGACCCTTGATCTCGTATAATCGATAATGGCCTCTACAAAGCTGTCAAAGGCCGCCTCTCCGTAGCGGCAGATGAAATCAATGCATCTGGATGCTCCGAGACGGTTGGCCCCTACCTGGGCATTCAAATCCCCGATCCGCTCGGCCGGATTTCTGGTTTCTTTTTCAAACACCTTCAGTACGCCTTTTTCAATGACGCCCTTTCTTACAAATAGGGTAGGGGGGATGACGATTCCCTCTTCGTAAAGTGTGCTGCTTGACCCTGGCATGGACCCCGGGGTTTTGCCGCCCACATCCGCGTGATGGGCACGGTTTACGGCATATCCCTTAAGCTTTCCCTGCCAGAAAAAAGGCGCGATCAGGGTGATGTCAGGAAGGTGAGAACCACCCCGGTATGGGTCGTTTACAATCACCTGATCATCAGGAGATAGCTTCGGAAAATCGATTGCGACCGCCTCAACAGCCGAGGGCATGGCACCTAGATGCACAGGAATGTGTTCGGCCTGGGCTATGAGCCGGCCTTTGGCGTCAAACAGGGCACAGCTTTCATCCAGGCGTTCTTTGATATTGGGAGAAAAGGCGGTCCGCCTGAGGTTTGCCCCCATCTCCTCGGGGATGGCCAAGATGAGGTGTTTGAAGACTTCAAGGGTTACTGGGTCAAGGATGGACATTTTTTGATCTCCGATTATCGTTATTCGATTGTCGATTGTTGATTGTTGATTGTTGATTGTCGATTGTTGATTGTTGATGAACTCGTAAAAAGCCTCAAAAGTTTGTCATTTCGAGCGAAGCGAGAAATCCCTGTTTGGAACGAATGTGAGAAATCTTATCCACGATAGTGAACAGTCACCACATCATAAGATTTCTCCTTACAGTCGAAACAAGGATTTCTCCCTGCGGTCGAAATGACACATTCACTGAATCCGACTTTTTACGAAACCGTCATTGTAGATTGTTGATTTGTTTTTTTTCAATCGTCAATCAACAATCGTCGATCATCAATCCAATATCAATCATAAATCCAAATCTTCAGGCAACTCTTTTCTTCTATAGAGATCTCACAGCCGGGTGGTACAAACACGGTGCATCCCTCATCTTCGATCACCAGGGGTCCGTGGTTGTGAAAACCTGCCCAAAGGTGGCCTCGATAATACACGGGTGCAGTCTCCCATCCTGATGAAAGCAGGATTTTTCTTTTCCCGGCCGGTTGGCGCGTTTGGGAGGACTTGACCTCCGGCAGTGCGATCTCATCCCTTGAGGTCACGGCTGAAAGCCTTACCGTAACAACTTCCACGTGAGGCCCTTGTTTTAGGGCGTATCCATATCGCTTTCTGAAGGTTTGGTGGAAGCTTTCCGCCATGTCGGCTTCCTTGCTATAAGCTACGGGGAGGTGAAAGCTCTGGCCCTCGTACCGCATATCCAGAACGGCCCTGAAATCCGCATCCTTGTGATCCAGGGCCTGGCGGGCCAGAGATCTTAGGGCCTTTTCTTTGAACCGCTTCAATATCCTGTCCACTTCCTGTTGGGTCTTGGTGCTCCATCTGGCAATGAGGGTTTCGCCAAAGTCGAGCTTCACGTCCGAAAGGAGAATCCCCAACGCGGAAAACATGCCGGCCATGGGCGGGACCAGTACCTCCCTTATCCCGAGTTCTCTTGCAAGCTCTGCTGAATGAATGGGGCCAGCGCCGCCAAATGCAAGCAGGGTGCAGTCTCTGGCATCGATCCCCTTTTCTACCGTGGTCCTTCGAATTCCCCTCAGCATGTTGGCGTTGACCACGGAGCGCACGCCGAGAATGGTCTCCTCCACACTCAGGTTGGTCGATTTTGCGAGTGATTGAAAGGCCTGTCCGGCCTTGTCGTGGTTTAGGGTAATACCGGTCCCCAAAAAGGACGTGGGGTCGAGAATCCCGGACAGAAGGTTTGCATCGGTCACGGTTGGCAGTTCACCGCCGCGGTTGTAGCAGGCAGGTCCCGGCTCGGAACCCGCGCTCTGTGGGCCTACGCGAAGGGCCCCACCCTTGTCCACCCAGGCAATCGAGCCCCCGCCTGCTCCTATGGTGGTGATATCAAGTATGGGGAGCCGGATGGGGAGTGAGTCGATTTCCCCTCCCTCTGTCCATAGAGGGGTGTAGTCTACAATGGCCGAAAAGTCTGCGCTTGTCCCACCCATGTCAAAGGTGATCAAGTCTTTTCTTTTCATGCGCTTTCCGAGCAAGAGGCCGCCCGAAACCCCACCGGCCGGACCGGACAGCAACATCTCCACCGGGTATAATTCCCGCGATGCTGCCACACCACCCCCTGATTTCATAATATAGTAGTCGGGAGGCCCCCCGGCATCCTGGATCGCCTTGCGTATTTTTTCAACGTAGGCATGCACGATCGGCTGGACAAAGGCGTCTATGGCAGTGGTGGAGGCCCTTTCAAATTCCCTGAACTCAGGGATGATTTCAGATGACCGGGATACGGGAATTCCTCTCTTTGTAAATTCCTTTTCAAGGAGAATCTCATGAGCCGGGTTCTTGTAAGAATACAAGAGGCAAATCGCCACTGCCTCTGCTCCCGCTTCTATGATGTGATCTGCCACAGTGGCTGCATCGGTTTGCAACAGAGGCGAGATAACCGTGCCATCAGGGGCAAGGCGCTCAGCAACCTCAAAGCACAGATTGCGGGCAACTACGGGTTTTGACGGCGCACAGTCGAAATCATAAAGCCTGGGCCTTCGTTGTCTGGCAATATAGAGAAGGTCCCTGAAGCCTTTGGTGGTGAGAAAGGCCACCCTTGCACCTTTTCTTTCAAGCAGCGCATTGGTGGCGACTGTGGTGCCGTGGGAGAAAGAGGAGATGCCCGGCAGGGTCTTTATCGTCTGGGTCACGGCACGATCAGGGCGGGCCGGCGTGGAAAGGACTTTCCGACCCCGGATGCCGTCTCGGTCCAGGGTGACCACATCCGTGAAGGTGCCCCCAATGTCGGTTGCCACTCTCATGTTGTATCCGATCAAGGGTCCTCTCGCCCGCTCCCCCCGGTCGCTTGAGCACACAGAGATCACTGAGATAATTTCTTTGGCCTGATTTTTTGACCCCGGTTAAATAGGCTGAGCCCCAGTTGAATATACCACGCGTTCAACAGGGCAAGGATTTAACAGGGCAGGGACGAAAAATCAGGTCAAACACTCGGCCCCTGACGGGGCATTTA
This sequence comes from Desulfobacterales bacterium, assembly GCA_030616475.1. Classification (GTDB taxonomy): domain Bacteria; phylum Desulfobacterota; class Desulfobacteria; order Desulfobacterales. The sequence goes on from JAUWXF010000011.1 coordinate 20,887, forward strand.
TGCTCAGACAGAATTTCCTGCGTCAGCAGGATCGCAGTTTAAGCTGAATTGCCCCCTCAGCAATTCAGCTTAAGAAACTCTGAGGCTCTGTGGGCTCTGTGAGAGATAAAATGGCCCTCATGGTCACTTACGATTGGACGATCCGGCAAAAGCGCTCAGACCTGGACAGGACCTCAAGGCTGTGCCAGAGCCATGTCCTCTTGTGAGCTTCAAGGGTTATGATGGGCCTCAAGCGATTTTCCTCCACGTACTCGAACAGGGACTCGAAATCGATCTTGCCCGCTCCGATGGCCAGATGATCATCGCTGATCCCGTCATTGTCGTGTAAATGGAGTTCCTTCAGGAAGGGTCCCAGGGCCTTTAGCCAGCCTTCCATATTCGTTTCAGAGAAGACGTTCATATGGCCCGTATCAAGGCAGAAGCCGACTTTTTCTGAATTCAATCCGCGCAAGAGTTTCTGGAGCATCCTCGGGGTTCGCTCGTAGACATTTTCGATCATCAGGGTCGTTCCCGTGCCGTGGAGGCCCTTGACAAGGGGTGCCCATGTCTCAAGGGCTGCATCAAGCCACTCGTCTTCTACTTCATGATATCTTTTTCTGTCGTACCCTGTGTGGCAGACGATAGATAGTGGCTCAAATACGGGTATGAGGTCGAATGCTTCTTTCAGGCGCTCTCGAGTTGCCTTCAATATCTTTTTGTCCATGCCGCCTGGCACAAGGTCATAGAAAGGTCCGTGCAGCGTGATCAAAAGGCCTTCCTGACGAAGGATAGAGACCATTTCCAGAAAATCTTTCTTGGAATGTGTATCGATGACCCCCCCGTCGATCCCGATTTCAGGATTGATCCTGTTTTTAAGGACCAGAGGCAGGTATTTCTCTTTCAGGAGTCTGAAAGGGATACATATCTGTATTCTTCTTATGATCTCTTCAAACATCGTTGTTCGTTATTTGTGAATCGCCATTCGTTTAGCGCAAGCTTCACTTTGTGTCTGGCTGATGCCTGTTATATTGAGAAGAAACAAACAATAGCCCTCAGTGGGGGCTGACGAGGATTCTTGGGGCAATATGAATTAAGAAGATGAATATATAACCGGTTTCTATGAAATAGAGAAATCGATGAATCGATAGAGAGGAGGAATGACTGGTCTCCCTGCTGTTCTAGTATTTTAGTCTGACGCCAGCAAAAACAACGTTATCCGACATATTCCAATCTGCGGAGTCCTCATCGATATGAACTTTGATGTATTTGTATCCAAGGACAATGGCTCCATTTTTTACAATATTAAAACCGAGGCTGGTTCCTATTTCCAGGTACCTCTCCGAATCCAAAAAACACAGAGGGCTTGGCGCAAAACATACACTTGCTGAAACCTCTACGGGTATGGGCAAAACGGTTTTGGGAGTCTCATATGCTGCTGAAAGCAGAAAGCCTATGGCCATCAGATCACCATCTTTATGAGGCTTTTCTACTTCTCCAAACAAACCCTTCAACCCCAGCTCACATTTTAGTCCGGGTGTTAGCATTTCGTTTCCCAAGGCGAATTTCACATCGGCTATCTTGTAATCATCATCGTTATCATTGTACACGCCGCCAATTCCAGCGGTAAAATAGGCTTGGTTAATATCCCGCGTGACATCAAATCTAGCTTGCAAACTCGACCCGCTTGCATTTAACTCAAAATGATAGGTGTCTGCAAAGGAAATGCCTGACGTGATTATTGTGATGAACACGATTGATCCTATTATCTTTTTCATATTTGTCACATCCCCTTCTTCTTGTGGCTGAGAAAGTTCGTATAGCAGCCCGCAGGGCTTTTGTCAATGCCAAAGCCGGTATTTTTGCTGTTCCGGAAAAAATGATCGTAGTGTCAAAAATGTATGTTAAGAAAGACTTTCAGTTCAGATTCATCTTGAGGTTCTGCCTCCTTCTCTTCATCGGAGTCGTTATGTCCACGGTGCTACTTTTTCTTTTTTCTCAGGACACGTTAACTTCTTCTTTTCAGCAATCAAGACTTGTGGTAGATTTTGGGCTGCTATGTTGACAGACATCTTCACAACTAGTGCTTTTATACTGCTTTATTGTATGTGGTGACAGGGTTAGGAGGAGACAAATGGGACATCCGGACAAGGAGCAATTTCTAGACAGATTCCTGGGCTCGGCCCTGGGGACCTTTGTGGGGGATGCCCTTGGGGAGCCTGTTGAAGGCTGGCCCCACAGGGCGATCTACAGTCGGTTCGGGCTCCTTGATTCCATGGTGCGGGGAGAGGGGCGCTACACGGATGATACGCAGATGATGATAGGGATCTTGGAGACCCTAATAGAAAAAGGAGGGTTCGATCCTGCAATATGTGCCGGGAAATTTCAAGAAAACTTTGATCCCACGCGGGGCTATGGCCGACGCATCTTTGGCGTGGTGGAAAGGATCAGGCAGGGGATTCCCTGGGATCAGGCGGGCACAGACAGTTTTGGAAATGGCGGGGCCATGAGAATAGCCCCCATCGGTTGCTTTTATTACAGTGACCTGCAAGCCCTCAAGGAAAACGCCATTATGTCCACCCGCATCACGCACAACCATCCTGAAGGCCTGGCGGGCGCAGTGGCCCAGGCTACGGCAGTAGGGCTGGCGCTTCAATACGGCCTGTCAAATGAGCCGATTGAGCCGGAAAGATTCTTGGACAGGATCACAACCCAGGTGACTGACATAGACAAGGGGTTCGCCGAATCTCTTGATGGGATCAAATCGATTTCCAGAGGTTCCATGATTGAGATTATTGAGGCCATCACGGGTCGGTACCGTTTGAGTTTGCGCGCTATCGAATCTGTGCCGGCAGCCATTGGAGCCTTTCTGTCAACCACTTGCTTCAAGGATGCGGTGGTTTTGGCAGTCAATCTTGGGGGAGATACAGATACGATTGGAGCCATGGCAGGGGCCATTGCCGGGGCCCATTACGGGTATGGCCAGATACCAGAGGCGTGGCTGAGCGCGCTGGAAAATAGAGCCAAGGGCCGAGATTATGTGATCAATTGCGTGAAGAAGATTCTTTTATAAGATCGCTCCGCGATCTTATGTAACGCGGCTTTGCCGCTCCAAAAAAGGAAATTCCTGTACTATCAAGTTAGGGCTTGTGCAAGAATAATTTACCGTTGTTTGACCAATCGTTGATGACTTTGTATAAAGTTGTCACACCGACGGCAAAGTAAAAAGGTCATATGCAAGGCGTGCGAATGTTGAGGAATGAGGTCCGCCTCAGGCGGATCGCAATGATTTACCCTGTTAAATAGTTGTCCCATTTGTTGTGCGTGTTTCCAAGAAACCTTGCCATCCAACACCTTTTGAGATAGGTGCCCTTCATTTAACAGGGCGGGGATGAATCCCGCCGGGGCGGGACGCAGATGGACTTTTTACGAAGCCGTCAATCGTTCTACCACGCAATAGATCCCGTCAGGACTCCTTCCGGCTTGAAAACACTGATTGCAGGATATGCATTTTGCCTTTTTCCGGTCCCCTTCCTTCCATCGTCTGACAAGGCCCGGCTCTCGGATCAGGGGTCGTGACATAGAAACAAGGTCTGCGGCACCTGTTTTCAAAATGTGATTCACGGTTTTCAATGATCGGATGCCCCCAACAAGTATGATGGGGACAGAAACCTGCTTTCTTATCTTCTTTGCAAGAGGCAGAAAATAGGCTTCCTCCTTTGCCTTGCGTATCTTTGGACGGGCCGGGCCCAGATCACCTGCTGCGGGTATCCCCCCACTCATTTCGATGGCATCTATTCCCATTTCCTCTAGCCTTCTTGCAACAAAGAGCGTATCTCTTTGGTTCAATCCGCCCCGCACAAAGTCCTTTACGTTCAACTTGATCAGAACAGGAAAATCCCTTCCCACGGTTTTTCGAACCGCCCTGTAAATCTCAAACAGAAATCTTGCCCGGTTTTCTATAGGGCCGCCATACTTGTCTGTGCGCCTGTTTCTTAACGGCGACAGAAACTGACTCACAAGATAGCCATGAGCGCCATGAAGTTGCACTGCATCAAACCCGGCTCTTTTCACCCTGCCTGCCGCGCGTGCAAAAGCATGGACCGTCTCTTTGATCTCGCGCTGCGTCATTGCCTTGGGCATCTTTTGGAAAGTCTTGTCATATACGGCAGATGGTCCCCAGATGGGACGGCCTTTTCTTGTTCTTAGGACCGTCTGGACCCCGGCATGCACGATCTGCATTGCAATCTTCCCATTGGCTGCATGGACACGCTCCGTGAGCTGTAAGAGGTTCGGAATCATGGCATCGTCATGTATTCCAAGCTGCTTCGTTAGGGCCTGGCCATTTGGCAGGACATAGGCAAAACCCGTGATAATAAGCCCAACGTCGTTTCGGGCAAGCTCCTCTATAAGTTCTATGAGCTTCACGCTGCAGCGGCCATCTTCCGCCATTCCTGCCCATGTAGCCGAGCGTACACTCCTGTTTTTTAAAGCCATACTATTGATCTTAATTTCGTCGAATAGTTCTGCCATTGTCTTACCTCCAAAAACCTTTGGATTCATGAGTCTCTCATCCGCTTCTTCTATGCCTCGGGCAGACTTGGGATCCAGAGGTAACATAGAAATTCCAAATCTCCAAATCCAAACGGCAATGGAGTGGCATTTTGCCGTTGGGATTAAAGATAGGCTTACACGTGCCGGGCTTATTTTGGCTGTCTTACAATTACGCAAGTTTCCGCAAAGAGGGCTTCTTGTTGCGAGGTACATTACACCCCCAAATGGCAGATCGGCTAAGGGAAATGGATATTCCATTCGTCGATACAGCCGGTAATGCCTACATCAACGAACCTCCTTTGTTCATCTACATCAAAGGGAATAAACCCGTTGATACGTACCGCCCAGAGCCCACAACACGTGCATTTCGACCAGCGGGGCTACAGGTTGTTTTTGCCCTCTTATGCAATACAGGTCTGGAAAACGCCCCATTTCGTGAAATTGCCAAAGGGGCAACTGTCGCTTTGGGGACTGTTGGCCGGGTCATACAAGACTTAAAACAAATGGGTTATCTGATTGATATGGGGACACGCGGCCGCCGCCTAGTTCGGAAGGACAATTTGTTAGCGCGATGGGTGGCTACGTATCCCGAGCAGTTAAGGCCAAAACAATTAATAGGACGTTACACGGCAACCAATCATGACTGGTGGAGGCATGCTGAACTACACACGCTCAAAGCCTATTGGGGTGGGGAAATTGCGGCAACCATGCTGACTAAATACTTGAAACCGCAAAATGCAACAATTTATACGAACCAGCCACTTGGCAAATTGCTGCTGAAGAATAAGATCAAAAAAGACCCTAATGGAGATATTGAGATCCTCAAAGCGTTTTGGGAGTTTGACTACAACTGGCCACATCGTAACTTGGTGCATCCTCTCCTGATTTATGCAGACTTACTCGCTACGGGTGATGCCAGGAATATCGAAACAGCAGGGATTATCTATGAGCAAGAACTTACTCAACTTATCCGGGAAGATTGATGACTTTACATTCCCAACTCCAAGCGGAGTGGCTCTTATGAAAATAATCTCCTGGAACGACGACTATCCTGCACGTAATAGAGATGCCAAGGACTTGGCGTTACTCATGCGCAAGCCCTTAGATGCTGGAAACGACGAACGTCTGTTCAACGAAGAAATAGATTTGGTAGAAAACGAAGATTTTGATTACGTGCGAGCCGGCGCAAGATTATTGGGCCGAGATATCGCAGCGGTTTTGCATCCTAACACCGCGAAGGCTCTTCTCGAAATACTAAACCGTGAAACCGGCGAACAAGACCGGTATAGACTGGTGCCAGAGACAGGAGGGTCACATCCTTAAGGAACGGCGCTCTGGACATGTTGCGCACAAACTCGGAACTCAAGGATGGTCCTGGCGTGCGGCGGAAACCGGAAGGTGAATAGCGCAGATCGAACATGACGTTGCGCTGGACGGGGAATCCGGTGCTGCTCATTATTATCTTGACTTTTTGTGATTAGTCTTGCAAATTACCAGGGTAATATTGAACCATGGCGAAGAGAGGCCCACATGAAAAACACCTTTGACCTTCAAAATCCGTGGCGTATTCCGGGGTATAACTTTCCAAGGGAAGACTATATCCAGAAAGGACGAAAGAAATTGAGATATGTCTCGCCAGCGATCTTGATCGTGACTATTCTGGTCATCACCCCACTACTGGGCGCTGATAAGCCATCCGAACGAGAGCCAGTTAAATTGACCGAAAAGGACGCTGGTAGCTCTGTTGAACTTCGTACCGGCGACATGCTGGAGGTGGTTTTGGATGGCAATCCAACCACGGGTTACCTTTGGGAGATGGCTCCCGGAGACAGAGCGGTCGTCAAGCCAGTTGGAGAGTCGGAGTTCAAAGCTGAGACCGAGCTCATTGGCGCTGGCGGGAAGATTACCTTGCAGTTCGAAGCCGTTGCTCCAGGCCAGACCGTGCTAAAGTTGATCTATCATCGGACATTTGAGAAGGATGTCCCGCCGATAAAGACTTTCGAAGTGACTGTCATAGTCCAAACGCAATCGCCACTTTTCCACTGACCGGTACTGACCCATAAGACCGAATCCGGTCACAATCTTCCCACCTGGCAGCTTACTGCACCTACGTGCTTCTGTTACTTTCAATGCTCACAAGTGGCATCTTTTTTCACAAAGTATAACCTTAATTACCCTATGTTTAGGATTTGGTTTTTAGGGTAGCATGGGCTAACTATTCAGAAACTTTAGGATATTGCCTTGTCAGTCTATCTTGGCATGATGCTTGATACAGAATAAGTTCAAGCGCCGTGATACTTGGAGTTGCAATTTGTGTCTTTGTCAGTTGGATACCCTAATGTCAAAGAGCAATAGGAGACTCAGATAAGATGCTGAACATGATATTAAGCATTCAACATCTTTTGAATCCCCTTCATGTATATTGCCGACTGGTGGATAGTGGATTGAACAAGAGATTTTCTTTTTCAATATGTAGATATTACGAAATTCTCATCTACAGTTGGCTTGTCTGGTTTACGATAGTTGCGGTGCGGATTTGCAAGCTTACACATGGAAGAATCATAATGAAAATATTTTTGTTGCTCTTGTGTGCAGTCATATTGGTTTTTGGTGTGGCTGGAATTGCGAAGGCTATTCCGACTGAGTTCACAGACGTTTGGCATCCCACCGCCTCGGAACCCGCCACTATGCTGCTGCTTGGCTTTGGTCTAATCGGGCTTGCGGCTTCAGGAAGAAGTTTAACAAGTAAGCCCTTACCATTTGGAACGAATCAAATGAAAGCTATCCCTCAAGATAACGGTGGAAGACGTTTCAGGCTTGAGCGAAGAGAGTTTTCTTACAGCATCTACAGCCCAGAAAGACGAAGCGACAAAGACCGAAGAAGTGGAAGGGACAGGAGGAAAAGCAAAAGAACCGTATACGCTTGTTGAGTCAAATATTCCCCCTAAACAACCTAATCCCTTGCCGAAAAAAGTATTTTGTGATAGCGTCGCCCGAAATCTTACCACTACTTGATGATTACACTATGTAGTTTGTGAATTGTGGTAGCGGCCATCTGCCAAGCTGGCTGGATGCTTGCCTCTGCTGATATACTAGAGGGCCGCACCGTGACCTCATTCTTTGCTATTAAAGACGACCTGACTCACGCCGGTGCCATCTGGGTGGATCAGGAGGTGGTTGTGGATGGAAAACTGATCACCAGTCGGAAACCAGACGATCTTCCGGCCTTTATCAAGGCGATTATCGATGGTTTAAAATAGATATGCAAGGATAAGCCCTTCCACGGTACCAGCCTGAATTTTTCGGTCCCTTCCGTAAAAACACACCTCCAGGTTGTCGGTTGACCGAAATCTGGCAGAAAAGTTTGACAAATTCTTTTATGTCGGATAGATACCTAACCTGCGTGCATGGCGTATAGTTTCCCCAACTCACGCTAGCCTCTTTTCAAATCTAACAACCTTCGATGGGAAAGCCCTATGGGACCGACAAAGGCTCCATGCAGCATGTTCAAACCACGTAAGCTTGGAGCCTTTTCTGTTTTCTGGACAATTGGAGAATGTTCTAATGGCTCAAAAGCCAACATATGAAGAATTGGAACAAAGGGTCAGAGAATTGGAGAAAGAAGCCGTTGAGCGCAAGCGGGCGGAGGATGCGTTAAAGGATTACGTGTCATTCCAATCCGTTCTTGCAGTACTGCGCGGTGTTAGATCAGGGCAGACAGAGAGGATGCTTCTGCAGACCTTTCTGTCAGAAATTGTAAAGGAATATGGGTTCTGCATGGCGTGGTATGGCCAATACGCAAATGGGGAAATCAGGCCGGTGCTGTCTGCCGGTCGCGTGGATCGCTATCTCGATAAGCTCGTTCTCCAGATTAGAGAACCCACATCGCCAGACGCGCAGTGCGCAATGAGCCAAGCGATTATAAAGGGCGCACCCTTCAGCTATGCCGACCTCGAAAGAGACGAAGGGTTCCGCAGGTGGCGGGACTATGCGCTTGAGTTGGGCTACCGATCGAATCTGGCTTTGCTTCTCACGGTTGATGGCCAAGTGGAAGGTGGAGTCATGGTATATGCTGACACCGCAAATGCCTTCCCTGAAGGGCGGATGGAACGTTTGCAGCTTCTGACCTTGGAAATCGGTGCGATCCTGGGTGAATGGCGACGTAAGCACAGGGCGGAAGAGGCGCTGCGGGAGAGTGAGGACAGGTACCGACGCCTCACGGAAGCCATCACCGACTACATTTACTCTGTAACCATCCAAGATGGACGTCCCGTCGAGACAATCCACGGACCTGCCTGTGTAGCGGTTACTGGTTACACGCCCGAGGATTTTAGGGTGAACCCATACCTGTGGATACAAATGGTGCATGAAGAAGATCGAGCGGTCGTTCAGGAACAGGCTGAGCGCATCCTTTCAGGGCAAGATGTCCAGCCCATTGAGCATCGGATTTTTCGAAAGGACGGTGACATGCGCTGGGTAAGGAATACACTCGTCCCCCATTACGATCCACACGGCAGGCTTTTGTTGTACGACGGCCTGGTTCGGGACATCCATGAGCGCAAGCGAGTGGAGGAGGCTTTACGGAAGAGTGAGGCGCGGTATCGCTCTGTCGTAGAGGACCAGACTGAACTGATCTGTCGTTTCCTGCCGGACGGAATACTCACGTTTGTGAATGAGGCATACTGCCAGTATTTCGGCAAGAAGCCCGAGGAGCTGATTGGGCATCGCTTTATCCCGCTCATCCCAGAGGAAGACCAAGAAACGCGAAAGCAATTTACCTCTCTCGGTCCTGAGATGCCCGTTGTGACCTACGAGCACCGGGTTGTGATGCCCGAGGGGCAGATTCGTTGGCAGCAGTGGAGCGACCGGGCTATATTTGACGAGCAGGGTCGTCTTGTCGAGTTTCAGGCAGTAGGTCGGGACATAACCGAGCGGGTGCAAGCGGAGGAGGCGCTGCAGAGAAGCTCCGAAGAAATAAAGCTGTTTGCCTACTCGGTTTCACATGACCTAAAAAGTCCGGCCATTGGCATCTATGGACTGACAAAACTTCTCTGTAAACATTATGGGGATGCTCTTGATGAAAAAGCGAAGAGTTACTGTGATCAAGTCCTGAAGGCAGCTGAACAGATTGCTGCACTTGTTGAGATGATCAACGTCTACATATCATCAAAAGAGACACCTCTGAATATCGAGAGAGTCAAATTAAAAGAGATCTTAGAGATGGTCAGAGACGAATTTTCCACTCAACTTAATATTCGGCAAATACGATGGTCACAACCTGAAACGATGCCAGAAATCAAGGCAGACAGGTTGTCGATCTTAAGGATCCTGAGAAATTTTGTGGATAACGCATTAAAATACGGAGGCGATGATTTAAGTGAGATTGGATTTGAATATAGGGAAAGCGATGAATTCCACATCGTTTCTGTAAGTGACGATGGTATAACCATAAAGCAGGAAGATTTCGAAAGGATTTTTGGACCTTTTCAGCGACATGAAACAGCGAGAGAAATCGAAGGGACTGGATTGGGATTAGCCATTGTAAAAGCATTAGCGGCGCGACATGGCGGTAAAGTGTGGGTGGAATCCCGCCGAGAAAAAGGGACAAGTTTCTATGTGTCCATTTCAAGGTCCCTGTGATTGCGCGACTCAGATTGAGATGTTTCAGTATAGTTAGCGGCCTTGTATGCTTTCCGTTATCAAACTTGAAGAAGGTAAAGATTGATGTATCCAATGGTTTAGTGGCTCAAGAACGAACATGGGTTGCAATTGGCAAAGTAAAAGAAGCTCTGAGCTGATTGTCAAATATTACAAGCAGGAGGAAATTCGAAATGAAGGAACAATCAAGAAGACAATTTATTATCTCATGCCTCTATTTAGCAATTTCGGGATTTGGTTCTGCCTTTATCTCGCTTTGCGCTGGATGCAAAAAAGAGGAAAAATCAACATCCCTACCCGGCATCCTTGATCATGAGAAGAAAGAGCGGCTCGCAGTTGAAGGAACAGCGAAAATCGATCCGGATTTCGAACCTGCTTATTTGAGACTATACAGAAGCGGAGAGTTGAAAAAAAGAGGGGAAGAACTGTGGAGCATGATGAAAAGCTGTGAGCTCTGCCCCAGAACATGCGGAGTCAACCGGCTCGATGGGGATGAGGGGTTCTGTCAGGCTTCTTCCCGACTCGAGATTTCATCATATCACCCGCATTTCGGAGAGGAAAAATCCCTTGTCGGGAAAGGTGGTTCCGGAACAATATTTTTTACCAATTGCGGGCTTAGGTGTGTCTTTTGCATAAACTGGGAAATCAGCCAGGGAGGACAAGGAAACCCGGCAAGCATCGAAGACATGGCGCAGATGATGCTCAAGCTTCAAGAAATAGGATGCCATAACATCAATGTTGTTACACCCACCCATTACTCACCGCACATTGTTCTTGCAGTTGATATAGCAGCAGGAAAAGGTTTGAGACTTCCTCTTGTATATAATACCTGCGGATGGGAGCGCCCGGAGATACTGAAAAAGCTCGACGGCATAATAGATATCTACCTGCCCGATTTCAAGTATTCCGATAACAAAATGGCAGCAAAATACTCGTCTGATGCAGGGACCTATCCGGAGCTAACAAAAGCGGCTCTGCTGGAGATGCACCGCCAGGTAGGGGTGGCAAAACCTGCCAGTGACGGACTCATGTACAGAGGGCTGATGATACGTCATCTGGTCATGCCGAACCGGGTCGGCGGAACAAAGGAGGTAATTGAGTGGATAGCGGAAAACCTTCCTAAAGAGACTTACCTCAACATCATGTCGCAGTACACACCGATGTATAAAGCATTTGAGTATTCGGAGATCTCCCGGAGAATAACCCGTAAAGAATACCGTGAAGCCATAACATGGGCAAAGGAAGCAGGTCTGACAAATCTGGATATTCAGGGGTGGCGGCTTTAGAAGCGGTGGAGTTGTTTTACAGCGGTTTTCAAGGAGGCTGATCATTATGAGAGAAAGGATGGAAAAGGCCTTAAGTAGCAGTGATGCGGAATACACGGAAATCAGAATTGAACACGTAACCTCTTCCTGGGCGAATTTCAGAGGTGAAGACCTGGACAACATCGGCTCGTCCAGGACGTTGGGCGGGATAGTAAGGGCTCTTGTCAAAGGCGGCTGGGGTTATGCGACTTTCAATGATATCAGTGATCTTGAAATCAGAGTGAGGGAAGCTTGTGAATCCGCCAGATTAGTAGGTAAAGAAGAAAGTAGGTTTGCCGAAGTGGAGCCGGTGGTTGATGAGATAACAGCGCCTCTGGAAAAGGATTTTCGCGAAATCTCGTTGTCAGAGAAAAAGTCGGTCATTGAGGAGTACAACAAGATTATTCTCGGCTACCACGACAAGATTGAAACATCAAATGTCGGCTATGGCGACAGTTTCAGAAAAGTCTGGTATGCGAATTCCGAAGGAGCTTACATTGAAGATGAGAGACCTGATGTAGGTGTAGGCATATCAGCCACCGGCAGGCAAGGCGACAATGTGCAGCGAGGATTTGAGAGTGTGGCAGGCAGTGCTGGCTTCCAGGTCATTGAAGGGTTGCAGGAGAAGGCGGAGGCATCTGCCAGGCGTGCTGTGGACTTGCTTTCTGCACCGCCGGTTACAGGCGGGAAATATACCGTAATCACAAATCCCAGACTATCAGGGGTTTTTGCCCACGAGGCGTTTGGGCACTTGAGCGAATCGGACTTTGTATACGAAAATGAGCGCATGAAAAAGCTGATGGTACTGGGAAAACGGCTCGGCTCGGACATCCTGAACATCATCGACGACGGGAGTATCCGCGGCCTCAGAGGCACGCATAAATACGATGATGAAGGAGTCAAAACCAGAAAGAATTACTTGATTAAAGACGGCATTTTGGCCGGAAGATTGCATTCGCGTGAGACCGCTGCCAAAATGGGAGAGCAGCCCACGGGCAATGCCAGAGCCATTGGCTACCAACATCGCCCGATTGTACGCATGACCAACACGTATATCGACAAGGGCGGTGCCACGTTTGAGGATATGATAAAAGACGTGAAGCTGGGGGTCTATGCTATAGACATGGTCGGTGGTCAGACGTCCATGGAGATGTTCACCTTCAGTGCTGCTTACGGCTATATGATCAGAGATGGCAAGATAGCGGAGCTGGTCAGAGATGTGGTGTTGACAGGTAACGTGTTTGAAACGTTGATGCATATCGATATGGTAAGCGATACCATAGAATGGCCCCCGGTGGGTGGTGGCTGTGGGAAAGGCGGGCAGTCACCCCTGCCTGTGGGATTGGGTGGTCCGTGTGTTCGCATTCAAAACGTTGTGGTAGGGGGTAGGCAACAATGATCGTAAACCGGCTGATCGAAAAAGCGATGCGGAAGGCCCAAGGCGCGCAGGTGACTTTGGGACAAAGTGAATCCACAAACGTCTCTTTTGAGGACGACAAGCTCAAATCGGCCGGAGTGGCGCAGAGCATAGGGATGAGCGTAAAGGTCATCGTGGATGGCAAAATCGGCTCGTCCCACACCACGGACATAGACGATGTGGACGGTGTCGTGGCGAGGGCCCTGGAAGCCGCAGCATTCGGCAGCCCGGCGCATTTCGAGTTTCCAGGCCCGCAAGAAGGACCGGATGTGGAGATTTACGACGATGCAGTGGTGCCTGTGACCAAAGAGGAGATGGTGCGCATTGGCGAAGAGATGATGGCGCTGGTGAAAGCGTATCGCTCCGAGATCCTTGTAAGCACTGGGGCGGGTAAGAGCGTAAGCAAGAGTCAATTTGCCAACTCTGCCGGTATGGAACATACCTCTGAGACCACAAGCTTTGGCGTTGGGGTGAGTGGTCAGTGGATAAGAGGAACCGACATCCTCTTGGCAGGACATGGTTTCGGATGGAAAAAACGCGAGATTGACCATGCGGCGATTGCCAGGAAAGCGATTGAATTGTTGAAGATGGCAGAAAAGATCGCTCCGATCAAATCTGGTGATATGCCGGTTATTTTTACACCTGAGGGGGTGAATGTGCTCCTTTTGGCCTTGAGATTGGGCTTCAATGGCAAGAACGTATTCTTGGGCTCATCTCCCCTTGCAGGCAAATTGGGGGAGAAGATCGCTGATGAGACGTTTTCTATCACCGATAATCCGCTGCTTGATTATGCAAACGGCAGCGGTAAGTACGACGGCGAGGGCGTGCCTCACCATGTCACCCCGCTCATTGAGGACGGTGTAGCAAGAAATTTCCTTTACGACCTCGACACAGCAGGCAGAGCAGGCGCAAAGAGCACTGGCAACGGCGTGGGTTGTGGTCCTACAAACCTGGTTATCAAAGAGGGCGATACGCCTTATGAGGAGATGGTGAAAAACACCAAGGAAGGTTTGCTCGTTCACAATGTGTTGGGCCTGGGTCAAGGCAACCCGATCAGCGGGGAGTTTTCCGTAAATGTCCAATTGGGCTACAAGATAGAGAACGGCGAGGTAGTCGGGCGCGTAAAGGATGTTATGCTGGCAGGAAACACCTATGATGCTCTGAAAGAGATTGCCGCTATCGGCGACAAAGCCGAATGGGCCGGAGGTTCGCTTTTAACGCCAGCAATAAAGATTGCCAGGCTGAGTGTGGTGGGGAAGTAGGTTGTTAGTCCGTTATTTGTGAAATTCGTGTTTTTTTGGGCAGAAAATCTTTTGCCATGTTCAACAACAAGTGAGCTAAAGTGCCTAAAGTGTCTAAAGTGAGCTAAAGTTAATGTGCACGCCGTCGGCGTGGTCAGTCTTAAAAACAAGTTGCGCTGAAAGCGCATTCCTTAACTTTAGGCACTTTAGTTCACTTTAGGCACTTCTTTTTGATTCCGGCTTGTCCGGGTTACGAATGTAGCCATGCAAAAGAAGGGAAACAAATACGGGATACACAGGGTTCTGGAGCCGGAGGGCGTTCTGCCGCAGCCGGCGCTTCGCCTGGATAATGATCTTTCCGAGATCTACGACAACGAGATCCTGTGCGATGTGATCACATTAAACATAGATTCCGCCTCATTCACCGATATCAAGGACCGGGCCGGAAATGATCCGCAAGAGGTCGCCCGGATCATGAACGACATAGTCAGCAAATACGGCAAGCACCAAAACCCCAGGACCGGCTCTGGCGGCATGTTCATCGGGGAGGTCGCCAGGATCGGGGATGCCTTAACAAGCAGGATCGATTTTCTGAGAGATCTATATACAAAGAGATACTTGCGATTGCAGTCAAGATAGTAACGTACTATGAGTTCAATAAGTTGTAGAATTTGCAAGAAGTTATCCATATTCCTTTTTGTGCTGCTTTGTATTGATTTTTTCCTCTCTTCACAGGCACTCCCACAAAACAATGGGAATCCTTTATCTACGCCCGTTTCTAAAAAGTTGACCCTGGTTGAGGCGGCCATGTGTGAAGGAATAAAAGAGTATATCCCCCAGAACGAGGCTATTGTTTTTTCAATGACTATCGGAAAAGTTTCCTGTTTTACATCTTTTGATCCTGTCCCTGAAAAAACGTTTATTTACCACAACTGGTTTTTCAGGGATAAGCTTAGCACAAGAATAAAGCTGTCCCTTCAGCCGCCTTGTTGGTCCACATTTAGCTCCATTCAGCTTCGAGAAGCTGATAAAGGTCCCTGGCGAGTAGAAGTCATCGACCAGAAAGGCAATGTTTTTGACACTATAAGGTTCAGCATCACAGATTGAATTAGAACTTAGGGGCTCCGCCCCAATTGGAATAATGGAACGGTGGAACGGTGGACACGTAGTGAAGCTTGCGCTCATATTGGGTTAAGAGGATTTAAGACAAATTAGAAATGATTCTTTTCGGTCTTTTATCCCCAACATTCCATTGTTCCATTATGAGCGCAAGCTTCACTTCGTGTCCATCATTCCAGATCAATGGCACAGAAAACTGCCACTGAAAGATAAATGATTACAAGGAGTTGTAGAAATTCCGAGACGAGTGATTGGCTATGAATACGCTCTTGCATTTTCTGTCCACCATTCGATGGCAGGATATCGTTGATATCACATTAAACAGCTATATCCTCTTTCGCCTTTATGTCCTTTTCAGAGGAACCAATGTATTCCGGGTGCTTGTCGGGATGGCATTTCTTTGGTTTTTTCAGAGGATAGCTGTTTCCATAGGGTTAATTGTAACCAGTTGGGCCGTTCAGGGAATTACTGCGGTTGCCGCTCTCATCATCATCGTTGTCTTCAGAAATGAAATCCGTTCCGTTCTTCAGGCAAAGAATTTAGGGGCAATTCTCTGGGGATTCTCCCACAAAACAGTCAGCAGCCCTATAGAAATCGTAGTAGACAGTGTTTATGAGCTGGCTCGAAGACGCAACGGGGCCTTGATTGTCTTCCCTGGGAAAGAGAATTTGGAAGAGATGGTCCAAAGTGGCATACGATGGCGTGGATTGGTATCCAAAGAAATGATCATGAGCATATTCTGGCATGACAACCCCGTCCATGACGGCGCAGCTATCATTCAGGGTAATCAGGTCATCGAGGTTGGGGTGATCCTTCCACTATCAAACCGAACGGACCTCCCTTCACACTACGGGACCCGTCACAGGGCAGCAGCGGGATTGTCCGAAGCGACAGATGCTTTGGTCATAGTCGTATCCGAGGAAAGAGGAAATGTGCTTGTAGCTAAAGGTTCTCACGTGAGCGTCGTCAACCGAAAGGAGGAGCTTGCACAAATATTACACGAACATGTGGGCGTCACCGCAACACAGTGGGGCTATCTGAGAAAAGAAAGACTCGGGCTTGGCATAGCAGTTGTCGGTTCGATTCTGTTTATAACAGGTGTATGGTTTAGCTTCACCAGGGGTTTGGAGACCCTGACCACATTCGAGATTCCGATTGAATACATGAATCGTGATCCTGGAATGGAAATTTTAGACACATCTGTTAATGCCGTCCGTCTTCATCTGAGCGGATCAGGCGCTCTCATAAAATCGATGGGACCCGAACAAGTTCGGGTGAGGTTAGACCTGAGCAAAGCAGTGGTTGGGCCCAATACCTTTACCATTACACCTGAAAACGTTGACCTGCCGCCCGGGGTCTTTGTAAAAAGGGTTGAACCGCCGGTTCTTGAAGTCACCCTTGATATTCCGATAAAAAGGGAGGTTCCTATTCAGGTTGACTGGGTTGGAAAGTTGCCTGAGCATTTAATCCTTGTGAAAGCAAAGCTTGATCCTGAGAAAATCGAGGTGATAGGAGGGACTGGGCAACTGAAAGATATCTCAACGATCTATACGCAAAAGGTTCCCATCGATCATATAAAAAAGACAGGAGCCATAACTGTTAACCTGGCACTCCACCCCGCATCCCTAAAAATTGCTCCTGACTCGGAAGACAAGATTGCAGTACGATATGTGGTAAAAGAAAGGCTTTGATAAAACGGTTTTATCTGTAATGTCGAATCACCCCCACCACCTTTCCTTGGATACGCAGGTCCCCCTTCCTGACGACAATGGACTCCATCCTCTCATGGACGGGGCGGAAGTTCCACGTGTCGTTTGATCTTGTAATATTTCTTAATGGTCGCCTCATTATTGACCAGGGCTACCACGGTCTCTCCGTTTTCTGCTGTTGGCTGCTTTCTGACCATCACGAAGTCCCCGTCCAGTATCCCGTCGTCTTTCATCGAGTCCCCCTTGACCTCCAGGACAAATTGGTCGCCACTGCCTACCATAGAGGGAGGGACTTCAATGACATCTATGTCCTCGACCGCCTCGATCGGTTTTCCAGCCGCCACCCTTCCCAGTAGGGGAAACTCAAATCGCCTGGTTTCCACAGGGCTGATCACCTCAATGGCCCGCTTCTGGTTCTTTTTCCTCGGAAGTCGAACATAACCTTTGAGATCCAGGGCCTTGAGATAGGTAGTTACCGTGTTGTATGAGCTAAAGCCGAAATGGGAACATATCTCTTCAAAACTGGGCGACCGACCCCAATCCTCCATGTACTGCGAGATATAAGATAGAAATTCTTTCTGCTTTTCGGTCAATTTCATTTTCGAAACCGCACCTAATCCAGCGGACTGCGTACCGCTTTGCCCCCTTTGTTCAGGACATGAGTATAGACCATGGTAGTGGATACGTCCTTGTGTCCGAGCAATTCTTGGACCGAAGCCGCAGACAGTCCAACAATCTCAGCCCCGAACCATACAAGAGGCTGGCTATAAGCCATTTTGTGCCTTCCAATCGTAGGAGAATCTCCGTCACTTCACGTTTGCTGAAAACGACCGGCAATCTCGTGGGCTTCTTAGCCCGTTCGACATTGTTTACCCAACCAATCTCCCTTTTCAACACATTAGCCTGCTCCGTCCTGTAACTCATGTGCCGCACTCGAACTGCATACTTGACCTGATCCAGCAGTTTTGGCTTGACCATTTCAGCCTCCTTCTTGTATATGGACAAAAATTCGTTAAGAATATGCTTTTGGCCTGGCAGTGGCCTGCAGGCTCACAAGCCTTTTTCCGATGCTGAGCGACCATGGTCTAGCGGTTTGGACTTTCAGCAGGACTTACAGTTTTTATGACGTAAAGTCAAGGTTTATTACGCGGCGCAAATGCGGTATAAATCCCGCATGGAGGGCTTTATGCGATAAAATCGTCCCATAATGCCGTTTCGCGTGCAATAATGCAGCGCAGCTTTTCGGCAGTCGATATCAAAGTTAAGCTGCCGTAAGAAGAAAAGTCTATGAGTGAGTTTAAAGACAACAAAGGCAGATCTATCAGGCTTACAGATGAAAGACTCAATCATTTGGAGACGCAACACCCTGAGATGGTTGGTCAAATGGACCGCGTTTCCGACACGCTTGCGAATCCTGACAGTATTGTTCGGTCAAAAACGGATGCGTCTGTTGAGCTGTTCTATAGGCATTATCGAACGACCCCTGTGTCTCAGAAATTCCTCTGCATTGTTGTCAAGACATCAACGGCCGACAGCTTTATTATTACAGCTTAATATACGGATAGCATAAAGAGAGGTGAGATTTTATGGCAGAAGAAGTAAAAGTTTGGTACGACAAAGAGGGCGACTACCTGGAAGTTCTGTTTGAGACAAGGAAGGGGTATTTTACGGAAACAGAAAACGATGCTGTTATGGAGAAAGTCGATGAACAGGGGAATATAATTGGCTTCTCAATTCTCAAAGTAAGCGCCCTTAAGGAGCAAGAACCTCTCAATATCTCCCTCAAGAAGAGGGCCGCTTAACAAGTCGCTGCACCTGACGGTGAGAGATTGTCTGCTATTTCACGCAGATAGCCCCGCAGGTGAGCTTCCGCGTTATGCGCTTAGCAATACGAAAGGTTTATACAAGTACGAAATAGAAGGAAGTACTGTGCATTAGCAAAGGTTTCGCAGATACGAAATATGAACATTTTCAAAAATATCCGGGAGGCGGTTCAGAAGAGGAATTACGCCTTGCGCCCTCATGCAGTCATCCATATGTTGGCTGAGGGATTTGATGAAGGCGATATTATTGGAGCCGTCGGAAACGGGAAGATACTTGAACATTACATCGAAGAAGACGGTGCCTGATCACAGGAACCTTTCAACTATCTGAAAACATCAAAGAGTCACTTCATGTAGTCGTGGATTACTGGTCTGAATCAGAGGTGATCGACTGGGTTGATCTTGTAACGGCATACATTCCTCACTACCCCTTTTGGGAAACTCCGTACAAAAGAGGCAGAAAAAAATGAAAGTAAAAGAAAAAACTGTCTGCAAAGCGTGTCGTGGTGGTAAATTACGCAAACGTGAAGTAATTCAGAAGTTTGAACGTGAAGGTCTTGAGGTCAGGATCGAGGGAATTCCGGCACTGGTTTGCGAAAAATGTTGTCAGGTGTATTTCCCCCCGGGCATAGGGGATAAGATTTCAGCCGTTGCTAATCACTTGTTCATGCTTTCCGAAGCAAAACATGCCGGGGAATACAGAGCCGCTGTTTGAAACTCCGTAGCGTATTTTCGGTGAAAACATCATTGAACCGGAAATGATCAGGGGCGGCAATAACAAAATAATAGCGCATAACCAATCACGGGGACCAATGGGGACGTTCATAAATAAATAAGTAAGCGTTATAACATCTAAAAATAACTAAAGAACCAACTTGCTATTGCAATGGCTTAATTATCTGTGACGGTTCATGCTGAGATTAGCCCGACTGGATGCCCGCCCGCCTCGCCCGCCCGCCTCGCCTGCTTGTCATCGCCCCGAAATCGTACGCAGCCACGGCAACCTGCCCGCCTGCCAACGCCTGAGACAGCATTGAGCTTATGTGCCGGCATCTCTGGCAATGGCGGGCAGGTGGCGGGCAGGCACCTGGTGTTGTTCATCACGTTACTATCCGCGGGATAGAGCGTCGCAAGATATTTTTGAACTATCTATTCAAGAAGCCGTCAAAAGATTCGAGCTGAAGATAGGAGCTTGTTTTGCTGTTGGGCTGTCAGAGAGTTAGGATATGGGTTGTCGGAACTGGGCAGACGGCTTAGTATGAGCCAGCCTGGTGTGTGGGGTATGCGGTAAGTCGGGAAGAACGGATAGCTAAACACACTAAATATCAACCGGTTGACTGAGCTACTTATTTATTTATGAACGTCCCCATTGGTGCCCAATTCATGGCCGTGCGTGGGAAATGTTTTACCCATCAAATGCTCAGAAGTGGCATTTTTTTCCCCAATCTATTGCCTTGCATACCCAATATTCTGGATCTGATTCTTAGTGCATTTGGAGCTAACACACTAGAATTCAAAGGCAAATCGTTTAACCCATCATTTAACCCACTTGAGAATCGGAACTTGCACGATTTTTGCATCTTAGGGCTTCTCAACGGAGCAAGCTCCCTATCAGCTAGGACCTAATTGCAGTTTCCATGAGCTTCTATATACCCTCTCCCAAAGAGCGAGTTGTTAGCAACTGATACTGCAGGGGAGCTTTCCAAAAAAGAACGCCCTTTAGGCTTAAAAATATGTCATTGGCATTCTAGGATTGACTATATATGCACCGGTTATGCGCCGGTGAAGTCATGCCACAAGAAATGAATAGTTGTCTTTTGACTAATTCATTAATTTTTGTTATGGTCCCAAACGCACAGTGCTAAAGACAATTCTGGAGGAAAAATTGGCCATCATCTCTGCCTCTGAGACCACCTGTTTTTGTGAAATCAAGGAGTAATGAAAAGAAATCAAACAATTAGTCTGCCCAAAATAAGGAATTTCGGATTATTTTGTACAGTAGAGATCTTTATTAACTTTTTGAAGTTATTCTGAAAAAGGAGGTGCTGTATGAAAAACTCTTTCCCTCGTTATTCTAAGTATGCGCTTGGTCTCTTTGTATTTGTTCTTGCATTCTCTCTTATCTACTGGGCAGGGGGTGGCAATTTCCTTAGACCTGCCGGAGTGGAAGCCAAGATCACCCAAGAAACGATCCCGTTGGACAAAGCCAACCCGCACGTTCAAGCGGTGATGGCCGTACAAAATCGCCATACCCCTGACCTGATGGATATGCCGGAGGTTGTCGGCACAGCTACAGGACTGAATGAGGCCGGCAGGCCGGCTATCCTGGTATTTACTAAGAATCCGGTGGAGGCGGGAGTGATTCCCAGGCGTTTGGAAGGCGTGCCAGTTGTTGTAAAAGTTACGGGAGAGATTGTCGCTATGCCACGTAAACCCAAGCCTGATAAGCCCGCCAAGGATAGGGTTGATCCAACTGCCAGGTTTGACAGACCCGTGCCAATCGGTGTTTCAACCGGTAACGAAGGCGAGTGTTCCGCCGGGACCATTGGTGCAAGGGTTAAGGATGGTAGCGGAAATGTTTACGCCCTGAGCAATAACCATGTATATGCGCTGGAAAATTGTGATTGCATTGATAGTAATGTTCTTCAACCCGGTCTCTATGATACCGGTTGTGTATCTAGTGACACTGACGTGATTGGCACCCTCAGTGATTTTGAGCCGATCGTTTTCTCCACGTCGGCCAGTAACACCATTGATGCGGCAATTGCTCTTCTCTCCTCAATGGACAATCATCTAGGCAACTCCACGCCATCTGACGGGTATGGGACACCCAAATCGACCACAGTCGGTGCAGAGGAAGTATTTATTGGTCTGCCAGTACAGAAATATGGGCGGACGAGCTCGTTGACAAAGGGAACAATCGACGCTATTAATATGACGGTGAATGTCGGGTATGGCTCTGGCACTGCCAGGTTCGTCAATCAAATCGCTGTTTACTCCAGAAAACCATTCATAAAGCCCGGTGATTCCGGTTCACTTCTTGTGACCGATCCTGGACGTGATCCCGTTGGATTGCTGTTTGCCGGAAACGTGAACGGGAAGTACGGAATCGCCAATCCGATCCACGCGGTACTAAACAGTTTTGGCGTGACTATAGACGGTGAGCAGGAGCTTTGACCATCACTGTTTGTTGCGTAAACAAATAAACAAGATGGGGAAAGAGAATACTTCACGACAGTGATTTTCTCTTTCCCCGTTTTTTTCTGAAGCGGATAATCCTGAAGGGAGCAACTAAGAATATTGCCTCAACAGAGAGACGATTTATGCTTTCTACAATCAAAATAACCGCCCTCACCGTTAGTTTGATCCTTATTGCCGGTACTGTGGCCTGCACGAACGAAAAAATTGCCGGCCCCCAAGGAGAAAATACAATGGCAGCAAAGACAATTGAACAGGTGCTCAAAGAACACACCGAAGAATTGATGGCCCTCCCCGGCGTTGTAGGCACGGCACAAGGCCTCTGCAATGACCAGCCCTGCATAAAAGTATTTGTCATCGAAAAGACACCAGAGTTGGATCAGAAGATTCCTGATACACTTGAAGGTTATCCGGTAATGATAGAAGAGACGGGGGAGATTCGGGCACTTCCAGAAAATCGGAACTGATAAATAATAATGATCTTTTCGATTCTTACTTTCCATCCTAGAAGTAGAAACTGGTTAGCAAAAGTTGTAATCGGGTCATGAAACGGTCCATATATTGGGGTTCAGGATAGTAGAGGCATTTTGTTGGAGAGTGTAACTTCTTGCTATATGTGTACTATTTAAGACTCCGAAGTTTTTAGGTATCCAAACAGTATCACCACTTTTCCGTCCCCGAGTCCCCTGTCATCGGCTGAACCTTCATGGCTCCAGCCTGAATTTTTCGGCCTCACCTGTGAAAACACTCGTCCAGCCTGTCGGTTGATCGAGATCTATCCCACCGCTTTGACAAATGTCGTGAATTCAATTAAGAATCGACAATGAAATGGGTTCCTTGATGTGTTTCTATTGAGGTAGCTATTCCGGAGAAATCGGAAGGAGGCTCAGATGAATTTGCAATCGACAAAGGCCATCCCTCGGTTCCTTGAAGTCCTGGGGTTGGACGAGGAGCCGATGGGGATCTTTTACACGGATGAAAAGCCTGCTGAAGGATTCTCGCCTAAGCCGTTGGATCTGCCCACCCGGGAAAAGGAAAAGAATAACGAGATCGACTGGCAGACCATTTTCGGCCAATTTTCATGCGTCATCGGAAACATTTGGCTGGCTCGTAAGAAGAAAAGGGCCGCATACTTCGACGCTGAACGCTTCGGCTGCCCGGGCGGCGCCTTCTGGCTTGGCTTCATGAAACCCCAGACCGAAACCATCATCCACTACGTTTCCACGGGCGTTCCAGACCGCATGGATGGAGAGCTGTATTGTGACTCACCAGACGAACTCAGGCGGATTTTCGACTACATCGATCCGAGGCCGGCGCCCAAAAGATTCTGCGTCATAAAGCCTTTAAGCCTATTTGGTGCCAAAGAAGATCCAGAATTGGTTGCTTTCTTCGCCAGACCGGAGACCTTGTGCGGCCTCCACCAACTGGCCGCCTTTGTGACCAATGACCCGGAAGTGGTCGCCTCACCCTGGGGCGCTGCCTGCACTAACCTGATCACCTGGCCGCTCAAATACCTGGCCAGGGGAGAAAACAAGGCTGTCCTGGGTGGTTGGGACCCGTCGGCGCGTAAGTTTTTCAAGACGGACGAATTGACTTTCACCGTACCTTATGAAATGTTCTGCCAGATGCTTGGACGCTTTGAACAGTCTTTCTTGACGACCAAGACCTGGACCACGGTCCAGAAAAAGATTGCCCGTAGCAAAAGAACCTGGGGCGAAAAGGCATCGACGATTCTTTTCGTTGACGCATGAATAGATTTACCCTATAATATTTAAATCGGTCCTACATGGCCTTCTCATCAATCTTTTGTCGTGTGAAGGAGTGGGATCTAGTACGCAAATTAGGATCCTTATTTTGGGACCCGCTTGAAATCGATC
>JAUWXF010000329.1 GCA_030616475.1 Desulfobacterales bacterium
GCCCGGACAGGTTCTTGGCGGTATGGCCATGGGAGGCCCAGCTAGGATTAAATTACGCATTGGTATTACAACGTTCAATTCACTGAGTATTTTGATCTCTCACCCCGGTACCATCTGCCGGAGCTACCCCAGTTAAATATGGTGGTTCATTTAACAGGGCAGGCGGGGCAGGCACAGACTCACACGGACCCCGGTTAAATAGGCGCTACATTTCACCCCAGTACGATAGTCCCTCCCTACGGGGCAGGCGGGGCAGGCATTTTATTCGGGCAACTCGCTCGGCGAAAAGGTGTCATCGCTGACGCGATATTGGAAAAATCATACAGACGGTAGCAAGTGGACAGCAGACAGTGGAGAGTAGGAAGAATCAATGCCCAACAGCTATCTTCCTTACAGGAAATTCTCGAGGTGTCTCTATGCTATCAGCATGGCTTTGCTCCCTCTCCTTCAGTGCCTTGGCAATTCTTTTCACATCAAACTTAAATTGCTTGCAAAACGCCTTTCTTGCTTCACGTATTTCTTTAATAACCAAATCATCTTTCATTGTCATCACCTGTTTCCTTGAAAAGCTGTAAGGGTGTTAAGATCTCAGGGGTAAACAGTTTTAGTTTACGATTTATAGCCTCTATATGTTCCTTTTTGTTCACGTTGGCCAAGTGATTACAATTCCATGTTAGAAGATAGTCGATTTTGTAAAAAGAGGCGTAGGCCAAATGAAAAGCATCACCCACATCAGCTTTTGGCATCACATAGTTTCTTAAATATTCCAGGACAATATCATCGATCTCTGAAACAATAGGCAGAATCGGAATACCCTTTACCAAGCGAATAACCTTTTTCTTTTGGGGATAATTTCCTCTTTCTAACTCGACCAAAACTAGTTCTGAAACGTACAGATCAAAAGAGTCCTTTTCGTTGGTCCACCAATCTCTCGTAACTTTTCTTCGATATCTTATGTCAAGACTTTTCCTCTGATCATAGTAATAGCTGGGAATGGTAGTGTCCAGATATAATGACCTATTGATCAATTGGTTGAAAATCCTTCCAAGATTTAAGGGTCTGTTTGTTCAAGACCTTGTTCTGATTAGTAATATTTTATAACACAGTTCATTCGATGATGTCAACCTGGTAGGCTGAAGATATGCTGAAGAATCAGGCTTCCGTCAAAGCCAACGCTTAACCATTTGAAGTTGCAAGAAAAACTTGCCGGGGTAAACCCGAGGGGGGGCGCGTCTACACTTTTGACAGGCGAGAAATGAATTAAGGAATTAAGGAATTGAGGGATTGAGGAATTCAGGGATTAGGGATTGACCCTGATGAAATAGAAAAGAAGGTGCCCCGGTGGAATAGTGAAAGAGCATTTAACGGGGTAAACAGGACAAGCTTTGAACGGGGCAGGCCTGGCCAAAGGGAAAGCGTGTTGGCCATCGAGAGAATTACCTGTTCAGGATATCATGGGTTCCGATTGTTCGAAAAAGTATTGTATTTCCAGAGAATTCAAAGGTGAAGCGATAATTCATGGTTATTGATCCCTCCCATCGATCTTTTGTCCCTTGGATTTGTAATGCTTCAGACGGAATTGGAGTTTTCCTCAGATTGTGTTAACTACAAATCAAGGAGGAAGACGCCATGTCTAGGAAAAAGCGCAAAAAGTACACCCCTGAAGAAAAAGTTTCCATTCTTAAGC
>JAUWXF010000228.1 GCA_030616475.1 Desulfobacterales bacterium
GAAACAATATCGAATGACAAAAATTCAAAATTAAAAAACGATAAGCAATTCTGACATTTTCAATCGCCCTTGAGACCGCTCTTACAGTTTTGAACATTTGAGCATTTAATATTTGGATTTGTTTCGGCCTGCCCTGGCGCGACATGCCCAGATGGTTTTGGTGCCCACGTAGTCCAGGTCTGGGCCAGGGATTTCGGATTTCGTGCTTCGTATTTCCGGTTCATCCGGGTTAGGGCTTGCGCAGAAATGACTTTGCAGAATTCGCGCTCAGACTATTTTTTCACCTTACTTTCACGATGCTGGATATATGCATCGCGAAGCGCCTCGTACGGATTAATTGCTGCCTTCTTGAGAGACTCGTAGTCACCGATTTGGAAAGAGGTCTCGTTTACGGTCTCGTAGGCGGTGATCCCCACGGCCGCTTCAGTGGGTTCAACGTAACAAACGGGATTCAAGAAGAGATCTCCGACCAAACCCACGGAGTCGCGCAGGGTGGAGGGGCCCAGAAAGGGCCACACAACATAAAACCCGTTGCCGATTCCATAGACCCCAAGCGTCTGACCCAGGTCCTCCTCACTAGGATTCAGTTTGGGGTATTTTTTTGCCGGGTTTCCAAAGCCAAGCACGCCCACTGTGCTATTTAGCAGGAATCGAGCAAATTCGGCATTGGCTGCTCGCCATTTCCACTGAAGGATGCAGTTGACCAATCGGATCGGTGTGGTCAGGTTGGTGAAAAAATTTCTTACACCAATCCTGACCGGGCTGGGAACTGCCGCCCTGTATCCCCTGGCCACAGGCTTCAGAACCCAGAAGTAGAACTTGTCATTGAAGTGAAACATGGCCCGGTTCCAGAATGCCAGGGGGTCTGCCACCTGTACCTTATCTTCTTCAAATTCATCGTCAAAGAGATCGAGTTCATCGTCAGAAAAATCGTCACCAGAATCTTCTTCAATGCCGGGGGCTGATGTGGTCTGTTCCGGTTTGGCAGTTGTTATTTGCCTGTTCGGATGGAGCGGTGAATCGGTTGATGCTGCATGTTCAGGGGTCGCGGGCTTATGAGCACACCCTGCCGGCAAAAAAGCAGAAAGCAAGAGAACCAGCAACAGATGGTTCAGTTGTCTTTTGCTCATATTCTCAAATGCCTTCCGGCTAGTTTAAACGTCTCGGAATTTCTGCAACCCATTGAACTTCCTACGACTTTAGTCGAGTGCCTGCCCTGGCGCTTATGACGATTTACAGTATATCAAGCCCATAATCCAGGTCTGGGCCAGGGGTTAAATAGTCGAGTCGTCGAGTTGTACGGGGTCTTGAACCCCTGGCCCAGACCTGGATTACTGGCTTGGTAGCTTATAATAAGCCAAAGCGCCAGGGCGGGCACTCAACTAATTAACCACTTAACCACTCGACCAATTGCGAAGCGGAGCTAACTTCGATTCTCTCCGGCTTCGGCCCCAAACGGTTTAAAAACGACTAGCAGTTGTGGCAGCAACGTCAGGGCGGCAATTAAGGCAATTGCCATTGCTAATCCTGTCAGCAGGCCGAAATATATACTGGGGATGAAATTGGACAGAACCAGGATTGAAAAACCGATGATGATCGTCACTGACGTATAGTACATGGCGTGGCCGATGCTTCCGTGGCAGCGATGAACCGTCTTAATATAATTCCGATCGACTTTAAACTCGTGCATGAACCTGTGGATATAGTGAATAGTGTCATCGACAGCAATCCCTACACTAATTGCCGCGATTGTAATAGTCATCATGTCAAGGGGAATATTCAGCCAGCCCATGACACCAAGGACTACACCAATGGAAAGCAGATTGGGGAAAATGGCGATCAGCGCTATTTTCAAAGACCTGAACAGGATCAGAAACATGCTCATCAGCGCCAGTACGACTACTCCCAGAGTCAGGATCTGTGAACTGAACAGGCTCTGGAGCATATTGTTGTATAACACCAGCATCCCGGTTAAATGTGCATGCTCTTTCTTTAAACCGAGTTTGCTGATCAGGTCATGCCGGATCTTCTTAAGCAACTTGTCCCGCTTTAGTGATTTTTCTGAATCCCTGACTCGGATTGAGAAACGGACCTCATTATGCTCCACGGACACATAAGGTTCTAGCACCGTGCTTTTAAAATCGTTAGGTATTTTGCTGTACAGCAGGGCCAGTGTAAAATTGTCTAACGGCTTGCCGTTGTTTAACTTTTCAGCGATCTTCATTATCGTTTCCAGTGACAGGACCTTACCGGTTTCCGGCAGGCTGTCAAGATAATCATGGATCTTCTTAACCTGGGCCATCTTGTCAGAAGTAAACCAGTATTTATCATCGTGTTGTGCTTCATCGAATTCGGCAAACTCATCGAATTCATCGTCATTTTGCGCATCGGTTTCAGGCGCAACCTTCTGTGGTAATGCTTCGTGTTCATCCAATTCGATAATGACATCCAGCGGGGTGGTGCCGCCCAGATTTTGATCTATAACTTTCATGCCTTGATAGATCTCGGTCGTATCCTTAAAGTAATCAATAAAGCTGTTTTCAACGACCAGCCTTGAGATCCCGATGGCACTGATAACAAGGGTTATGCAACTTATTACCAGTATCATGACGCCATGGGCTTGGGTGAATCCGGCTAAAAATGATGTCAATGAGAAGTGTGAGTTCCGTCTGGCCCGTGGAGTTCCTTTTCTGATCAGCATCAGCACAGCAGGAAAGAGGAGGAATGTCATTATTAGGGAGACAGTAATACCGGCGCCCATCATCCAGCCAAAGGTTATGACCGGCAGGATGTCGCAGAGCAGCAGCGAGCCAAACCCGGCGATAGTAGTCAGCCCGGCATACAGGCAGGGCCTCAGCATCAGAGAGACGGCATCGAGGATAAGCTTTCGTTGCTCAGCTTCAGGGTTATTGAAATGGAGTTCGCGGTACCGGACGATTAGATGGATCGTAATCGCCATGGTGATGATAAGCTGTAAGGATATAAAGTTAGAGGATATAACCGTGACCTCCCAGCCAAACAATCCCAGCAGTCCCATCATGGAGATTGCGGAAAAAGCACAGCAGAGCACTGGCAAAAAGATCCAGCGCATTTTTCTAAAAATAACGCTCAAGGCGACGACCAGAAGAAAGAATACCCCGAGGCCGAATGTCTTCAGGTCGTTTTTGATAAAGCTGATCAGGTCGTCTGCGATCATGCTAATACCGCCCAGAAAAAGTTCGGCATCCTGACGGTAGTTGTCCATAATCGCACGAATTGCAGCAATATCCTCATGCCGGGTCTTCTTCATCTTGTCCCGGTGCTTTTGAAATTGCGCGCTGACTTTTTTGAATTCAGCGGCCTCTGCCGCAGACAGCGGGTTAGCGGCTTGTTTTTCCCGAAAATGGTTGCGACGGGCGAGTAAGTCCCGATAGATCTCATCGATCGGGAATTTGATCTGGACTGCGGTGGTCTTAAGATCCGGGCTGACGAGCAGGTTTTGGTAGAGGGGGCTCTTACTAAACTCTATCCTGGCCAGTTTTTTGTCAACCGTTGGCGATTCGAGAGTCCGGATCTTGCCGGCCAGTTCCTTGAGCGGCACAGGCGGGCTTTCCAGCAGGGGGACGTCCAGTATGGAAACCACTGATGACACCCTTTCCAACTGCTTTAATTCATCCCGCAGTCGCGTCAGGTTTGCCAACACCTTATCTGAAAACAGGTCGTCTTTGGGGGCATAGGTCATCAATAAATAATCTTGCGTTCCATAGCGGGAATGAATAAGCCGCGAGTAACGCAGGTCTTTGTCACTCTCGAGAACCAGCGTTTCTGCTGATGCGTCAAGCTTGAAGTCCTTTGCCTTGTAGCCGAGAAAAGAAACCACCGCCAGAACACAAATAATGACGAGTCCCGGCCGCTCAAGGATGACCTTGTCGAAAAAACGTGTCGCCAGTGAATGAAGTTTTATCATATTAACTGCTTGAATCAGTGGTAAAAGGTGGATTATTTAGTGCTTGACCGAAGACCCCTCTTTTTTTCGGTCAGAAATTCGAAATCCGAAGCACGAAATCCGAAACAATGACAGAAATAGAAATACTCCAATGACAAAAACATCGAATTTTCAATCTATTGGTTTTGGTCATTTTGTCATTCGATATTCGAATTTGTTTCGGACCCGCCTGCCATCGCCACGTACTTCGTGCAGCTTACATGCTAGCATCTCTGGCAATGGCGGGCAGGTTTCGGATTTCGATATTCGGATTTTGCCTGAATATGACTTTTCGTTCAGGC
>JAUWXF010000318.1 GCA_030616475.1 Desulfobacterales bacterium
AGGGGAAATAAGTCAACATAGTCAACAACGTCCCCTAAAATGCCCCCTGGTTGGATAAACTTAAGTTAAAAAGTTAACTGCGTCCCCTATGGCCTGCTTTTCTTTGGAGATGCCAATTGTGGAATGTAAGAGCCATGATTTATGCGTCACTCCTGGTATTTTTGGCAGCTTTCAGCATATGGGCTTACAAGGCTATGATCGATATTCGCCCGAAGGTGAATCGGCCCAAACTGCACAAGGACGCTTATCAGATCATTGACGACTTAGAAGCACGGCTCAAGGTGCATGTTGAAGTCCTGGCCGAGGAGATTGGACCCAGAGGCGTCTTTGTCCCGGACAAGCTGAATGCTGCTGCCGACTATATCCGTGGGTTCTGGGAAAAGGCAGGATACGAGGTAAGGGCTCAAACCTTCATGGTGCAAGACATAGCATGTCACAACCTTGCCGTTGAAATCCCCGGAAAATCAAAGCCGGATGAAATCGTCATTGTCGGCGCCCACTATGATACGGTTTCGTGGTCGCCCGGGGCAAATGACAACGGGTCTGCGGTCGCAGCGTTTCTTGAGCTGAGCCGGCTCTTCAGCACAATATCGACCGGCAGAACCGTGCGCTTTGTGGCCTTTACCAATGAGGAACCGCCCTTTTTCAAGACCGGGTCCATGGGCAGCCTTGTTTATGCCAAAGAGTGTCGCAGCAAAAAGGAAAATATTGTAGCCATGGTTTGTCTTGAAACCATAGGTTACTACCGGGATGAACCCAAAACGCAAAAATATCCCTTCCCACTTAGCTTGTTTTATCCGGACAGGGGCAACTTTGTGGCCGTTGTGGGCAATCTGCGCTCAAAGCCGCTGGTTAGGTCCTTTACTCGCAATTTCATGGAAGAGAGTGATTTTCCGGTTGAATGCGCAGCCCCTTTTGGCTTTATCACTGGCATTGACTGGTCTGACCACTGGTCTTTCTGGCATTGCGGCTATCCCGCCGTCATGATCACGGATACCGCCTTGTTTCGTTATCCTTATTATCATTCATCCCAGGACACACCCGACAAGATAGACTATCATAGCCTGGCAAGGGTCACCCATGGCGTGTACAGGGCGTTATCAAGGATGGTCGTATCCGACCACGGGCACTCTCGCCCGCTCTAAACCTTCACCCCGTGGAATACAAACGCCAAAATTTTGACCATGTAGCATATCTTGCCAATCCAGGGTGCAGGACTTTTGAGACGGGGCTCTGGTTTTTGATTTATTGAACCCGTTGTTTTAAAACTTTCCCCGGGGTGAATTTCACACTCTTGGAAGCCGGGATGTTAATCTTTTCTCCTGTCCTCGGGTTGCGACCTTCCCGTGCAGCTCTTTCAACAACCTTAAAGCTCCCGAAACCTATGAGTGGAACAGAATCTCCCTTCTCCAAAGCAGACGAAATGCCCTCAAGGACAGCATTAACTGTTTCACCTGCAGCTTTTTGGGTGATACCTGCCTTATCTGAAACAAACCTTACTAAATCTTCCTTTTTCATTCTTTTCCTCCTTGCCTAGATTTTGTCTAAATTGTGTGAAAAACTTACTAGAAAAAGCAAGCCCGGCATTTGGTTTTTCATATAAACTCTCTCAAACCTATCTCTCCTTTCTTGCCATACCGAGCGTAGTTGGAAGGATTCTGAGACCCGGATATAAGTGTGTGGGTGAAGTCTTACTACGATTCTGTTATGCCTAAGGCCCGCTTACCAAGAACTCCGCCCACCACCCTGGCGTCCACCACTGTGTCCTCGTCCACTCCGGCTTCCACCACCTGGGCCTCTTCCGCTTTGACGACCTCCGGAGCGAGGGCGAGCCTCATTAACGTTAAGCGTTCGCCCCTTCAATTCCTTCTCCTTTAGGCCGGTGATCGCGGACTCCCCATCAGCTTTACTGGGCATCTCCACGAATCCGAACCCTCTTGATTCGCCACTGTACCTGTCATTAATGATTTTGACGGATGTGACTTCCCCGAAGGCTTCAAAC
>JAUWXF010000300.1 GCA_030616475.1 Desulfobacterales bacterium
CCATCACCTAAACCGCCCACAGGATCACACGGGTTTCTGGAGAATGAGGGGCCATGGTATCAGGGCGTTAGCAAAGCGGGAATCGTGCGCTAATTGCCATAATGAAGTCTTTTGCATCCGCTGTCACCAAAATACCAAGCCGATTAATCATCGCGGCAATTGGAAAATGGTTCACGGCAAAGCCGTTGCTGGTGGACATACCGAGAGATGTTCAGTATGTCATCCACGAATAATTACTAAGGTCCATGTTGGGGCTTCTCCCCAATGTACACCTTGTCATCCCGAATAAAGTTCTCTAAACCTCCCAGCACCGCACCCCGTGATTGTCGCTTGCATGGTAGAACCTAACTTCCTCTTTTCGGCATCTGTCTTCAGCAAGAGGACATTTCCCCTGGAATCTGCACCCGGGAGGCGGGTCCAAGGGGCTTGGTACATCACCGTAAAGGGTTTTCAGTTCATATCTATGATCTGGTTCACGCACGGGTACTGCTGAAAACGATGCCAAGGCAAACCTCCCGAAAGGGTGGGACGCAAAGCCTTCGGTGTTTGTCGGGTTTACACGGTTTGTCGGGTTTCTTGGATTTTAAGCCTGGCCCAGACCTGGATTATTAGCTTGATAGCTTACAACAAGCTAAAGCGCCAGGGCGGGCCAATTGCGGAGCGAAGCAGAGCTAAGAGCTAAGTTTATCCCGCGCCCATTCTTTCGGAACGAAGATGGGCTTTTTTATGGCGAGGATTTGATTATACAACTAAAGTACTACGTGTTTATGAATAATTGCCATAAAATACAACCAAAAATACGAGTTTCTTCCGATTGACCGTTGGTTTGAAGAACGTGTATATTGAGTCTCAACAATCTCCACAAAGAAAGGGGCTGCGATCATCACCAGGCAACGGAATAGCTTTTTGCTTGCATTTATGAAAAAATTGCACTATATCACGGTGTTCTATTGTCCCTCCCTGGAGGGAGAACGATATAGAATCGTGGCAAGTCCAAGAATTTCCATTCAAAGGGTAGTTGCATTTTCGGCCATTTTAGGGCTGGTTCTTTCCTTGATTCTGTCGATTTCAGGCATTTCCTCTGCCAAAGTCACCGGTCAATGCTCAAACTGCCACACCATGCACAACAGCCAGGGTGGCAGTGAGATGGCGACGTATGGCGGGACTTCAGGGGAAAATCCCTGCCTGACGCGTGGTGACTGCGTTGGCTGTCATGCGTACAACAGAACCGGAAGCCTTAAGGTGGTAGACATTGGAGGGAGCAAGATTCCCCAGGTGTGGCACAATGCCGGAACAGACCTTGCGGCCGGCAACTTTAAGTACGCTGACGGCGCCGGCTATGGCAAGGGGCATAATGTAATTGATTTCTTCGGTGCTAATTCTGATAGTGTCCTGGACGGTCCTCCGGGGCCGGTTAAGCAGTTCGAGCACGGTGAACTTATAGTCAACGATTCGAACTTGACGTGTGCCGGAGATAATGGTTGTCATGGTCACCGCTTCTATGGCAAACCCACGTTGGGGTCTGGAATACCCGCTCTAAAAGGTGCTCACCATGGGAATGTGGATGGCAAATGCGACACTGCTGATAGTGTCGCTAACAGCTACAGATTTTTGTTAGGTGTACGGGGTCTCGAAAATACCACAGATAAATGGCAGAATATTAATGCCAGTAGTCATAACGAATACTATGGGACAACCACCCCGCCGGCACTAGGTTGTGGTGGAGGCGAAGAGAAGCACTGTCATGGTGCTGGTGGCGTCAGGCCTCCAAATGACAGTATCAGCGGGTTCTGTGGCACATGTCACGGGAATTTTCATGGGCTAACAGGAGGAAGTGGAGAAGGAACATCGGATGGGATCGGGATTGGCGGCAGTACTTCTTCGCCGTTCAAGAGGCATCCAACAGACCTGCTCATAAAGAATAACGGTGAATATGCTTTCGGCAACAGAACATACAATCCACAGGCCCCTGTAGGCAGAACAAGCGTGCCTGATTCCGTTATCCCCGGTGCCACCGCAAACGATGTCGTCACATGCCTCTCCTGCCACGCGGCCCATGCCAGTAATTTGCCTGATATGCTCAAGTGGGATTATGATGATATGGTGGCAGGCGGGGGCTCAAATACCACCGGCTGCTTTACATGCCACACTGAGAAGGATACATAATCTTCCTACACCTTCCAGCACCGCACCCTGTGATTATCGCTTGCATGGTAGAACCCAACTTCCACTTTTCGGCATCGATCTTCAACAAGAGGACATCTCCCCTGAAATCTGCACCCGGGAAGCGGGTCCAAAGGACTTGGCACATCACCGGAAAGGGTTTTCAGTTCACGTCTATGGTCCGGTTCAGGCACAGGTACTGCTGAAAGCAATGCGA
>JAUWXF010000060.1 GCA_030616475.1 Desulfobacterales bacterium
TAATAACACCTCTGAGCACATTCCCCACGTCGAGCGAGTTGTGGATTTGAATAACCTTCTTGGTAAAAAATCCCACTTTTTGTTCGGGCCGCGCCAGACGGGGAAGACTTTTCTAATTCGGCATACTCTGAAAGGCGTGAGGCTTTACGATCTCCTTGATTCATCAATCTATCTATCCTTGAGTCGAAACCCTGGAAGAATCGCAGAAGAACTCGCGCCGCAGGATCGCACTGTCGTGATCGACGAAATCCAGCGCATCCCTGAGCTTTTGAACGAAGTGCATCGTCTCATTGAAGAGCACGGCGTTAGATTCCTGCTGACAGGGTCCAGCGCGCGAAAGCTTCGCCGGGGGGGAGTCAACTTATTGGGTGGACGAGCGCGCACGAGATATCTGCATCCTCTTACTTACAAGGAACTTGGTGAAGGCTTTGATCTGTTTCGCGCAATAGAGCGGGGATTGCTTCCATCTATCTATTTTTCGGATGACCCACGCGCTGACTTGAAAGCCTATGCCGGTTCATACCTGCAACAGGAAATTGTAGCAGAAGGTTTTACGCGCAATATTCCTGCATTCAGTCGTTTTCTTCGTGTAGCTGCTTTGTGCAATAGTACTATCGTAAATTTTACCAATGTTGCCAATGACGCTCAGGTAGCCCGAACAACCGTTTACGAGTATTTTGAGATTTTAAAGGACACCCTGATCCTACATGAACTTCCTGCTTGGCGAAAGTCAAAGAAGAGAAAGCCATTGGCTTCATCTAAGTATTACTTTTTTGACATTGGAGTTGTGTCCGCCCTGCAGGAGCGGGAGTTTAGCCCGGGCACACCCGAATTCGGAGAGGCCTTTGAAACCTACATCTTTCATGAACTCATCTGCTATCGGGATTATATGGGAGAGGAACCGCTGAGCTATTGGCGGTCCACCTCCGGGTTTGAAGTAGACTTCATTATTGGTCATCACACAGCCATAGAGGTGAAGGCTAAAGAGAATGTGTCACCGGCTGAGCTAAAACCGCTGCTGGCGCTAGCCGAGGAAAAAAAGCTTAAGCGCTTTTTGTGCGTAAGCTTAGAACCGCGCAGACGAGAAACTGCAGATGTAACCGTTCTTCCGTACAAAGATTTCCTGGAACTGCTCTGGAGCGGTGAGTACTCCTAGTTGATGAGTGGGAGAGATATGCGAGAGATATGCGGGACGTCCTTAAATAATTCAATAACTCCCCATACGCGGAGATGATGCGAGGAAAGTTTGGGGACGCCCTTTAGTTTTCCAGTTTCTAAGTAATCCTTTTAGAGCCGGTTCATGATGGCAAGAAAGTCGAAGATAGATGAAGATTGTGAGCAATTGAGCGTAGTACGGGACCCATGGAACCTCGAACTGAAGAACCTTTATGCGGGTCGGACCACGCCAACAGGTTGACGTTGCATAAGAAACGGTCAGAATTTGTGGTATATAATCCCTTAAGACAGAAAAAGTAAAGCCGGCTTTCATCAGCCGGCTTTGTGTTTAAGGTCTTGGTCCTTTACACGATCACGAACAGGTAGTACCGCAGCTGCTACAGGTCGATGGCGTACAGGAGGATGGACTGGGCGCATCATTGATCTCAAGGACTTCTACTTCAAAGGTCAGCGTCTTACCTGCCAGAGGGTGATTTAGATCCACAGTGATCTTCTCCTCGTCCGCATGCTTCACCTTGGCCGGGAGCTGGCCGCCCTGAGGATTCCGGAGGGCCAAAACCTGACCGACCTGTGGGTCAAAGCCCTGAGGGAGTTCGGAGCGCATAAAGCTTTGCTCCATGCTTTCATTCCGCGGCCCGTAAGCTTCCTCAGGAGAAAGGGTAAAGGTCTTCTTTTCCTTTTCGGCCATGCCCAAGAGTGCGTCCTCGAATCCCTTGATGACCCTGCCTGTCCCCACTTCCACTTCAATCGGATGGGCATTGCGGCTGGAATCGAAGACATCCCCATTTTTCAGGGTGCCCGTGTAATCGAGTTTGACAAAACGACCATTTTCAACTTTTTTCATGCAATACTCCTTCTAAGTTTGGATTGGGTAAAAACATAGTAAAAACATAGGGGCCAGGTCTTGACAGGCTGTTGCCCAAATCACCCCCGCGAAGATGTTGCTGTTTTTTTCGCGACTCTCACAAGCCGGCAGAGGACATCTTTTTTGAGGTCAGGTCATTGATATGGCCTGACAGGTCCAGAAACGGCACCATCGTGGCCCCGCACCCCGGGTCGAAACCTCAGGGGTAGTTTATTTTGTTAACGAGTTAACCGTACTATCGGTACATGTCAACAGAAAACTTAGCAAATTGCTAAATTCCTAATCCAAGTATGTGAGAGGATATCGTGGTCAGAGTTGCCGAAATCTCTTGTCAACTCCAGAAGCATAGGTTATTTGATATAGGATGAGTTTGAGTTTTGCAGCCGAGAAGGAAAGGTTCTATCGAACCATTAGGTCAGGAAAATGTTGAATTTTCGTTTTGGAAGACATCTTGCCATGGGCGAAGAAAGTTATGATTTTCCACCTTTCCGACCCCCCAGTGAGGCCAACAGCCTCCTTCTGAGGGTTACCCGTGGGTGTCCCTGGAATCGGTGTGCCTTTTGCCCCATGTACAAGCACATCAAGTTTGAAAAACGCCCGGTTCAGGAAGTTAAGCAAGACATTGATACGGCCAGGGCCTTCACACGCGGAAACGTGGAGAGCGTGTTCATCGCGGACTCAGATAGCCTGGTTATCAAGACTAAAGAGATGTGTCAAATCCTTGGTCACCTTCATCGTACCTTCCCATCCCTGACCAGGGTTACAAGCTATGCGCGAGCCCTGACCCTTAAGCGGAAGTCCATCGAGAGCTTAAGAAAGATAAGGTCGGCCGGACTGACACGCATTCATATCGGTCTTGAGACCGGAAGCGCACAATTGCTGGACCGGATAAAGAAGGGTGCAGGACCACGCACCATGATCCGGGGGTGCACCAAGGCCGGAGAGGCCGGCTTTGAGGTTTCGCTGTACGTGCTTCTGGGAATCGGGGGCGAGGCGGACTGGCAAGAGCATGCCGTCGAAACAGCCAAGGTGCTGAATCAGATAAATCCTGATTTTATCCGTGTGAGAACCCTTGTACCCGTGCCCGGCACTCCTGTGTTTCAATGGTGGAATGAGGGGAGCTTTCAAATGCCCAGCCCTGAGACCATCCTGAAGGAACAAAGAACCCTTATTGACGGCCTGTCGGTCACCTCAGAGTATCTTTCTGACCATGTTTCCAACTACGCCCCTATCAACGGAAATCTGCCGGCTGAAAAAACCGAGATGCTCTCCATGATTGACGCGGCCCTGGAAAGGCTCTCGGAGGATACGGACTTTAGGGCTGATCTTGAAAGCATGAGGTACCTACGAAGATTGTAACAGGAAGGGTTCCGTATGCTGTAATATCTACGAGATATTTGTGGTCCGCCTCAGGCGGATCAAATTCGAAATGCGAATATCGAAATCCGAAACAAATCCGAAATTCAAATTTCAAATTTTCAAAACTCTATCCACTTTGTGTGCTACAGTTTTCGTGATTTGTGTTTGTTAAATGTTTTGGATTTAATATTTTGGTCATTTGATATTGTTTCGAATTTCGTGCTTCGAATTTCGTATTTTCGTGGTTACGTTATTGTGGCTCACAAATGATTCTCTGGCACATCACAGATTAGGGGTCCATCCCTTGTAAGAGGAATTTATGCCGATTTATGAGTATGAATGCGCCGGTTGCGGAAGGGCTTTTGAGGTGATCCTTCATATCGGCGGGGCTCCCCCGTCGTGTCCGACCTGTGGGAGCCGCGAGTGCAGAAAGTTGATAGGGGCGCCGGCCATTCACGTCAAAGCAGATCATGCGACGGCCCGTATTGAAAAGAGGGTCAGAGACTATTTGATAGACGGCAAGGTCTCGGACGCAGTGCGCTTTGCCGACAAGGCAGCCTCCATGGTAAAGTCCGATAGGGTCAAGCGTGTAGCAGACAAGCTACATGAGAAGACCGGCAAATAGAGACCTTCGCAACCCCCCTTTTTTCAAGTCCCTGCCTTAGATTCATGTAACTTTGAAGTCAGGTTGGTAGCAGAAAGTAAAAGGGGTTACTGGCTAATGCCGTAACCCCTTGATTTTTCTGGTAGGCGGTCGCGGATTTGAACCGCGGACTTCCACCGTGTGAGGATGGCACTCTCACCGCTGAGTTAACCGCCCGTATAGCATTTCGCATTTCGCATTTCGGATTTGGGATCTGACCGATAGATATTTGATAAAGTGTACGAGGGGGAAAGTCAAGGATTTTTTGTTTTCCCGCAGTGTGCGTTGATGGTTGTAAGTTGTCCGTTGCCGAAATCGTACGATCAGTTATTTCGTAACAATTTAGCCTTTTGAAAAGATCACGGCTTCAACGGCGATCAAATTTTAACCTGTGTAAAACTCGCGTCCAAGTGAGCGTAAAGAAAGAACAGCTCATCCCTCAAATAAAACCGGTAAGGTTGGCGCTTTGTTCAAACTGAAAAAACATCTGGCAACTGCCTGTTCTTTCTTAACGCTCACTAATACGCTCAGACAGTTACACAGGTTAAAATTTGACCGCCGTTGAAGCCTGTCCAGGTCTGTTTGTTTCATAGGGCTAAAATGATACGTTATGCTGTGAGCTTCTCCGGCTTGACAGGGTTAGGGATATATTTCCGCAGTTTTTCCATTTCAGCGGGCGTCAGGTCACGGTAGATTCCGGGTTTCAGATTACCTAACCGGATCGGGCCGTAACGTGTGCGCTTCAATTTCAGGACCGGATGGCCTACGGCCGAGCACATTCGCCGAATCTGCCGGTTCCTGCCTTCCTTTATGGTAATCTCAAGCCAGGTGTTCTTGCCGGTTGTGCCTATCTTTTTGACCCGGGCCGGTGCGGTGGGCCTGCCGTCCAACATGACGCCGGATCTCAGATGTTGCAAGGCCTGTGCGGTGGGCAGACCCTTGACCTTGGTCTGGTAGGTCTTGGGGATGCCGTAGCGGGGATGCTGAAGGTGCTGGGCCAGTTCTCCGTCATTTGTCAGGATCAGGAGCCCTTCGGTGTGATAATCGAGACGTCCCACGGGAAAGATACGTGCCTTAATTCTCCTGATAAGTTCAGTTGTAGTTCGACGGCCCCTGGGATCATGCAAACTGGTTAGCACCTGTTTTGGCTTGTTCAGTACGATAGTAACCTTTGGCTCTAATCGGCAGACGAGGCGGTTGTCTACACGTATGGCGTCTTGCCCCCATACGACCTGCGTCCCTAACTTGCGGACCACCTGACCATTCACCACAACACGACCCTCGCGAATCAATGTTTCCGCCTGATGTCGAGAGACGACACCGGCCCGTGCTAACACTACCTGGAGACGTTCGGCCATGTTTCTCCCAGATCCTTCAGATCTTTGAGAGTAGGGAGCTCATTTAGGTCCTTGAGATCAAAGAGCTCTAAGAACTGTTTGGTGGTACCGTATATCATGGGACGGCCCGGCAGGTCCTTGCGGCCCATCACGCGAATCAGCCTTCGTTCAAGGAGAGTCCGGAGTGTCCCCCCGGAGTCTACCCCCCTCAGGTATTCTACATCGCTGCGAAGCACAGGTTGCTTGTAAGCAATGATCGCAAGGGTTTCCATGGCTGCCCGGCTCAAACGAGTTGGTCTGGACTCTTTCAGGCGCCTGATCCACTGCCGGTACTCCGGACGGGTTCGGAGCTGGAATCCGCCGGCAACCTCGGTCAAGAAAAAGCCGCGCTTGGCGGATTCATACTCTTTGGCCAGGCTGGTGAGGGCTTCACGGATGGCCTTGCGGTCTGCGGTTTCCAGAATAGACTTGATTTTGTCGATTGTAAGGGCTGTGTCTGAAGCAAAGAGCAAGCTTTCGATAATGGCATTCAGGTTATTCATTGAAAATCCTGATAATCCCTGACTCAAGATGCTGCATGATGCGTATCAGTTGCAATTTTGCCATCTCAAGAATAGCCAAAAAGGTTACAATGATATCTCCTCTGGTGGCCTGTGCTTCAAAAAGCTCTTGAAAGGTCACGGAACTACGCTGTTCCAAGATGTCTGCAATTTGAGAAATC
Source organism: Desulfobacterales bacterium (assembly GCA_030616475.1). Classification (GTDB taxonomy): domain Bacteria; phylum Desulfobacterota; class Desulfobacteria; order Desulfobacterales. The sequence continues at coordinate 6,102 of JAUWXF010000060.1, forward strand.
CTACTCTTGACCGAGATGGTATCTGGTGTAAGATCCCAAGAATATTCCGGGGATACCCGCTTGATAATCTCCTGAAATGCGTCAATGAGTTCAAACAGGCTGACCTGTATCAGGTTTCCGGGCTCTTCATCAGGCCAGGCCTCAGTGCCATCAAAGTCCCTCCGCACAAAGACATCCCAGTCGAGTCGATCTTTCTCCATCAAATCCTCAGCAGCATACTTTAACTGCAAATATTCGGCTAAGGGCCTGAGAATCTCCATGCGAGGGTCCTCCTCGTCGCCTTCTTCTCCTCGGGTGGGCAGCATCATGCGGGACTTGATGTGGGCCAGGGTGGCAGCCATGACCAGGAACTCACCTGCCACATCTATGTTCAGGGATTTCATCCATTCCAGGTATTCTATGTACTGCTGGGTAATCAAGGCAATCGGGATGTCATAGATATCCACCTCGTTTTTCTTGACAAGATGCACCAGAAGATCCATGGGGCCATCAAAGATCTCTTCCAAGTTCACACGGTAAGGTGCCTGATCTTGTATTTGTTCCATGATAACCTTAAAGTTGAGTGCCTAAAGTGAACTAAAGTGAGCTAAAGTTGAGGCCCGCCCGCCAGGACTTCGCCCGTCTGCCAAAGCCTGGCATTGGCGGGCAGGTCCAGGCGAAGTCGGGCGGGACTCAAAAAAACGGCATGGTTCACGAGACTCTGATTCTAATGGAGTTGTTTGAACGTTTTCCGAAGCAATTTTATCAAATAATCCGGTGAAAACCACGGCTTATGAACCATCCCAAGAAACTCATTGTAAAGATTGGTTTTGTTCCTTCAACTTTAGGCACTTTAGCTCACTTTAGTTCACTTTAGGCACTCTTAAATCTTTATGGCCCCCCGAACCTGTTCCATGGTTTCACGTGCGACGACTCGCGCCCTCTGGTCACCATCTTCAATAATCGCCACGATTGTATCCGGGTGGGCCTCATAGTAGGCCCGTTGTTTATGTACAGGCTCCAGGGCATTGATCAGGTTTTCGGCCATCATCTGCTTACATTCCACGCAGCCGATTTCGGCCTTTGGGCATTCCCGGTCAATACGCTGCACGGTCTGCTGGTCCGAGTACAGCCGATGAAAGCTAAAGACATTGCAAACATCAGGGTTCCCCGGGTCGGTGCGTCGTGCCCGCTGTGGATCGGTGATCATCTGGCCGACCTTGTTCCGAATCTCCTGCGGGGTGTCTGAAAGGAAGATAGCATTATTGTAACTCTTGCTCATCTTGCGGCGATCAATACCGAGGATCTTGGGGGTTTCGGTGAGAATCGTCTCGGGGATCGGAAAAATATCCCCATAGAAATGGTTGAAACGTCGGGCGATCTCTCGCGTGAGCTCCACATGGGGAGCTTGATCTATCCCAACAGGGACCCCGTTGGCCTTGTATACGATAATATCGGCGGCTTGAAGTACAGGATAGCCAAGAAAGCCAAAGGTGGAAAGGTCCTTGTTCTTCAACTGGGCGATCTGTTCCTTGTACGTGGGGTTTCGCTCCAGCCAGGGCAGTGGCGTAATCATGGAAAGGAGCAGAGAGAGTTCGGCATGTTCCTTGATGTGCGACTGGACAAAGAGGGTGCATTTGTCGGGTGAAAGTCCCACGCTTAACCAGTCTATGAAGATATCCATTATATAGCCCTGGATCGGACCTGTCATATCGTAATCACTGGTCAGGGCGTGCCAGTCGGCTATAAAAAAGAAACAATCATAGTCATCCTGCATCTCTTTCCAGTTTGCCAGGGCCCCGTGCAGGTTACCCAGATGGAGTGGACCTGTGGGGCGCATGCCGCTCAAAATCCGCTTTTTAGCCATTTAGCAATCTCCAGGCCTTTTTCCCTCGCGACAGATTAACACCACCCCCACCCAAACCCTCCCCTCTCCGAGGCGTAGGCTCTACGAGCCGGAGGCCTTCAAGGGGGAGGGCAGGGTGGGGTGAAAAAAGGAAAGTCCTATACTATGAAGTTATATTATTGGGCATTCTATGCCAAGAGAAAAATTGCTGACATCGTTTGTCTTTGATTCTACACTGGGCTACCCAGAATAATCCTGATAAACAGCTTTATAATGGGAACAAGAATCCAGTCCAGCGTATGGGTGAAAAGCAAGAAGAGGACGATAATAATTCCGAAGCGTTCCAGGCGCGCCAGTCGAGCGGCTTGAGATGGTGGCAGGAGGCCTGTCAGAACCCGACCGCCGTCAAGGGGTGGGATCGGAATCATGTTGAATATGGCAAGGATGACATTGATGAGCACGCTGTATTCGAGCATTCCTGTAAGATCCACAAAAATGCCTGAAAGGAACGAGTCGTGCCACCACGGGCCAAAACGAATCAACTGCTTAAGTAACAGGCCGCTCAGGAAGGCACATAACATGTTGACTCCAGGGCCGGCCGCGGCCACAAGGATCATATCACGCCGTCGGTTAGCCAGATTGTTGAAATTGACTGGAACCGGCTTTGCATACCCGAAAATAATGGGTGATCTGAAAAAAAAGAGCATCAAAGGGAGAATAAAGGATCCCATCAGGTCAAGATGCTTGAGGGGATTTAGGGTTAACCTTCCGGACCATTTGGCTGTGGGGTCTCCCAACCGATAGGCTACCCAGCCATGGGCCACCTCATGAAACGTGACCGCAAAGAGCAGCGGCACGATCATGATGACCAATTGATTTAGATCAAAACCCAGAAACATTATAAAATCGCTCCCCGATTAACCGGATCTCTCGCCCGCTCCCCCTGGCCTGTTAAATATCTGCATGGGTGACAAAGGCTCATCAGTGCGTATGCAAAGACGATAGTAACAAGTCTATCATTACGAGCCGCTTGTTTAACAGGCTGAATCGCTCGAGTCCACAGAGTCCTCAGAGAGACAATCTTTTCTTGGCCTGATTTTTTGAGAGGAAAAATCAGGCCAACCGCTCAGTCCGCCATTGGCGGACATTTGCAACAAGGTGCATGGCAACTGTGCCTATCAGCATAAATACTTGGATCAGTCAACATGTCCCGCGATAGCAGCCATTTGAGTAGATTTTCCCCCTTAGAAAATCTACTCAAAAACTCTGTGCCTCTGCGGGCTCTGTGAGAGATAAGAACAAGGGATTGATTTTACACCTTCCAGGTTATTCCGCACAAATTCTACCTCATCAAGGAGGGTCTTCACCTGGTCGTCTAAGCGTGCATCAAGGAGGCTATCCAGGATCTCGCGGTAGATAGGGCCGGGTTCAAAACCTACTTCCTTCAGATACCTGCCATCCAGCAATGTCGTTGTTGATCTTAACCGGGTAATGTAATTCGAAACAGCCTGCTTGATCGAATTGCGAGTAGCACTTGCCATTGTATAGAGCAGGGTCTCTGTGTGAAATGGGCGAAGTTTCTTGTAAAGGTCGCTGTTTTTGAGGATTTGTTGAGAGGCCATCCATTTCATGCACTCCTCTGCTTTTGTCTTCTCATAGATCAAGACTTTCCGATGCCGCTGGGTCAGTTGGAGGCGGTTACATAAGGCCTCTCTAACACTTTGATCAAAGGATCTCACAAGGGCCAGAAGGTAGACCATCCACTCTCGACAGGGCTCTTCTAAGAAAAGCAGGTTGTGCCAGGTGAGGACCTTCTCAACCGAATGGAGCAGTGCCTCCAGGGCCGAGTTGTAGACGATTTTCGGATGTATCACTTTCAGCAGGTTGTATTCGTGCAGGCGCCGCAGGGCCATGACAGGCTTCTCTTCCTCCAGGATCTGGCGGAGCTCAGAAAATAGCCGTGGTCCGCTGAGTTCCCTGAAAAAGTCCATTCTAACAGCATTTTCGATCAGTGCTGAGGTAAGTTTTCCTATCCTAAAACCGAACCTCTGCTCAAACCGAACGGCCCTGAAAACCCGTGTGGGATCCTCCACAAAGCTAAGATTGTGCAAAACGCGGATCATTTTTCGCTTGAGATCCTTTTGTGCTCCAAAGAAATCGATCAAGTTGCCGAATCTGCCGGGATTGAGTCTTATGGCCAGAGTATTGATCGTAAAATCTCTTCGATACAGGTCGAGTTTTATGGAACCCGTCTCCACCGTGGGAAGCGCCCCGGGTGACTTGTAATATTCAAGCCGTGCCGTGGCTACATCGATTTTCCGGCCGTCAGCAAGGATCACTACAGCGGTTCCGAACTTTTCGTGAGCCCGGACCCGGCCGCCAAGGGAGGCAGTCAGGGCCCTGGCAAACTCGATTCCGTCACCTTCAATGACGATGTCCGTGTCAAGATTCCCCTGGTACAGAAAGATGTCCCTGACAAAACCGCCCACGGCGTAAGCATTGTACCCAAGGGAGTCGGCAACTCTTCCAATGGCCATCAGGAGTTCTATGATCTTTTCAGGAAGGCGCTCTGTGAGGAATTTGGCCATCCTTCTTTCGCGGACATGGGTCTTCCATTCCTTGCCGTCTACTGTAGATTCAGGAATGCGCGCGGGTTCGCTTACAAGGATATTGAGCAGGTCGGTTCTTGTAATAACGCCTATCACCCGGCCATTTTCCACCACAGGAAGCAAACGCTGTTTATTACCTATGATCTTTTCCTGAATTTCCGACAGGGGGGCATCAGGACCTACGGTGTCGATATTTATTGTCATGTACTCGCGCACCGGCACATGCTCAAGTTCATGATGGATGGCCTTTTCTATAACCTGACGGGAGATGATGCCCAGAAGGTCGTCAGACTCCTGTACAACAATGACGTTCACATTGTAACGGGTAAGGAGATCGTGGGCTTCCTTCAGAGTCACGGCTGGTTCCACGTGTATGGCAGGGGCGGACACAAGGTCTCTGGCTGACTGCTCAGGATTAATGAATTGGTTCAAGAGACCAAAAAGCTTCTCTTCAACCTGGATCAGGGTCTGTCCTCTGATGGTAGCTGAGGCCGCTGATGGATGGCCGCCACCGCCAAAAGCCATGGTTATTTTCCCAACGTCCACCTCCGGCAGACGACTTCGGGCTACCATGTAAACACGATTTTCCATGCTGGCCAAGGCAAAGATGACATCCAGATTCTGTATATCCTTTAGTTTGTGTACCAGGAGGGCAAAATCCCCTATGTAGGTATCACAAGTGAGCCTGGTGACAGCCACGTCAATACCATTTACGGTATAGTGGGTGACCCCCTCAATCATGTCGTTTAAGAGACCGACCTGTTCCGGCGTCATTTCCCGGGTGATGATGTCTGAGACCACATTCAGATTGGCTCCCTTAGAGAGGAGATAGGCCGCGGCAAGGTAATCATCCTCTGTCGTGGATGTGAATGTGAAGGAACCCGTGTCTTCGTACAGACCTAGAGTCATGATAGTGGCTTCTTCAGGGGTGATGGGGATCTTTTTCTCACGCAGGATCTTTGTCAGGATGGTAACCGTCGCACCGGTCATCTGAGTCACCTCGACGCTGCCGGAGAGGTCATCGGGCATTGGTGGATGATGGTCATATATGTGGACTTCCAGGCCGGGGCGGTGAACTATATTGGCCAGTTTGCCAATACGGCTTGCCTGGCGCGTATCCACCAATATGAGCAAGCCCACAGCGTTGAGGTCGATGTCCTTGATTTTTACAATGTCATACATATACGCCATCGATTTTACAAAAAAGTCTCTCAAATTCTTTTCCTGGGAGCCCGGAAAGACCACAAGGGCATCCGGATACAGCTTTTTGGCCGCCAGCATAGAGGCAAATGCGTCAAAATCCGCATTGACATGAGTGGTTATCACGGTGATAGCCTTGCAGGATTTCGGATTTGGCGCAGGCTTCACTCCGTGTCGGATTTGCGGCTTATGTCTTCCACCTTTCGAGTTCATAATATAGGAATTTTCTTTTTTAAGCGGCGTAGCCGCGTTGCATAAAATCGTGCAGCGATTTTATATCATATTTTATTGCACATTATTGCATATTTTTTCATCCTACCCTTTCATGACAACATTCTGTATAGAACTGGAATATTGGAATTCTTGGCATCCTTCATTCCTCGGTTTACACTTATCATGGATGCGGGCGCCAAGAGATAAGTTCTTTTGTTCCTACTTTTTGGTGTCAGGTGTCAGGCCCGCCCTGGCGCGACTTGCTCGAATCAATTTGTAGATCCTATAATCCAGGTCTGGGCCAGGGTGTCAGGAGCGACAAAGGCGAGACCTGCCCGCCATTGCCGTGTATGCGGGCATTGTAACCTCGGTGTGACCCAGGCGTTGGCAGGCGGGTCTGAAACCTGAACACTGAAACCAGGCACCAGGTGTCAGGTGTCAGAAACTGAAAAAGCAAGACCTGAAACCTGAACACTGAAACCTGAACACTGGTCAATAGGTGTAAACTACTTTATGGCGAAAATGAAGGATGCCGAATATTGAAAATATTTCAGGGGTTATTCTTCAATATTCAATCGTCAATCGTCAATCATCAATCAAAAACTGGGGCAGAAGACAATGAGAATAAGTTTTGACGCAAGAGAAAGAATCGTAGGGGCCTTCATGGTCATCATGGTGATACTTCTTTTGACCATTGTTGTCATGCTCGGGAGAGGAAAAGACTGGTTTAAGACTTACGTCACCTATTATACCGTGTTTGATGAAGCTTACAATCTCAGCAAGAACGCGCGGGTAAAGCTTTTCAAGGCAGACATAGGCAAGGTGAAAAGCGTCAGGCTTGAGCGTGATAAAGTGAAGGTAGAACTGGCCATCCTGAAAGACTATGCGCCCCGAATAAAAACGGACTCTGTGGCAATCGTTGAAAGCCCGACCTTCATAGGATCGGAATACGTATCCATAAAGCCTGGAACACCTGAGGCATCACTCATTCCTGAAAATGGCACCATTCCATCACAGGCGAAAAAATCATTGGACGACGTTATGGCAGAGTTTGAGGTTGAAAAGACCGCCAAGATGTTTGTGAAAACCGTTCAGGCCATCTCAGAAATCGTGGAGCATATGCGGGACCCGGAAGGGCCGCTTTACACTTCGCTGGACAGCATGGCTGAAGCCACGACGCACATTGAAGCGGTCACCCGTGAAATCAGAGAAGGAAAGGGCTCGGTGGGCAGACTCGTACACTCTGAGGAATTACTTGAAAAGATATACGAACAACTGAATCATGTAAACAGAATCCTTACAAACATTGGAGATGCGACTAAAAAGACCCCGGACATCGTGGACAGTGTCAGAAAAAGCATGAGTATGATCAACCAGATACTGGCCAATATAGAGAAAGGGAGCCAAGATGTTCCCACCCTCACAAAATCGACAAAACATGGTATAAGTGAGATCAGAGATAGCCTGGAAGAGGTCGATAAGGTCGTACAATCTGTTCAGAAGAGTTTTCTTATCAGACCCAACCTTCCCCCTGAGCCCAAAGGTGAAAATATCGATGCGGGATTGAGAAGATGAAAAAGCCGAGCATATGGGTGCTCATCGTTCTTTCGCTCCTTGTTTTCGCCTGCGCGGTGGGCAAACCGGCAAAACAGATCCCACCGCATCTGAGCGCGGGCGGCAAGCAAATGAAAATTGGTCTCCAGTGGTACAACAAGAGCTGTTACAGAAAATCACTCGAATATTTCTTCAGGGCTTATGAGCTTTACTCTGCATCTGATGTGTTGGATGGGGTGGCCATGAGCCTGAACAACATTGGAACCATTTACAGGATAACAGGCAACTATGACGAGGCTGTTTCATTCTTTGATGAAGCTTACACCATATATTCTGACTTACGTGACCAAAGAGAGGCTGTAAAGACCCTTTCAAACAAAGCAGCCACATTGATCCATATGGGAAACCTGGACAAGGCAGAGCAGGTTATCGAAGAGGCCCTGGAGGTGCTGCCGGCAAAGAAAAATAGGGGCTTGCTAATTCCGGTGCTCCAAAACAAAGGTGTTCTCTTGAGCAAGAGGGGGGCATATGAGGCCGCAGAAGAGGTGCTCGCCAACTGCCTGGATCAGGCTGACAGCGTTGACCCCATGGGGATGGCTTCCTTGCACTTCGCCTTTGGCAACCTGATGCTCAAAACCGGCAGGCCGGCCGATGCTATTGCCTCTTTTGAAAAGGCCCTGTCTATCGACCGTGAACTCGGTTTTTACAAGGGTATGGCGGACGATCTGTTCTCCATGGGCCTGGCATATACCAGACTTGGCCAGAACGAAAAGGCCGCAAAAAGCTTGAAACGGAGTGTCAAGATCTTTGCCCTGATCGACCAGGCCGGGCAAATCGATGAAACCATGAAGCACCTGAAGGAGGCCGCGCAAAAGGCAGGTGTTGACATTTCAGTCACAGAGGCCTTTGTTGAAAGGTGGCGCCAGGGAAGACTCTACGAAAGCCCGTGCAGGGATTGACCCTTTAGGCTGTAATACCGAGTTCCTCCTCCTTCTTTGCCACTGCTAACGTGGTCCTGATCACCGTATCCGGGATGAGGCTCATCGAATCTATGCCGCATTCAACCAAGAAGGTGGCAAACTCCGGAAAATCGCTCGGAGCCTGACCACAAATCCCGATCTTCTTTCCCCGCCTTTTGGCCACTTGGATAACGTTCCTTACCATGTCCTTCACCGCTTGGTTCCGTTCGTCAAAGATGTGGGCCACAAGATCAGAGTCCCTATCGAGTCCCAGCGTCAATTGGGTCAGGTCGTTTGAGCCTATGGAAAACCCGTCGAACACGTCTGCAAACGCATCAGCGCTTATCACATTGCTCGGAATCTCGCACATCACATAGACCTCAAGGCCGTTCTCACCCTGTACCAGGCCAAAATCCTTCATTGTCTCGATCACCCGTCGTCCCTCTTCCGGCGTTCGGCAAAAAGGAATCATTACTTTGATATTCGTAAGGCCCATCTCATTTCTTGCTTTCAAGATAGCCTCGCACTCCAGGCCAAAAGCCGGCTTGAATTTCTCGTCATAGTACCGGGAAGCTCCTCGCCACCCTATCATCGGATTACTCTCCACAGGCTCATAAAGATGACCGCCTACAAGTTCGGCATATTCATTGGTCTTGAAGTCAGACAAACGAACTATGACGTCGTTCGGATAGAACCCTGCACCAATCCTACCGACCCCTTCAGCCAGCTTGCTAACAAAAAACTCCTTCTTGTCCAAAGGATGCGTGGCGGTCATCACGTCAATCTTTTCAACGATCTCGGCAATCTCAGGATCATTCTTGGCCTTTTCCTTCAGCTCATCATAGTGGATCAGGGCAAGGGGGTGTATCCCGATGTGGGAGTTGATGATAAACTCCTCGCGGGCAAGCCCCACACCGCTATTTGGGATTTGACCATCCTTGAAGGCGTTTTCCGGTATTCCGACGTTCATCATGATCTTTGTCCGCGTCCTGGGAATCTTTTCAAGGTCAAGCTGTTCCACTTCAAACTTCAAGAGACCCTCGTAGACATTTCCGGTCTCCCCTTCCGCGCAACAGACTGTAACGGCCTGTCCGGTGGAGAGCTTTTCAGTGGCATTTTCACTTCCTATGAGACACGGAATGCCGAGCTCGCGAGATATGATCGCAGCGTGGCAGGTGCGCCCTCCTTTCTCAGTCACAATGGCTGCTGCAATTTTCATGATCGGCTCCCAGTCCGGGTCGGTCATGGTGGTAACGAGCACTTCACCCTCCTTGAACTCACCAATATGCTCGCTGTCTCTGATTATGTGTGCAGCTCCCTGGCCGATCTTGGTCCCCACAGCCTGCCCGGAGATAAGGACCTTTCCGGACTCTTTAAGCACATAGGTCTCAAGTATATTCCCCTTGCTCAGGGAATGAACGGTCTCCGGCCTTGCCTGCACTATGAAAAGTTCGCCCGTTCCCGCATTAACGCCATCTCCGTCCTTGGCCCATTCGATATCCATCGGCCTGAACTGCCCCGCGTGTTCAGAGTAATAATCTTCTATAATACAGGACCATCGTGAGAGGAGAAGGATCTCATCATCTTCAAGGACGAATCTGTTGCGTTCCTCCGGAGTGGTCTCGATATCCTTTACCGGTTTGTCAGGATCATCCGTATAGATCATCTTGATATGTTTACTCCCTGCCCGTTTCATAACAATGGGACGCTTGCCCTCCTTCAAGGTCGGTTTAAAGACGTAGTATTCGTCAGGATTTACAGCACCTTTTACCACGTTCTCCCCCAGACCATAAGAGCCAGTGATAAAGACAGCATCCTCAAAGCCGGTCTCAGTATCAATCGTGAAAACAACGCCTGCACTGGCTGCATCGCTCCTTATCATTTTTTGGACTCCTATAGAAAGATAGACATCAAACTGGCCAAAGCCCTTGTCTTGACGATACGAAATAGCTCGATTCGTAAAAAGGCTGGCAAAACAGCGCTTGCAGGCAGCAATGACGGCCTCTTTGCCTCGCACGTTGAGGTAGGTCTCCTGCTGCCCGGCAAATGAGGCATCCGGCAGATCCTCTGCCGTTGCAGACGATCGGACAGCCACATCCACACCCGGACCGTATTTCTCTTCCATCTTTTCATAGCTCCGCAAGATAGCCTCGGTAAGGTCCTCAGGAAACTCGGCATTCCTGATGATACTTCGTGCTTTTTCCCCGCGTTCCTGGAGGTTCTTCATATCGTGTGTGTCGAGTCCGTTTAGGGCATCCTGAATAGCACCTTCGATTCCTGCACTCTTAAGGAGGTGTCGATAGGCATAAGCTGTTATGGCAAATCCGCCCGGAATATTGATCCCCATTGGAGTAAGTTCCTGATACATCTCACCCAGGGAAGCGTTCTTGCCGCCCACCAGGGGAACGTCCTCTATTCCGATCTCATCAAACCACAAGACTAATGCCTCTTTGTGATCCGTTGCCATGTTCCTGCCTCCTTCACAATGTCTCGTAATTTCTCAAGATTATTAGGATTAATTTTTCTATCACTACGGCACCTTATTGTCAAGCTAAACTCCCCGAGATCAAGGTCGATATCAAAGGCCACCCAATCTGTTGACTAAATTACCCCTCAATGTTAGGTAGTGCCTGAACGAAAAGTCATATTCAGGCAAAATCCGAATATCGAAATCCGAAACCTGCCCGCCATTGCCAGAGATGCTAGCATGTAAGCTGCACGAAGTACGTGGCGATGGCAGGCGGGTCCGAAACAA
>JAUWXF010000340.1 GCA_030616475.1 Desulfobacterales bacterium
GGTCATTTGATATTCGGATTTTGAAATTGTTTCGGATTTCGATATTCGGATTTGCGGCTCACGCCTTGAAAACAGTACGGATTTAAGCGTCTGTGCAATCCTTCTAATTTGACAACTTAGAATCTACTTTGACGTTGCCCTGAGGGGGTATCGCCCCAAGTTGTGTTTTTGCTGCTGCAATCATTTTTATGTTCTACACGATGTCAAAAGTATGATATAGAACTCATGTTTAGGTAGGTCGTCGGCACGAAAGATTTTTGTACAGGCTTGTAAATGATCATTTTAGGACAGCAGTTTCAAAGTATTGTGAAAGGGGGAGGATAGAGAAATGGGTATTGGTAAGGATGTCCGCAAAGAACGGATCATGAACCGGGAAACCGGCAAGATCGTAATCGTTCCAATGGACCACGGTGTGACAGTGGGCCCGATCAAAGGTCTGATCGATTTGCCCAGGACCGTGGACATGGTAGCCAAGGGCGGGGCCAACGCCGTGGTCGAACACGTGGGTATGGTCGCACAGGGCCATCGCCGCTACGGGCGGGATATCGGGCTGATCGTTCATCTTTCCGGCAGCACCAGCCTTTCCCCGGACCCGAACCGCAAAGTGCTCGTCTGTTCGGTGGAGCGTGCAGTTCGAATCGGGGCAGACGCTGTAAGTATCCACGTCAATATTGGCGCGGAGAACGAGGGCGAAATGTTGGAGGCTTTCGGCAAGGTTTCGGAAGACGCCGATTACTGGGGTATGCCGCTTCTTGCCATGGTTTATCCTCGCGGTCCCAAGGTCGATAATGAGAAAGACGTTGAGAACGTAAAGATGGCGGCTCGGGTAGGCGCCGAGCTTGGGGCGGACATAGTCAAGGTCCCCTACACCGGATCTCCTGAGACCTTCAAGGATGTGGTCGAGGGATGTCCCATTCCCGTGGTCATAGCCGGGGGGTCTAAGCTCTCCGATGAGGATACCCTAAAAATGGTAGAGGGTGCCATGAAAGCGGGAGCGACCGGACTATCAATGGGCCGCAATGCATTCCAGCACGAGAATCCGGTCCTGTTAGTGTCTGCGGCCTGCGCCATTGTCCATGGGGGTAAGAGCGCTGAAGAGGCACTGAAGATTCTCAAAGGCGAGGCATGAGACCGGCTCTATCGAACCTCTGTGGCTAAGATTCATGCTTGCATAAAAGGGACATTAATCCGTCAATAATAGAATTGGTGTTTTTTCTGGCAGAAAATAAATTCGAAATACGAATACCCGCCTGCCAACGCCTGAGACAGCATTCAGCTTATGTGCCGGCATCTCTGGCAATGGCGGGCAGGTCGAAATACGAAACAATATCGAATGACAAAAATTCAAA
>JAUWXF010000355.1 GCA_030616475.1 Desulfobacterales bacterium
AAAATAAATCCGAATATCGAATGTCGAAATCCGAAACAAATTCAAAACTCGAATTTCCAAATGTTCAAAACAGCGCGGTTTTTTGTGGAATACGATTTCTTATGTTTCGGTCATTTGAGCTTTAGAGATTCGGTCATTGTTTCGAATTTCGATATTCGAATTTCGTATTTTCCGGCTTGTCCGGATTAAGAGCTGGGTTGAATCAATCCATAACTACCATCTTTCAGGCGGTACAACACATTGACCTTTCCGGTCTGGGCATTGGTAAAGACCAAAAAGCTGTCCTTGATCAGGTCCATTTGCAAAACCGCTTCATCAACATCCATGGGTTTATACTCGATATTCTTGATTCTAACAACTCGTGGCGCTGCCTCGTGCTCCAGATCCCCGGGTGCCGTTACGTTGGCCTCTTCATATCGAAACATCTTAGATCTTGCAGCTGTTGACCGATGTCTCTTAAATTTCTTCTTATTCTTTACAATCTGCTTCTCAAGCTTATCCAGGGCCATATCTATGGCCGAATACATATCAGAGGTTTCCTCATGACCATTTACAACGAATCCATCCGCACTAATGTTTATGTCGGCAATGTGACGGAATTTCTCCACGGTCAGTACCACGTTTGCTTTGGCGGGATTCTGTACGTACTTATCAAATCGATCCAGCTTTTCACACGCATATGCCTTCAGGGTTTCTGAGGGATCAAGGTTCATGAAAGTCACCGACGTTTGCATACTCATTGACCTCCCCGTATGTTTTTGCGTTTGTTAGATGGCAATACACCCAGCATCTCCCGGTATTTGGCGACTGTCCTGCGGGCTATATCAATGTTTGAAGATCTCAAAATGTCAACCATCTTCTTGTCACTATACGGTTTCGTGGGATCTTCAGACTCCATAATCTGCCGAATCTTTTCCTTGACACTTGCCGAGGCAATCGCCTCTCCATCAAATCGACTAATAGAACTATTGAAAAAGAACTTCAATTCAAAAATGCCCTGCGGGGTATGGACATACTTGTTCGTGGTAACGCGACTGACGGTGGACTCGTGCATCCCGATGTCCCCGGCCACATCCCGCAATACCATTGGCTTCAAATGGA
>JAUWXF010000139.1 GCA_030616475.1 Desulfobacterales bacterium
ACAAATTGATTCGAGCAAGTCGCGCCAGGGCGGGCCTGACACCTGACACCAAAAAGTAGGAACAAAAGAACTTATCTCTTGGCGCCCGCATCCTTGATAAGTGTAAACCGAGGAATGAAGGATGCCCAATATTCAATCGAAACAATCATCAATCGTCAATTCCAATGGTCACCCTTCCTTTGTTTATTAATATTTGCCTCTGGGAAAATTCCTTTGTAAAGGCCTCATCAGTTGAAAAAAATACCAGCGCAAGATCCTTCCTGATCAGATTCCTGAGAACCCCTTTCAGGGCCTCAAAGCTCTTTGTTCTCAGAAACTCTCTGGGCCTTTCAACCAAAAGGATTTCAGGATTCTTCGAAAGCTCTCGTACAATGACAAAAAGCCTGTTTTCCTCAGGACCAAGTTGGTGTGGTTTGAAATCGAGCTTTTTTCCTAGCTCAAAGACCCTGCAGAGCTCGATAACTTCTTCGGACATCAGAATAGAAGTTGAATTTTCAAAATAGTATCTCATAAGCATCAGATTATCGTGCATGGAACGGTTGCTTATAAGAGTTGCATCTGATGCTATATAGCCGACGTTCTTCTTGTAGGCAAGGAGGCTCCTGTAGTCTGAGAAGTCGAGCTCCTTTCCTTTGTAAAAGAATTGGCCACACTTTGGGGGCTCAAGGGTGGCTATGCCCCGTAGCAGGAGATGGGCATCATCAGGTGAATCTGTTCCAATTGAAAATGCCTCTCCCTTTGACAAGACAAGATTGATGTTTTTCAATCCATTTCCATCGCCAAGCGGTTCAAGCGAATAATCGGTAAGCCTGATTAGTTCTGAGGCCATGCTCCTAACGTCTCTGAAATTCTACCGCCTGCGGCGGAAAAGCATGAGCTATTTATTGGCATAAATTTCTGTAATCCACGTGGAATGATGGAGTGTTGGCCCGCCCTGGCGCGACGTACGCGAAACAAGCTGTTGTCCTTGAAAACCTGGTCTGGGCCAGGGAGTACTGGAGTAGTGGAGTAGTGGGGAGTAAGAGCGGAAAATATCATTTTTTGTAACATTTTAGTTCTTTGAAAACATTATCGCATACAGGCAATCCGATTCTAAACCGGCTCAAACTCGCGCATAAGTGAGCATAAAGAAAGAACAGGGAACAGCTTTTGTGAATAACCTCGATTGTGGCGGATATCACTTAACCCTAGGAAAAGCATGCCATTTAGCTGTTCTTTCTTAACGCTCACTAATACGCTCAAACAGTGATCCGCTTTAGAATCGGATCACCTGTATGCTCATTGGGCTCGCTTTTTCAATAGGCTAAATTGATACCATTTTTTTTATTCCTCCCTGCCCGCCATCGCTCTCGCTCAGGCGAGGCAGGCGGGCAAACCCAACACTCCAGTACTCCATTGCTCCAACCTGCCCGCTCGTGCCTCGCAGTGGCAGGCGGGTACTCCAATTGGGGCGAAGCCCCTACGTTCGCTAAAGGTAAAAGATGACCGAGATGATGATGTTTATGAAAAGACAATACAGAAGGCATTCAATAGCTGCTCTGGAGGTTGCCGGCGGGATTTGAGTTATGGTCTTTCTCACACGGAACCCCCGGTAAAGGGACGTTACAGTGATGGTGAACCCGAAGAATATGGCTTTTACAATGCCGACGGTAATGTCAATTCCGGATATGGCCTTGCCTACCTCTTCGAGAAAATTCTCCACCGGAACATCGGTAGCCGTCCAGGCAATAGCATATCCGCCAAGTATGGCAACCATATCAAAGATGAAAAACAGACACAATATGGCCACTGTAATGCCGATGAGTCTCGGAAGACATATGATATGAAGGGGGTCGATGCCCTGCATTTCGATCGCGTCCAGCTCCCCCAGGACCGACATATAGCTTGTCTCCACAGTAACAGCAACAGCCGATCGCAGAATAACGATCATGGCAGTAAACAGCGGTCCCAATTCCCGAACGACCAGGATGACGATAAGGTCGCCCAGTATGTATCTGCCCTCAACCGTTCCGAACTGCCTCGTAAGCTGTATAACGATCATACTGCCTGTGATCAGTGCAATGAATAGCACAATGGGCAGGACCTCTATGGCCGTAAAGTAGATCTGCTCAGAGGTGAATCTTAAGACGATCTTTTGGCCGGTCTTATGTCGTCTGAGGAGGATGCCGGCAATCCGGTTGGTCAACGCGAAGAGATCGAGCATGTGGTTAACGCTGTTGATCGTTCGCCTTCCAATAGCTTGAACCATGCTCATGCTGATTTGTATTGACAATTTTCCATTGAAGATTGACTATTTCAAGAAGGATCTCTTGACCCTCAAATAGTCAATAGACAATTGTCGATAGTCAATCCTAGGTTCCCATGTCCCACGAAGCCAGATATCTTTTCTGCTCACTCGTGAGGGTGTCAATGGGTATGTTCATCGCTGCCAGTTTCTCCCTGGCAATCGTTTTATCGATCACTGTCGGTACCGGGTACACTTCAACAGGAAGCGTTTTCTTTCTCTTTACCATGTACTCGATGGAAAAGGCCTGGTTGGCAAAGCTCATATCCATGACGCTGGGAGGATGTCCCTCTGCCGCCGCAAGATTTATCAGGCGGCCATCTCCCAGCACATTGATCCTCTTGCCGTTTTTTAAGACATATTCCATTGTGAAGGGCCGGATTTGTCGTTTGCTTTGGGTCATACTGTCAAGACCCGGCAGGTCAAGTTCCACATTGAAGTGTCCTGAATTGCAAACGATTGCGCCATCCTTCATGACTTTGAAATGTGGTTTGGTGATCACATTAACATCACCGGTCAAGGTACAGAATATGTCACCGATCTTGGCGGCTTCCTTCACAGGCATCACTGAAAAACCGTCCATGACTGCCTCAAGTGCCTTTAATGGATCGACCTCGGTCACAATAACATTGGCGCCCATACCTCGCGCCCGCATGGCCACACCCCTGCCGCACCAGCCATAGCCACAAACCACAAATCGGGAGCCGGCAAGGAGGTAATTCGTCGCCCGTATAATGCCATCTATGGTACTTTGCCCGGTGCCGTATCGGTTGTCAAAGAGGTGTTTGGTGTTCGCATCGTTTACAGCGATGATGGGGTATTTGAGCATACCTGCGGCAGCCATGCTCCTGAGACGGATGATCCCCGTGGTGGTTTCTTCAGTACCGCCCCGCACAAAGTCCAGGAATTCCTTGCGTTTCGAGTGAAGTGTGGAGATCAGGTCGGCTCCATCATCCATAGTGTACATAGGCTTGAGATCAATCACCGCATTAATATGGTCATAATAGGTCTTTTTGTTTTCCCCCTTAATAGCAAAGACGGGAATTCTGTCATGCTTTACGAGCGAGGCTGCTACATCATCCTGTGTGCTCAGTGGATTAGAAGCACACAGCCTCGCCCTGGCACCACCAGCCTTAAGCGTCTGCATGAGCGCAGCCGTCTCTGTGGTTACATGAAGACAGGCCCCAAGACGTATCCCCTTTAAAGGCTTCTCCTTAGCAAACCTGGCCTTGATCCGCTCCAAGACCGGCATGCTCTGCCTGGCCCACTCAATACGCAGCTTTCCCTCTTTTGCTAGTTTTACATCCTTGATGTCATATTCCATTCAAGCCTTCCTTTCCTGTTTAGTCATTGGTCACTGGCCACTAGCCGTTTTTATAAGCCAGGTACTTCATAAACGAGTCAAGTTTTTGCAACACACTGTGGTACAAAAAATAAGCAGATACTGGATGCTGGTCTCTGGATACTTGATAAAACCCTGGCCCGGACCGAGATTATAGGCTTAGTAGATTAATCTAATTGGCATCCTTCATTCCTCGGTTTACACTTATCAAGGATGCGGGCGCCAAGAGATAAATTCTTTTGTTCCTACTTTTTGGTGTCAGGTGTCAGGCCCGCCCTGGCGCGACTTGCTCGAATCAATTTGTAGATCCTATAATCCAGGTCTGGGCCAGGGTGTCAGGAGCGACAAACGCCAGACCTGCCCGCCATTGCCGTGTATGCGGGCATTGTAACCTCGGTGTGACCCAGGCGTTGGCAGGCGGGTCTGAAACCTGAACACTGAAACCAGGCACCAGGTGTCAGGTGTCAGGTGTCGGGAACTGAAAAAGCAAGACCTGAAACCTGAACACCTGCCCGCCATTGCCAGACATGCCGGCATATAAGCTGAATGCTGTCTCAGGCGTTGGCAGGCGGGCTGAAACCTGAACACTGGTCAATAGGTGTAAACTACTTTATGGCGAAAATGAAGGGCGCCGAATTCTTCTACATTATTCCAATATTCCCCGCCTGCCATCGTCTGGTACAGCATACGGTTTTAATGCCAGCGTGCATGGCAATGGCGGGCAGGCATTATTCCATCGTTCCTTTCCTGGCATTGCAGCTAAGCCTGTAAGGTGCTGTGATTTCAATGGGTTGTAGAAATTCCGGGACGTCATATTATGCCTGACGGAAGTTCGTTGTCCAAAAATATCTTTGTCACCGGCCCTCCTGGATGCGGCAAATCGACCGTGATCGAAAAGCTTTTGGTGCGAATCGAAAAGCCTGCAACAGGATTTTTTACTCGCGAGATAAGAGAAAAGGGCCGCAGGACCGGATTTTCCATAACCACCCTTGATGGCAAAAAGGGTGTGCTTGCCCACGAAAACATAAAGAGCCGGTTAAAAGTTGGCAAATACGGAGTGAACCTTCACGACATTGATGAAATTGCAGTCCCCTCCATGATGCCTGCCAGGGCCGGTGAAATCGTGGTGATCGATGAAGTGGGAAAGATGGAGTGTTTTTCTTCGCTGTTCAGGGAGATTTTGATCAAGGTTCTCGACTCGGATCATCCTGTCATCGGTTCTATTGCTCAAAAAGGAGACAAGTTCATACAAGAAATCAGAGCCAGAGATGATGTTTTGCTGGTCCCGTTGACCAAAAAGAACAGGGACGAGCCGGAACTCATTGACCAATTGTTGTCGGTGCTTGGTTAGATATTTTTGAGAGGCTTCACATAAGGAGGCCTTATAAAGGGCTATCCAAGAGCTCCAGGAGGTCCATTGGCCGCTTGATCACTGCCTGCGCACCATGTTTTTGTAACTCCTCCAGCGGTCGAAAACCCCATATTGCCCCCACCGGGAACATATCCGCGCGGAGGGCTGTCTTCATGTCAATGCCGCTATCTCCTAGATACAGGAATCGTGATGGCGTGATACCGAGCTTCTCAGCTATTTGGAGAGCACCAGCTGGGTCAGGCTTCATCGGAACTCCACCGCGCTGACCTAAGATCATTTCAAAGCTATGATTCGGTAGAAGCTCATGGACACAGCGTTTAGTGAAATCGTCAGGTTTATTAGACAGTACGGCCATCTTGACGTGCTTGGCGGCCAGTGCGTCCAAAAGTTCCGGCACACCCTCGTAGGGCCTGGTGTTTACGTTCCAGTTGCGGCTGTAGTTTTCACGAAATGCCTTTGCGCAATCCGCTATGATATCACCATCCCGTTTTTCAGCAGGTAGTGCACGCGAGATAAGCATAGTTACCCCATCACCGATGAAGTAGCGATACGCGTCCACCTCATTTGTGGGAAGCCCATGCCTCACCAAAGCACTGTTCGCCGAGTTAGCAATATCCTCCAGGGTGTCAAGCAGTGTACCATCCAGATCAAAGATTACAGCTTGAAAATGCATATGGGTTTCCTGCTGTATCTCCGGCTGTGCCGCTTCTAGTAAAAGTACTAACCCAAGGTAAGGGCTGACCCCGCTCTCCTCTGCAAGACCTTCATTCTTTCAACGTTTCATCAATACCTCTCATCCTGTCTTCTTCCTTATCTCTGACAGAACGTGCTTTCTCGATAGGGGTTCGAATCCTTTCCACAATAACATCTGCTGTATGGTCAGTCATTCTTTCAATTTTTCCTTTTTCTGATTCCACATCTTCGCCTTTTGAACAAGCCAAAAAGATAATACTAAGAAGAAACAACGCTATGGCTGGATATATCAGCATTTTTTTCATAATAGCCCCCAATAGATTTATTTTATCAAACTTTATTGCTAAGCTGATAATGTGTGATTACACAGGTAGATCTACTCTCTTTCCATCAGCGAATAGATTGCAATATGAGGACCATATTTCCCGAAGATTTCAATAGTTCGATGATCAATTATACTAAAATATCTGCTGAAAAGAGTTTTCAATTCGTCTTCTGATGAAAAATACAAAACTGTACCCAATGGAGTTTTTCTGTACTTTCCGATCCCACCGAATTGCGGATTCTTTTCACAAAAAGAGAGCGAAAAATATTTCCCCTTCCGATTTAATATTCTATGCACATTCTCGAGATATTTATTCCTATTCTCTGGGAATATATGGTGTAATACCTCCCAATCATAAGCAAAGTCAAACGTTCCTTTGACCTCATCCAAATTACTAAGAATATCCGACATAATAAAAGTGCACTTAGCACCCTTTTTCTTTGCACTTTCCTGAGCAATCTTGATAGCCGTCGGAGAAAAATCTATCCCTGTAACGTCAAATCCCCTGTCTGAAAGATAGATGGCACAATTGCCGGTGCCACAGCCAAGATCGATGGTTTTGCATGGTTTCACAGTCCCACTCTCGACTAACTCAACTACAGCATCAGGCGGCGCCTCCACATTCCATGGAATTTCATCCAATGGGATATTTCTATAAATGCTATCGATTTTATTTCGTTCCGTGCAATTATCCATTTTTCATGTGCTTAGCATATCATTTGAGTACAGAAAAAGGGGGCAGCCATTGACATTTGACAATTCTTTTGCAGCCTCTTCCATTTTTTCCCTGCGCCGAATCCTTTTCGAGTTTGTCTGAAAAGCTGATATCAATTGTGTAATGATCAATCGACAGATTCCCTGTAGCAAGCTACAGGGTTTCCTTATAGTTCCCTCTCCTTGGGGAGAGGGATAGGGTGAGGGGACACAAACAAATACCTTTTTGATACCCCGCAGCTTGCTGCGGGGAGGTTCATTTGCTCATGTTTTTGAAGAGTAATCCACTCATTGTTTTGGTTTTGTCCAATGTCAAGTGCTGACCCCTTCCTTTCTGTACCAAAAGGCCTCATCCACGACATGACAAGGACGACTAGAGCAATAAGAAGGGAACAAGCCTGATAGGCCCATGCCGGCCGCCGTTTTACGACAACACTGTAAACCGCCCCCAAGATAATCCCTACAGTAAAGCCAAACAGGTGGGCCGTCAAGTCAGTATGCTCCCCTGAACCAAGAATACCAAGGAGTGCCAGGCCACCAGCGAGGGGGAGCCACGCCTTCATTCGCTCGCCGGGTAGCCTAAATTTCTTGAAAAACTGGTGTGCGGCCAAAATACCGATTGTCCCGAAAACCGCAGTAGATGCCCCGACCGAAAGATGCCCCGTCTTATACAAGACAGCATTCATCACATTGCCGACTATGCCGGTGATAAGGATCATAAGCCAGCCAACCCCCGAACCAGTGATGGCACACACGGCGGTGCCAAATACGGTGATACCGACAATGTTGCCTGCAAGGTGGACGACATTGGTGTGAATAATAAGGGAGGTCACGCTCCTGTATAATTCTCCGCGCAAAATGTGGGACGACGATGACCCGTAGGTGCCGATAAAAACCCCTCTGTCATTACCCATTGCGATGGCTACATAGCATGCCAGCAACATGGCAGATACCCATAGCCCCGTGAATGTCTTGTGGTATTCATAACCGACGGGTTCATCGGTTGTATTGAATTCCCGGTTCTCTTTAAGGTATTGCTCGACAGTGTTCAGGGCTTTTTCATAGTCGGCATCATTGATCCATATCTCCCACCCGCGATCCCCTTTTTTCGAAAGGTGCCAGATACCGGATGAGGACAGTACGAGCCCGTAAGTGTCTGCCTGATCCCCTGAGAGGTTCTATAGTATTGTCACCATGAACTCAGTGAACTCCGGGGCATCCGTAAGTGAATAAGGGCAACCCACGCCCTTAACAGTAAATGATCTTATTACCTGATTAAACTTTAGATTGCTTTTCTGTTGAATTCAGTACTCTCTCAATCTCTTTAGGTAGCTCCGGCCTACCTCTTGGATTTAATGCTGTTCCAATAATTTTCGCTTTAAGTATCAACCTATTATCTGGAAGTCGATAAATATCTTGATTGAAAGCAAATTTGATTCTTGATTCTCTAGTTATACTTAAACCAACCCAAAACCTATCACCACTTCTGAGAGGATATTTATAATCCAATTCAGCACGGACAACCACAACATTGATACCTTTTTGTGTATATTCTTTAAAATCTATTCCAATACTTTTTAGAAATTCATGCCGAACATGTTCAAGGTAATTTTGATAAACAGAATTATTTACTATTCCTTGCATATCGCATTCATAATCGCGAACATCCATTTCTAATTTGAAGGCGTAATTTTCCATTAAGATATCCTTTAGTCTAGCATAGAAACCCTTGCCCTCAGGGCAAGGTCAGAGTTCAGTGGCTCTGCCAAAAAGGATTGATCGAAATTCGAAGTACGAAATTCGAAATACGAAACAAATCCAAATGTACAAAATTCAAATGACCTAAACGGAAGAGAGTATTATCCTTCAAAGGTGGAAAATGAGTACTATGTTTTGAAAATTTGAGCATTTGTGATTCGAGCTTGTTTCGGATTTCG
>JAUWXF010000255.1 GCA_030616475.1 Desulfobacterales bacterium
CAATGCTGTCTCAGGCGTTGGCAGGCGGGTGCCGGCGTTTGGGCTGTATGCAGTGCCAGGCGACCTGCCCGCCATTGCCGTGTATGCGGGCATTGTAGCTTCCCTGCGAGCGAGGCGTTGGCAGGCGGGTGGCAGGCGGGTCGCGAGGCTCAGGCCTGCCCGCCATTGCCATGGCTGCGTGCGATTTTCGGGCGATGACAAGCAGGCGATAGCAGGTGGGCGAGGCAGGCGGGTATGTGAAGTTCTCCAGGCGGTCCATTGGCCCGTGGTGGGGGCTTTGGTTTGACAACCACAAACCGAGATGCTTGAGTATCTTTTTGACGACTTCTTCGTCTTCAATAAAACTAATGATTCTCATTCGTCCCTGACATTTGGGGCATGTTAGGGGATCTACTTCGTAAATTTTTTGTATCAGTCTTGCCCAATTCTTACGGTACTCCTTAGATGGTTCCTCCGGTTCGAGAATACAGGGTATCAACCCATCCTGGTTTTGCTTCTTGCGTTGTCCCCGAGAAACGTTGCTGTAATACCCATAATATCGCACAGGCGGTGGCGGTCCAGGCTACAGCTTTGAAGATGAAGTAGATGAGAATACACTGACACACGAAAGAGGAGTAATTTCGATGGCGAACGCCGGGCCAAACACGAACGGGAGCCAGTTCTTCATCACGCATTCAGCCCAGCCGCACTTGAACGGAAAACACACAGTATTTGGAAAGGTAGCGAGCGGCCAGGATGTTGTAGATTCAATTCAACAGGGCGATAAAATGGAGGGGGTAAAAATAAGCGAGGTTTAGAAGTACCGCATAGACAAAAACTCCCCGCCCCTCGAAAAGAAGTGGCGGGGAGTTTGTTAAAAGTAGTGGTGGGTTTTTAGTCTGGTGCTGTACTCATAACAGTACTGAGATCCTCAATCTTGTTGTTTTTCAGTCGCCAATCATAGATACTTTCCATATCATAGTACACCTGAAAAAGCTGGAAAAAGCCGTGCCAATGCGCATAATCCGGTGCGTTCATGGCAGCACCCTGGCGGGCCCGTCTTCCCACATGATGCCAGAGGTAGTACTCGAGTTCCTGGAATCCATCTCTCCATGGATTCTTTTTCAGAAGGCCTTTTTTCTGTAGTTCTTCCTTCATCTTGACCGCACCGGCCCAGTACTTGTTGTACAGTTCAACCGCATTGTCCAGGGTCCTTCTCTGGACGTCGGTATGAGTCAGGCCGTGGCAGTTGGCGCAGACCTTTCTCATTTCCTTGTCGCCCTTTTCGCCATCACCACGCTCACCGCTACGAAGGACACTTTTCTTATGCACCAAATCCCATTTTAGCCGGTCATTTACCCTGTGCGTGGTGGGCAGTTCACCGATACCACTAAGGTGGCAAGTGGCGCAGGTAGGTGCGGTATAATCGCCCGGTTCCCAGGTGTCGGGGGCGCTATCATATTCCCACTCATCACCATGTGAAAGATATTGCTGGCCGTGCTTACTCTCGAAATATATCTCGATGTTCGGATGATCCGGCCCAAGGTGACAGGCCCCGCAGGCCTCGGGTTTTCTCGCATCAGCAATGGAGAACCTGTGCCGGGTATGACACACCGTACATGTTCCTATAGAACCGTCCGGGTACCTTGTGCCAACCCCGCCGGGCCATGTCTCATTTATGGGCTTATTATCCGGGCCTAACTCTACCTGGGTCCCGTGGCACATCTGGCAGCCGGAGGCCCTGGAGACGCGGTTATAAGGCGGCATCCCTTTGGGGGTCAGTCCGTCAAGGGTGAGTTTCTTATTGTCCATAAATCCGGCGCCTTCGTGATAATACATCAGCCCCTGCAACTTGCCGTTTAACTTTGTCGCGTCACACACTGCCTTGCTCGCCAGCTTTGCATGGCCGCTGTTTAAGAATTGCTCAACTTCCGCGGGATGACACCGCGAACAGGTTTTTGATGAAACCATGGGCGAAATATAGGTATCAGTTCCCTTGACCCCTTCGCACTGGCTTGCCATGGGTGATCTTTTCTCCACTGCGTGGCAGTCATAACATGAAACGCCCGCGTGACTCATATTGCTTTTCTTCCATGCCTCAACAGTGCCGGGCATCTTTTTAGCATGACATTCAATGCAGCTCAACGCTTCCTTGGTGAAGCCTCTTTTTATCACGAGTTCCTTTTTGTCTGCCAAATTGGGAAATTGCGCTTGTGCTGCTAAGGCAATAGTGGCCGTTCCCGCCATGAACAGGACAAGGCATATTATCCCAATTTTTCCAAGTGAATGCTTCATAATATCCCCCTTTCAACCCCAAAACATGTTTGTTTTCTGTTTCCTTACCAGATAAATCACCCTATGTTTTCTTAAAAAAGACATTCGCCGTCTCAATCATGTCTTTGTGGCCAACACGGGGATGACATTCGGCGCATCTCTTTTTCGTATCTCCGCGCAAGTAGGCACGATGAGCGATAAAACCGCCGGCACTCATCCCGGGAGGGGTCAAAACATGGTGACAATGTCGGCAGGCACTGTCAAAGGTAAACTTAAGGAGCCTCTCTTCTGCATTAGCGGCCCAATCAAACTCAGCCCCGTCAATATAGAAGTTTTGTATCACATCACCCGTACCGGTGATGCCCTTGACCATGAAAAACTGAAAAAAATTACCGTGCGGAAGGTGACAATCGACACACTGAGCCGCAAACCCCTGCGGGTTCTTGCCGCCATGCACCGCCTCCTGCCATGAGGTTCTAAAGGGCGCCATGATGTGGCAACTGGTGCAGAAGGTATCTTTGTTTGTAGTTTCAATCATGAAACCGGATGCAAGTACCGTAACTACTGTTAACACGATACCCACAACCAGCCCCACCAACCATGCCTTTTTTCTGCCGGGCTTTTTCGAGTTTACTGCTGAGGACACTTGATCACCCCCCTTGGCGACATCTCCTTACCGCGTTGGAATGCCCAGTGTGGGTTGATAGTTGTTGAGTTGAGTTGGTTGGTTGAGTTGAGTTGTTGATAAGTTGATAAGTTGAGTTGAGTTGATAAGTTGATAAGAACTCGCTTTTTGGTGGGCCGAGTATAGGAGAAAGTGAGTTGTGTGTCAAGGGAAAAAGGTCCGCAACATATGGTGGTTCGGGTTTATCGTTTTGAGTGGGGGCCTGCCCGCTCGTGCCTTGCAATGGCAGGCGGGCTTATGAAGGATGCCTGCCCCGTAGAGCCTGAAGGCGCATTAGCACCATGCTAAATGCCATTCCCCCGGTTTGTTCATTAGTCATGTGGGTTGTGATTCTGATGCTCAACGGGGCCGGGGTGGTGGAGCCAGATCTGTTCAAGGACTGAAATTGTGTGGGATTGAGTCTATTTTGGCTGTTTTCGAACAAACCGGTCTGCTATAATCCCAGCCATTGTTTTGGAATGAACAGCGCTAAAAGGCCGCCGGATATACGGTGTCGGTACAGGGGTAATCGTCGAAGGGCGGGATTTGAGAATC
>JAUWXF010000306.1 GCA_030616475.1 Desulfobacterales bacterium
TACTTGGAGATGAATCTTGATCTTATCAGGGCCATTGACAAATGGGCGGGCATCCCGGCTTGCTTCTTTGTTTCCCTTGCATACAGAATCCTTGACCGCCTCAAGTATGGGCGAAGGCATGAACCGCTGCAGGGCACGATATCGAGGAAGATGCTCTTTATAGAGCTTTCGGAGATGGGAAGTGCCATCCTTGCCTATCCTGCGATGAAGTATGTGCTCAGACGATATCCGGGAGCAGAGCTCTACTTTCTTATCTTTGAGCAAAACCGATTTTCAGTGGACATCCTCGATGTTGTTCCCACAGAACGTGTGCTGACCATTGACATTCGCTCTCCGCTTGATTTTCTTTCCAGCACGCTCAAGGCCCTGGCGGTGATGCGAAGGGCACATCTGGATACGGTCTTTGACTTAGAGCTTTTTTCTCGCTTTTCGTCCTTGTTGAGTGGTCTTGCCGGTGCCCGTAGGCGGGTCGGGTACGGAAGATATCATGAGGAAGGGCTCTACCGTGGGAGCTACATGACCCACCGGGTCCTTTACAATCCCCACCAACACATGGCCAGGAACTTTCTGGCCTTAGTCAAATCGATTGAGCGAGAGGGCGAATATCCCCTTACAAAAGAGGCAATTTCAGAACGGGATCTGGTGAATCCATGTTACCGGTCTGGCGAAGCAGACCTGAAGAGCCTCAAAGCACGTCTGACTGCCATCAACCCTGTGGTGGATGAGGCTGAACACCTGGTGCTGCTCAACCCCAATGCAGGCGACCTGCTGCCAGTGCGGGCCTGGCCAGTAGAAAACTATGCGGCCTTAAGCCGGAGGATCATCAAGCGATTCAACGCAGTGGTCATCGTGGTCGGCCTGAAGGGAGCAGGCCGGGAAGCCGCAAGGATACTTGGTCATGTCGGCCCCGAACGGTGTATCGACTTTACCGACAAGACTTCGTTCAAGGATTTGCTCGATTTGCTGAATCTAGCCGATGTGCTGGTCACGGCTGACGGGGGTCCTGCGCACTTTGCGGGGCTGACCGCCATCAAGAACATCGTCCTGTTCGGGCCGGAGACCCCTGCGCTGTACGCCCCGCTTGGCCAGCATACGACCTGCCTGTTTGCGGGATTAGCCTGCAGCCCGTGTCTTTCAGCCTATAATCATCGAAAGACCGATTGTACTGATCCGAAGTGTATGAAAGCGATCACTGTTGATGAGGTTTTTGAAGTTGTATCGGCATCCCTTTCCGATGCCGGGACCAAGGAACCGTCCTGAAATAGGATGATCAAGTCATCACCTCAATTGAGTATCTCGGAATTTCTGCAACCTCAATGTCAGAATTTAGCAGCCGCTGTAAGCGGTATGGTCCAATGAGTTGTTAGGTCTTGTATAATCTCACAATATCAACCACTTAACTTCGTACCCGGAAGTTATTTATATATTTATGAACGTCCCGCTTTTCCCTTTATGAACGTCCCGCTTTTCCCGCTTTTCCTAAACTTGCAACACAACTTGCCAAAAGCTTTGCTCAGCAACCAAACGATTTTATCGCGATTTGTCATTGAAATCATAAAACTTGGTAGATCAATTGTTAGTGCTTTTTGTAACTTAGCCCTTTGTCAATCTGTAGTTTGAAATCGGGATTAAGATGATGCCTGAACTTTGGTGTACCGTCTTCGTGGGGGAACGGAGTTCGATTAATGATTTCTTCCGGAAGGTAGGTGTTGTCATCGAGAATTTCGAAAGCAAAGTGGAGCAGATTGAGCCGCTCATTGTAGCGCTTTTCCAGCAGGAAACCATAAAGATCCCGAACGGCCTGATCGCGGTTGATTCCCCTCTCTATTTTGCTTGATAGAAAAACCTCCACAAATTCGGGAACAGGATCTGCCAGAGAGCGCACAAATGCGTCCGTATCGATTTGTTTGAATTCATCGTCCGGCCCAAAGACTTCAAACTCCCCTAATAGGCGTTTCCAATCAATCGCTTCGTATTCTTTACGGGTGCCCATTATCCGTTCTCTATCGTGTTGAACATACCTAAACGAAATCGGAAGTTTTGTCAATCAGTTGGGTGGGTTCCTGGTGAAACAATACGCTGGATGGGTGTTTTCAGGTGCGAGACCGAAAAATACAGGCTGGAACTATGCGAAGTCAGCCCTGAGAGCCCCACTTCTTGAGCACACCTCCTTGCGCTTTTCAGGGCCTTTGTACCGCTCGACAACCCCTGCCCACATGCTTTAGCCGACATGCCACTTCTGCTGTTGGACGTGTGGAATA
>JAUWXF010000280.1 GCA_030616475.1 Desulfobacterales bacterium
TATTCCACACGTCCAACAGCAGAAGTGGCATGTCGGCTAAAGCATGTGGGCAGGGGTTGTCGAGCGGTACAAAGGCCCTGAAAAGCGCAAGGAGGTGTGCTCAAGAAGTGGGGCTCTCAGGGCTGACCCCGCATAGTTCCAGCCTGAATTTCTCAGACCTACCCCTGAAAATACCATCCAGCCTATCGGTTGCCTCGAATCTTGGCCCAGATCTTGACAAACTTTGTGATATGTTATACAAATCTTTAATAAAATCGTCTGGTAGACGAGTATATCTGTTGGCAAGGAAGTTGTACTCGGATTCTTGGTCACACCATCAAAGATACTGTGAGGAAATCTGTGTTTTGACAACCCATGTTTTGAGACACAGATGTCAAACAGAGATCTTTACAGCCTCTTTTTCGTTTTCAAATGGGATTTGGTATGATATCTATACTACGATTGGGGATGGGATAAGTACCGATAATGGCAAGCAAGATGTACTTCAGCATCTGTGGTCTGAGGCGGGGGAGATGGTTATATATCTACAATAAAATTACGGGCTGAGAATGGAAGATTCTTGCTAGAAATCGATACCCAACGGTCACAATGAATGACCTCAACATATGGTACTTCTTCACGGCCAACCTCACGGACCGAAAAAGCGTCACCAAAAAGTAGGAATTCCCTACCCCAAAATGGGGGCTATCCGCCATTGACATTCCGCAGTTCGAATGATATCGGAACTCGCATACACCGTACGGATCTTGTTGTTCCAAAATTGGAACACACATATTTGCGGGCACAGCTGGGCTAAACAACGCCTTTAACCAGGCTCTCAGCCTCGCATTTTCCACAATTGGCCAGGAAAGCCACTGAATGGCCTTTGGTCCGCAAACAACCGCATTTGACGACTGGAGGCAACAAATGAACCTCAAATTTCTTGTGAAAACTTAAAATACTTATAGTCAGCTCCTGCTGAGCCTGGTATCGTCGTTTGAACCGCACTACCAACTTGTTCGATTTCAGCTCCGAATTGTTGAGAAAGGAGGTCATACCATGACCAATAAAATCATCGTCTTATCAACCTTCGCTGTCTTGACAAGCCTCCTGTGCCTCCCCGGCGCCTTGGCACAGCCCATAGCCCTTGGTGGGGAGATAATCTCCTCGCCTGTCGTGGTGGACATAGACCAAAACCCGGACAACGGATTGGAGATAGTTGTCGGCACGGAATCAGGCTATCTCTATGTCCTGGACCAGAGCGGTACTCCCCTGCCTGGATGGCCTAAATATGTGAAACTATCGTCGTCTTATAAACCCTATTTCTATTACTCATCCCCAGCCATTGCGGATATAAACGACGATGGTCTCTTAGAAATCGTGATAACAACTATGGAGTCCCCCTATATGGGTCCAGGATATGCGGCTTACGTCTCTGCCTATGACTTAACCGGCGATCTACTGTGGTATTATGAGATCGAGCGCTCTACATTTTCCTCGCCAGCCGTAGCAGACGTAACCGGAGATGGAAAATTCGAGGTGATCATAGGCTCTGACAAGGGCATTCTCTATAACTTTTACGGCAATGGAACCCTGTACTGGTCGAAATCCCTTGGTAGCAGTAATCTCTCAACCCCGGCGATAGGGGATATGGATGGCGATGGAGTCCTAGATATCGTTGTAGGCTGTCGAACTGACGGGAAGATACATGTCATTAAAGGCGATGGGGAGGAATTGACGGCTTTCCAGACCGATGGTATGTATGCAACTGCTCCGGCTTTAGGGGACCTAGACAACGATGGCGATCCAGAGATAGTGGCGGTTTCTGCAAACGGAAGTATTTATGCATGGAACATGGACGGCAGCCTCCTCGACGGCTTCCCGGTTGGAGCGGGCGAGACATCTACCTCCTCCCCGGCCCTCGCAGACCTCGATGAAGACGGGATGCTAGACGTAGTTTTGACGAGCACGTACCCACCTCGTGTGTATGCCTATCGCTGGAATGGTGAATTACTACCCGGATTTCCTTTCGTAGAAGGAAGCGAAGGTGGCATAAAGAACTCCCCCGCGTTGGCCGACTTAGATGGCGACGGCAAACTAGAGATAATCTCGGGCACGTACATCCATTGGTTCAATGAAGAAACTGGAGAGACCACAAACTTCGGCAAGGTCTATGCTTGGCATATCAACGGTACTTTATTGGACGGTTTCCCAAAGGTTACCGATGGCTTTGTTGAGTCTTCGGCAGCCGTAGCGGACATAGACGGAGACGGAAAGAACGAGATCGTTATAGGCTCAAATGACGGTAACCTCTACATCTGGGAAACAGGGGCAACATCGGATAACCCCGGCTGGCCCATGTTCAACTACGACGAGAAGAACACCAGGATGTACGACGCACCGACAGTGATGATATCGAGCCCAGAAAGTTCGTGTCATATGGAAGGGGCCCCTATATCCTTCTCTGCAGTAGCCCATGATATTGATGGTTCTGTTGAGTTTTACGAGTGGTCATCCTCAATTGATGGTATTTTAAGCTATTCCAGCTCCTTTACATCGAGTCTTTCATTAGGAAACCACATCATCTCCCTCACGGTCAAGGATGATGAGAACAAGGTGGCGAAGACACGGATTGAGATAACAGTCACAGAGGAGGATGCTGATGAGGATGGTGTTGGTGATGTGTGCGATAATTGTCCTTCAACGGCTAATGCTGACCAGGCAGATGCAGATGCAGACGGAGTAGGAGATGCCTGCGACAACTGCCCTACAGTTTCAA
>JAUWXF010000347.1 GCA_030616475.1 Desulfobacterales bacterium
GGGCAAACTAACCCAAAAGTCTAGATTTTTAATTTAGTGGCAAATCGGGTAGTTAGGCGTCTCCTGGCCACTTAGCGCAATGAATTCAACAAACCTATTTCCTCAAGTGCGAAATGTAAGTTAAAACAGCATTTTGGGGGTCAAAATCGTGCTTTTAAGACATGGAATGACCGATCGGGAAAAGTTGTTGGGAGTTTAGGGGTGAGGCTTGCATCCAGAACTTTAAGAGGGTGGTAAAAACCTATGCGATTACTAGAAGTGGGGGCAGTGGAAGTGTGTTTAGATGAAAAATCATCTTATAAGAATTCAATATGATTAATCATATCTTCTGATGTTAACATCGTGGTCAAAAACTTGAGCCTTCGGACGCATTCCCCAACACTGTAATCTTTTTGATGGCAATAGATAACTCCATAATGCGTCTTCTGTTCGCCAGGCCATTTGGCGGCGAGTCGGAGGAAGTCCGTATCATGGGTAAATATGGTAGCCTTTTCCTCCTCGGCAAAAAGCATTTGTTCTTGGTCAGTCAAACCAAGGTTCCCCGCATCTCGTGCGGAAAGCACATCGAGACCCCTTCTTTTCAGACCCTCCGCTATGGCAACATTAACACTTTCGTCAGTGTAGATTCTAATTCTGGCCATAGGCCTGTGCCATTTTGGATGGGAATTTCTTTATTAGGTCCCTTAGGAGTTCCCTGTCCCGATCAAGGCTGTTATCCAGTTCAGTTCTGTTTTCATAATAGTAAGAAAGGGCGTCATGGACTTGAGATAAGTTGAGATGTGGATGGTGATCTATGATTTCATCCGGAGAGTGCCCCAGTATTTCATATTCAATTGCAATATCGATAACCCGTGTCCTGGTACCTTCGATGATAGGGCTACCATTGCACACATCCTCATTTCTTGTGACAAAAGGATGATTGGTGCCTGGCTGTTTCAGTGCCTGTTGTCCCATAATAAGCCTCCCATACAGATTTCGTTGTGATGTTATCACCATGACCATAAAAAATCAAAACTTATTCGCTCCTTGCATCATCCCCCAGATTAACAGGATTGTTTCAGCAGCTCGCAAAAAAGCCGGCATCGACAATAGGGCGGTCGAAGGGGGTCGCCAACTATCAGACATTACAAAACAAAACGTCAGATTTCGTGCCAAATAAGGCCTTAAAACGGTATTCTTGAGGTCAAAATCAGCCTTGTAAGAAAACTGAGCGAGTTGAAGGGAGGAATCGGTACAGAAAAAGCTTGACAAGCCTTCCGTCATATGTCATGAAATATGACGATGAACATGTCACCTAATA
>JAUWXF010000206.1 GCA_030616475.1 Desulfobacterales bacterium
GATATAGCAAAAAAGGGGTTGTGTGTCAAGGATTAATGCGGCACTACATATTGTGAAGGATTGGCAGTGGCGGCGAGTTGCGGGCAGACGAAGATCGTTGAGGGGCGCAGATACTATTGTGTGCCAGGGAAGTTTGCGAAAGTAATCGTATCACCTCGTTGATGATAGTTTTGTTATGTCAAAAGCATTCTGTCTGCTTGATTTCTCAAGCGCAAGGAGGTTTTTTACTTTTTTTGCCGGCGGATCAAGGAGAGCAAGACGGGATTAGTGGAAGACGAAAGGAGCTGGATCAGGGAACATGTCGAGTTGGTAAGGGAGTACGTGAGTATGGTCCTATCTGTTGCATCTTGGATGGCTTGGCCGAATCTGTTATGTGGCTTGAAGAAGATAATCGGCTCACAGGATCGAAAAGTGGTGACAGCTTTTGCATATCTAAGACATTCTGGTTCTAAAAGAACATAATATGTTGACGTAGACGCAAGGCGGAGCCATTTCTGACTCCACCCTTTCACCTTTTACGAACATGTCTCCTGGTTCAAGATGAACAGCCCTGGATAGCCGTAAGAGGCGTTTGTCTTGACACCGTCTTTTTCGACCCAGATATAAAGCTGCATACCCTTTGCGCCCGGAGGCACATCCACGGCGGCCTTGATCAGAAGGCTGGTCCATACAACCCTGGTCAACTCAAGACCCGTATCGGACAAGTACATGGGGCCTGTGCCGATATAGACCTTGCCGTTGCCTTGCGACGGGCCGAAGCCCCAGCCGTAGATCTTGACAATGGAATTTTGCACATAACAGGGTTCACCCGGATCACAGACATTGTCCTCGTTGCCTTGGGCATCGCCCATGATTTCACAGTAGTGCGACCGCTCGATCTGGTTCGGATATACGGCATAGACAGCAAGTGTGTCTTCCAGCGTGAAGTATTCCGGATCACTTGTTGTGATCTGGTGGATCACGTCACCGTTAGTGTAGCCACCAGAGGTATCCATATCCTCGTAGTAGATCGACCTCACGTAAACGGAATACGTGCCAAGGGCAAGATACTCGCACTGCTTTAAGAGCGGTTCGCCCGCATCCCTAATGAAGTCCATGTCGGTATCTTCAAAGAGATCGCCCATGCGGAACTTAAAAGTCGTCGGACTCCACGCGCCATAGGCAGTGGCCTGGAATGTGCCGGCCGAGGACACCACCTGGACCATCTTGTAGACGCCAAAGGTCCCGGAAGACCCGCCGATGACATCCTGAGAGCCGTCAAAGTCGGTTCCGTTTACCGTGATGATCTCGCGGCAGGCGCCTGTGGTCGGCGAGATGCTATCCACCGAACCACCGCTCTTGAGTGTGAAGATGATCACATTGCTGGCAGGTCCGGTCTCTGTGTCAACCACCACCTTGTAGTTACCCACGGAGTAGACCCAGCAGGGGATCTGAAACTCGATCTGCGTGCTCGTCCAGGACATCACGGGGACCTTAGAGTAGACACCGCCTGAGGTCGACTTGATCCAAACGTCCCTGTCCGCGGTGTGAACGTCGCCAAAGTAGTTACCTGTCAAGGTTACGTACACATCGCAGGCCCCGATTTCCGGCGTGATGTCCGTAATCTGAGGCTGACTTACCGGCGCATCGGGGATCCAGGTGGGTAGATCATCAGCATGGCAGCCGTAGCACTGCTCGTTGGCGCTGAAGTTTCTGTAAACCGTGGGCGCCACATCCGTGGTATCCGTATTGCTTACATCAGGCAGATGAAAGCCTGCGGCCTCCCAGCCGTTTACGGCCGGTGGATCACCTGTGCCGCCAGTACCCACATGCGGCTCGATCGCATGAAGGGTCGCCACATCATGGCACGTCTCACAGTAGCGGATCAGCTCCTCGTTGTAAGGATCTATATAGTCTGGATCATCAGGATCCACGGCGTGACACCTTGTGCAGTCTGTCCAGACATTGCCGTTAAAGAGCATATGATGGGTGTCAAAGTTGCTTTCAATCTTTTTATTGTATTCATAGTAGTCGTTCCAAAAGCCAGACGTCGACCCGTTCATTTGGTACGCGGTGTACGGGTCATTGTGATCAAAGGTCGACGGATGCCCCGCCTTTGCCATTTCACCCTGGCCATACGGATTATTAGCCTGAGGGTCCCCGTTTTGCCAAGGAATAGTTAATGTATTTGCAATAACCGGCTGTTCCCAGTGGCAATTCTCACAGGAAAACGGCGAGGGGGTTACCACCGAGGGCGGATACTGGGCAAAGGGCACATATTCATCGTCCACCACCCTATCCAGAACCCCGGGGTCGTGACAGGCGATACACTGGTCTGTATAGGACTCATCCGTATAATGATGCCACCCGTTTGGAGGGGTCCCGGCCACATCCAGTGGGCCTAGGTCAGAGCCGCTGTGGCAGCCGACCGTTGTACAGTCATTGATTAACTCAACATAAGGCGGAGTCGATATGATGGCATGGCAGGGCGTACACAATCCGGTCAAACCAAGTTCCGAATAGTGCATTCGGTCCGCAAGGCTACTCCCGTGACAACCTCTGCAGTCCATCTCGGAAAGCTCCCGGTAGAGGGTATCAAACCTGGCGATCTCCTGAGGTACATAGTCCATCAAGGGCTTGGGCCGGTTGTAGGTCTTGACAGGCGTGAACGTCCATCCGGTTCCTATCATACCAAAAAGCAACAACATCGCCCCCCCAACACACATGATGTTGTTACCATTCACCATTATATTTTTTCCTTTCAGTTCCTATTTGTCTCAAGTTAACGTCTTTCGTCTATCGGTTGCGTCATTTTTCAAAACCCTGGCCCAGACCCGGTTTTTCTCTCCGTGGCATTGTCCAGCTTCTGTCGCGCCAGGGCGGGCCGGGTTTTTCTCGTAGTGGCGGCTTTACGCCGCCTGTCATTCGGGCGGGATAAACCCGCCCCTACGATCTGTCGCGCCAGGGCGCTGTGGGAGGGGCTTTCAGCCCCGATTGCCGCGGCTAGAAAGCCCCTCCCACAACCGAGCACCTGCCCGCTGGGTGCCACGGGCTAACCAGAGGTTGCCCGTGCATATGCACAGGCAAGCAAAGCTTAGCCTGTGCCACCCCTCGCAACCCTTTGATGAGTACCTGCCCGCCATCGCTCTCGCTCAGGCAAGGCGGGTGGGTTAGAACACCGCCAATAAATATCCATAGTTTCAACAGGTTGTAGAATTTCTGAGACGTTATATTACAAGAATCCCAAGGTCGTTCCCCAGCACTTAGCCACATACCTCTAATTCCGATCAGAATGGTAGGTAATAAAGGCGAAATGTCAAGCTTTTTTTTCACGCACTGTGACTTTCTTCCAAGTTGCCAGTTATAAAATCGCTTTACGATTTTATGTAACGCTCCCTCCGGCCCGTAGGGCCTGCGCCCCGGAGGGAGCGAAGCGGAGCTAAGTTAAAGGATATGATCCCTATTCCGTCTGTTGTTACTCCAAGGGTCAACTTACTCGCCAGGGCCCCGTCAAAGTCGGAACCCAAAGGGGACAAGAAATCCCCCCTACCCCCCTTTATAAAAGGGGGGATTCAGGGGGGATTTTAGAAAAGAGTAAATTCTCATTGTAAAGCATTATGTAAGGCTAACTTTGACGTTACCGTGACTTACGCTCGGCTTAGACTTCACAAAGCCGTCCGGTTCAGATATGATCAAAACAAGCTGTCTTATGTATCGAAACCGCCGCCTTTGGTGCGGGGGCTTCGCTTCACGTGGCATGAAGGTTTTCAAGGACATGAGGTATAGATATGAAGATATCTACGAAGGGACGTTACGGCACCAGGGCGATGGTGGATATCGGGGAAAATTACGGTACGGGGCCTGTCTCGTTAAGGAAACTGGCGGAGAGGGAGCATATTTCCATGAAATACATGGAGCAGATTATTCCATTGCTGAAGGCATCCGGACTCATAACGAGTGCCCGGGGGGCCTATGGGGGGTATGTGCTGGCCAAAGAGCCGCGTGAAATTTCATTGCATGATATTCTCCAGGCCCTGGAAGGCTCCTTGTCTTTGGTGGACTGTCTTGATGATGATAGACTATGCGATCGGGTCAAAGAATGTGTCACTTATGAGATCTGGCATGATATCCAGACAGCTATTTACAAGATCCTGGATTCAACTACCTTAGCCGACATGATTGACCGACACCGAAAAAAGACGAAGACCGCCGCCCTTGACAAAACACCATGAATTCGAGACTTCCCAAAAGAATCACTACAATGCCTTCCGATAATATAACCCTCTGAATCTCTACGATATATTTTTGATCCCTTTTTTGCCGCCAAGAAGGAGGGAAAGAAGATCGGTTTGGGCCTTTCCACGGTTTATGGCATTATAGACCGGCACAAAGGAACTGTCATGTACCTCCCGGCAAAGCCGGAGGCTTGAAAAGCATTGCTGGCGGGCACGGTGGCCCGCCCTACGTAGGGTAGGCCACCGTGCCGACCTTTGGGCCGTAGCTTTAACCAATAGCAAAAAGTTGAAAAGCATATTCCCGGAAATGTCAAACTCTGGGAGTCCCCCGGCAGAGCCGGGGGTTTACCCTTGATTAAATTAGCGTAGGCCTGACGGGCCGGAGGCCGGAAACTGAGAAAGCAAAGAAAGAATTTGGTCTTAAGGCTAAGACAGATTTTGAGGAGGAGTTGATAAAAACAATAGAATGGTATAGTGAGGACCTACCCCTATTACCCTTTTTTCAAGAGGTAGGAGAGGAGTTGGCAAAGAATATTGCCAAAAAGATCAGACTTCAGATAGAGATCTAGCCAAACAACTTAAGGAGCAACCCAAAAATGGCCGTCATGGCCACCATGATGGATAAGAACTTGCTTTTTTGAATAGAGGATATAGCAAAAAAGGGGTTGTGTGTCAAGGATTAATGCGGCACTACATATTGTGAAGGATTGGCAGTGGCGGCGAGTTGCGGGCAGACGAAGATC
>JAUWXF010000229.1 GCA_030616475.1 Desulfobacterales bacterium
CTGCCCGCCATTGCCAGACATGCCGGCATATAAGCTGAATGCTGTCTCAGGCGTTGGCAGGCGGGCTGAAACCTGAACACTGGTCAATAGGTGTAAACTACTTTATGGCGAAAATGAAGGATGCCCTAAATTGATATTGATACGGAGGTTTAAGGGGTCTCATGAAACGTCTGGTCGAATATTTTGAGAAGCCTGGCCCTCAAAACACCCAGGCCTGCATGAATATCCTTCACAAACTGGTCCACGATGAGGGGTATAAGGATGTCGTAGTGGCATCTACCTCGGGTAAGACCGGTACCATGGCAGCGCGAACCCTGCAGGGTGAGGATGTGAACCTAATAGTGGTCGCACATTCAGTAGGCTTCCTAAAGCCAAACGAGGATCAGTTCTCGGATGATGCCTATCAGGAAATAATCGAGATGGGAGCCCATATCTACAAAGGAACGATCCTGACCCACTCCATCGAAACTGCCCTGGCAAAAGAGTTTTCCGGGGTCTATCCCACACTCCTTGTCGCCAACACCTTGAGGCGCTTGGGCCAGGGGATCAAGGTCTGCTGCGAGATCGTTATGGAGGCAACAGACGCAGGCCTGATTGCCGAAGGCAAAGAGGTGGTAGCCATGGCAGGTACGGCCAAAGGAGCAGATACAGTAGCCATCATTAAATCCGCAGCCTCCAAGCGATTTCTGGACCTTTACGTAGGCCAGGTAGTTGCCAAGCCGCTCCGTTGAGCCGGTTTGCCGGAAGTCGTTTCGCCCCGTTCAAGGTTTGAGGAACGCTTCGCCAGATGCTCGCGCCGTTTGAGGTTTGAGGAACGCTTCGCTTGAGGTTTGAGGCAGAAGAAAAAGATTTTTTTGCCTCCAACCTCTAACCTCCAACGCGTTTTTATCTCCGACCTTAAGCCTCCAACGGCGCCACAGGCGCCTTACGGGCCAAACCGACACACGAAAGGAGTTCCAATGAAACGCTGGGATGACAAGTCCTGGGCACGCTCCATGAGGGTGATGCTGGACTTCGGCGGGATGATGGCCGATGCTGTTGGGCGCAGGCACGGCCTGACCATGGAACAGATCCACGCCATGTCAGAGCCGTTCAAAGTTGTTCATCAAAACCTGCAACAGCGAAGGAGAGCCGGAGACCTCCCTTTTTACGAACTCCCCTACGACCAGGCGGCCTTAAAGAAGGTCTTGAAGACAGCCAGGCGGGTTATCAAGGAGTGTGAGGACTTTGTCGTACTTGGCATCGGTGGGTCCGCCCTTGGCGGTATTGCCCTGTTTCGGGCCCTTGCTCATCCACAGCACAACCTCCTTCCGGAAGCCAAACGCAAGGGCCTGCCGAGGGTCTTCTTTGCGGACAATATTGACCCTGAGGGCTTTAGCGCACTGCTGAACCTGGTCAATCTTGAGAAAACGGTATTTAATGTGATTAGCAAGTCCGGAGCGACCGCTGAAACCATGAGCCAATTTCTCATAGTACGGGACAGGCTGACAAAAAGACTTGGCCGCAAAAGACACTCAACCCGCATCATTGCTACCACAGATCCCGAGCACGGTCATTTGAGAGCCCTTGCCGGGGAGCAAGGATACAAAACCCTTTCTATTCATCCAGGCGTGGGAGGACGTTTTTCTGTTTTTTCCCCTGTTGGGCTTCTTCCGGCGGCTGTGGCCGGTATTGATATTGCTGAACTTCTTGCTGGAGCACGAAATGCCGACAGGACTTGCAAGAAGGGAGGCATGTGGAAAAACCCGGCGGCCATGAATGCCGTACTTCAGGTGCTGGCCTACACTGTGAAAAAGAAGCCGATCTCTGTCATGATGGCCTATTCAGATGCCCTGCGGGATGTAGCCGACTGGTACCGTCAGCTCTGGGCAGAAAGCCTGGGCAAACGACTCGACGTGAACGGTCGGGTGGTGCATGTAGGACCAACCCCGGTAAAGGCGCTCGGTGCCACTGATCAGCACTCCCAACTCCAGCTCTACATGGAGGGCCCCTTTGACAAGGTTATCACCTTTCTTACGGTGGGAAAATTCCGAAAAACCGTCAAGATTCCTTCAGGCTTCAATCATATGGATGCGGTCAGCTACCTCGGGGGGCATACGCTGAATGATCTCATGCAAGCCGAAGAGCAAGCCACCGAGTTTGCCCTGACACAGGCCCGCCGCATTCACACCGCAATAAGGCTCCCTGAAATCAATCCTTTTACTGTGGGAGAGCTTCTGTTCCTGCTTGAGGTTCAGACCCTGTACGCGGGCGGGCTTCTCGAGATCAATCCGTTGGATCAGCCGGGCGTTGAGGCCGGCAAAGAATTTACCTACGGGATGATGGGACGAAACGGTTTTGAGAACAGAGCCCAAATGATCGCTTCAAAACATCAGGAGATAGGGTCCTACCGGATAATGGTTTAGAGTGTATACTTGAAACGGTCATAACGGGCCAAACCGGCTAAACGGGCCAAACCGACACATGATGGACCCAAAGGATATAGAACGGATAAAACCCTTTAAGCTGGTTAAGTATTTTACTTTTACCAGCCTTATTGTAATCCTTTTGGGCTCCCTGGCCTTGTCCATGGTAATCGCCCACCGGGCCGAGACAATGCTTTTGAAAAAGAGCGAAGATTACGCCCTGTTGATGGCAGAAAACCTGAACCATCAGGTCTTCCTCCAGTTTATTATCCCTGCGGCCCTTCAGTTTGGTCAAGTCATTCAACTACGGAACAAAGTTCTGTTTGACCGCCTCGACCAAGTGGTCAGGAACACCCTTCACAGCTTTAGTGTGGACACGGTCAACATCTTTGACCGTGAACAGAATGTGATCTTCTATAGCTTTGACAAAAAACTGGTGGGGAGAAAAGGCTTGGGTGGCATTGATTATAAGCAAGCGCTTCTTGGCAAATCACGCTCCAGGCTGATTCGCAGAGGAGGATTCTGGGGCATACTGTTCCGAGCCCCGAGAGAAAGCAAGCTGCGAACTTATGTACCTTTGAGGGCCGAAAAGCCCCTGTCAAACATCGAGGGGCCCATCCTCGGGGTGTTCGAAATTGTTCAAGACCTGTCTGAGGATTACCGGACGATCATTCATTTCAGGCACAGGATTATTGTCACCTCTGTCGTCATCATGGGCCTCCTTTTTTTTATCCTTCGTCATGTTGTCAAACGGGGTGAGCAGATCATCGAGAAACGTGCCCAGGAGCGACTCCTTCTAAAGGAAAAGTTGAGCCATGCCAAGCGGTTAGCGAGTCTTGGCGAAATGGTGGCCGGCATCTCCCATGAGATCCGCAACCCCTTAGGAATTGTTAGCAGCACAGCAGAGCTTTTGAAACAGAAGCTGGCCCGTACTTACCCTGAAGCCCGGCTTGCAGACGTTATTGTTCAGGAGGCCAACCGGCTCAACAGCATCGTAACCGATTTTCTGAATTTTGCCCGGCCCCAGGCACCCAACCTCATGCCCTGCAAAGCGGATGAGGTCATAGAGAGAAATCTTGCATTCCTTGCTCTGGAGATCCACAAGAACGGCTACGAGATCAACAGGCGATTTGCCGACGATATCCCGGAGATAAAGGCCGATCCCGGACTGCTGTATCAGGCCTTTCTGAATATCCTGATGAATGCCATGCAGGCCATGCCGGAAGGCGGGGCAATATACATTGAATTATCTGCCCATGGAAATACCCTGACGATTCTCTTCTCCGACGAGGGACCCGGGATTCCCGATGAAACCCTGAACAAGATCTGGGAACCCTTTTTTACCACAAAGGATAAGGGGAGCGGACTGGGGCTTCCCATTGTCAAGAAGATCATTGAGGGCCACGGCGGCACCATTGAGATTCAGAATGGTCCGGAGAAGGGGGCTCAGGTGACGGTCACCCTGCCGGTAGAGAGGGGTTGATGATTGACGATTGATGATTGACGATTGATGATTGACGATTGATGATTGACGATTGATGATTGACGATTGATGATTGAAAATGATGGCATCCTTCATTTTCGCCATAAAGTAGTTTACACCTATTGACCAGTGTTCAGGTTTCAGTGTTCAGGTTTCAGTGTTCAGGTTTCAGGTCTTGCTTTTTCAGTTTCTGACACCTGACACCTGGTGCCTGGTACCTGGTTTCAGTGTTCAGGTTTCAGACCCGCCTGCCAACGCCTGGGTCACACCGAGGTTACAATGCCCGCATACACGGCAATGGCGGGCAGATCTCGCATTTCTCGTTCCTGACACCCGACACCAAA
>JAUWXF010000253.1 GCA_030616475.1 Desulfobacterales bacterium
GTTTCAGGTTTCAGGTTTCAGACCCGCCTGCCAACGCCTGCGTCACAGCGAGGTTACAATGCCCGCATACACGGCAATGGCGGGCAGGTCTTGCGTTTCTTGCTCCTGACACCTGACACCTGACACCAGAAAGTACGAACAAAAGAATTTATCTCTTGGCACCCGCATTCTTGAAAAGTGTAAACCGAGGAATGAAGGATGCCGACATTTGATATTCGGATTTGGTTCCGGCTTGTCCGGGTTAGGCATAACAAGATGATTATCAGGCAAATGAGGGTCGGCCCAATGGACGTGTTTTGCTATGTCCTGGGATGCGAAGATACGCACAAGGGGCTGGTGATTGATCCGGCAGGGGAGGAAGAACGCATTCTTGAAACTGCCCGGGCGTTAGGTCTTACCATCGAATCCGTGGTAAATACGCACGGCCATCCTGATCATACCTGCGGAAACCGCAAGATCGCGGAGCAGACCGGGGCAAAGATATATATGCACGCCCTGGACGATCGCTTCTTCAACACGCCCCAGGGGCAGTCCATGGCCATGCAGATGGGCTTTACACCATCTCCTTCAGCGGATGTCCTCTTGGAAGACGGGGATACCATCCCGTTCGGCAACGATGAACTGACTGTGCTCCACACCCCGGGTCATTCTCCCGGCGGCATCTGCCTTTATGTGGAACACAACCTTTTCACCGGAGATACGCTTTTTGTGGGTGCAGTCGGGAGAACCGATCTACCGGGGGGCTCTATGGAAACCTTGCTCAGATCTATTAAAGACAGAATACTTTGTCTTCCTGATGAGACGATTATCTGGCCCGGCCACGACTATGGAGGGAGCCCGACTTCCACCATTGCGCTTGAAAAAGGACACAACCCGTACATCACCGACTTTGAACTCGTATAATGAGGCAGGCCCATGATATCTCCGGAGCAGGACAGCCCAACTGACTTTGCACCCAACAATTTCCTGATCAGTTTTTTTCGCACGGCAAAGGCCGTTTTGTTTTCTCCCGGGCTTTTCTATGAGAGGATGAAAACCGACGGGGGGCTGCGAAATCCGTTCCTCTTCCTCATCTGCTGTGTCCTTATCCATACCCTAATTGTCAGCCTATTTGTTAGGAATCAAAACATCATCGCTTTCAATGTGATCAACGGGATCCTTATGCCCTTTGTCACAGCAGGCATCCTCTTTTTCATTATCACAAGGCTTTTCAAGGCATCGGGGACTTATGAGGCGGCCTTCAGGGTAAACGCCTATGCAGCCGCTACGGCCCTGGTTTCCTGGATTCCTTTTATAGGCCTTTTCCTTCAGTTCTATCGCTTTTATCTGATTGCCGTGGGTCTTAGTCGTGTATTTTCTATCAGAGTCTCCCGAGCTTTTTTAGCCATCGTCATAACCGTCATTATATACATAGTCGTCTTGGGACCTATCATGGCCCAGATCCTGGGCACTCAGTTGCCGACGACTGCTCCCTGAGACGCTCGATTTCGGATTTGCGGCTCACGCCTTGAAAACAGTCCGGAATGCGGATTTAGCGCAAGTTTCACTTCGTGTCGGATTTGGAAAAGTACTCTCTTCGTCATTAACTCCCTTAACAAGTAAAAAAAGCTTTGGTAAAAGGAACGTAATCCATTGGAAACAAAAATAGCCATACAATTTCAGGCCTTTGCTGAGAAGATGAAAAAAAATGGCCTCTCTCCCGTGGTTATTGATACCTTCAGGCATTATTATTCCCTGTTGGTGCGAGGTGAAACCGGCTTAATCACAAGGGCGGACATCGATCCGGTCCAGGAGGGTGAAGTCGCTGACGCAGAAAAACTTTCCGGGCTCACGGAAGCAGGCCTATCAGCCCTGAGAAAACTGGTGGTCATTAAGCTAAACGGTG
Source organism: Desulfobacterales bacterium (assembly GCA_030616475.1). Taxonomy (GTDB): domain Bacteria; phylum Desulfobacterota; class Desulfobacteria; order Desulfobacterales. The sequence goes on from JAUWXF010000253.1 coordinate 1,886, forward strand.
GGCTTGGGACCAGCATGGGCCTGTCCCGAACCAAGTCGCTCCTACAGGTCAAGGACGGCCTTACCTTTCTGGATATTATTGCCAGGCAGATTCTTACCCATAGGCGCAAGCGCGGGGTCAACCTCCCCATTGTGTTAATGAATAGCTTCAACACAGAGGCCGATACGCAGGAGGCCCTTTCTTCCTATAGAGATCTTGCCACAGAGATCCCATTGACTTTCCTGCAGCACAAGTTCCCGAAGGTGTTTCAGGATGGGTTCGCCCCTGCCATCTGGCCTTCCGACCCCGAGATGGAATGGAATCCGCCCGGTCATGGTGACATTTACACGGCCTTGGTTACCTCGGGCATGCTTCAAAAGCTTCTGGATGCGGGCATTATTTATGCATTTATCTCAAACTCGGATAACCTGGGTGCAGTCGTGGACGAGACCATCCTGGGGTATTTTGCCCAGAACAATTTTCCATTCATGATGGAGGTGGCGGATCGAACCGAGGCAGACAGCAAAGGAGGACATCTGGCGCGTCTAAAAAACGGTCGATTAACACTGCGGGAAATAGCTCAGTGCCCCGAAAATGAGACGGAAGAATTCCAGGACATCAATGTCTACGGATATTTTAATACCAACACGATCTGGGTAAACCTCCTGGCATTGAAAGCGTTGCTTGAGGCCCGTCACAATGTGATCCACCTGCCCATGATCAGAAACCCCAAGACGGTTGACCCCAAAGATGACTCAACGCCTCGTGTCTATCACTTAGAGACTGCAATGGGATCGGCGATTTCCATATTTGACGGGGCCACGGCTATTCGCGTGCCAAGAGCGCGGTTCGCCCCTGTCAAGAAATGCCAGGACCTTCTTGCCCTCTGGTCCGACTGCTATGTGCTCACAGATGACTACTACGTGATCCAAAACCCCGGGAGAAGGCTGGACACACTGGTAATAAAACTTGACAGCAGGTACTACAAGAAAATCGGCCAGCTTAAGATGCGCTTCCCACACGGGGCTCCGTCTTTGCTTGACTGTGTGTCCCTTGAAATCTACGGAGATGTGGTGTTTGGAAAAGGGGTTGTGGTCAGGGGCAAGGTGGTAATTGCCAGTCGCTCTGACAGTCAGGTCAGCATTTCTGACGGAAGGGTTATCGAAAAGGATGTGGTCATCAGTTCTTTTTCAGGCCTTCCTTGAAGGATTAAGCCTATTGCCCGTTGTTCATGATTCCAATAACCCCATAATATCCGTTGACATTATCCCAACAATCCTTTATGCAGCTATTTTAATTCCCGTTCTAGTGCCACGTCTCATAAATTCTGCATCTTGAAATGGCAAAATGAAATATCGCGGAAGTACATACATTTCATCCATCTGTCAGAGACGGGGAAACCCGAAATTCGAATATCGAAATTCGAAACAAATTCGAATGACAAAAACCCGCCTGCCAACGCCTGGCTCGCACGCCAGATACAATGCCGGCACGCGTGGCAATGGCGGGCAGGTATCAATGACCAAAACATAAAGACACAGGGCTAAACTGCTTTTGTTTGTTTTGAATTTTGAACATTTGAATTTTGATATTGTTTCGGCCTGCCCTGGCGCGACATACCTGGATGATTCTGCTGCCCATGTAAGTCA
>JAUWXF010000209.1 GCA_030616475.1 Desulfobacterales bacterium
TGACAAAAACAATGAAATTTCAACAAGTTCGTTTTGGTCATTTTGTCATTTGGTATTCGAATTTGTTTCGAATTTCGAGTTTCGATATTCGGATTTTGCCTGAACATGACTTTTCGTTCAGGCACTATTTAACCTCCTCCACCTTTAAGACAAGGTGATCCACCCCTAACACACGGACCTTGGCGCCTGCCTCGATCGGTTCTGGCGCCTCAGCGTTCCAGAGCTCCCCATGGACAAAGATTCTCCCTTCAGGCGCAAGTCTTTCCTTGACCACCCCGACCTCACCGATCAATCCCTTGTCGCCGGTCCTCGGTTTGGATATCTGGGAACGAAACACCAGGCCGGCCAGGATCACAAAAAAGCCGGAAACCATGATAACCGTGGGAATCAGTACGCGCAAGGACAGACTCAACTCGGGCGCTCCTCCCTTAAACAGCATCAAGGATCCCAAAAAGAGCGAGATGATGCCGCCCAGGCTCAGAAGACCATAGCTGGCTACCTTCATCTCGAGAATAAAGAGGATAAGAGCAACTGCTATCAGCAAGATCCCTGCATAGTTGACCGGAAGTGTCTGAAAGGCAAAAAAGGCCAGAATAAGGGAGATGGCCCCAATTACGCCGGGGAAGATAGCGCCGGGATGGGAAAGCTCAAAATATATTCCGGCCATGCCGATCATCATGAGAAGATAGGCTATGTTGGGATCACTCAAGGTCTTAAGGATCTTGTCCCTGAGGGTTTCTTTCAAGAACACCCTTTTCAGTCCTTTGGTGTGTAAGGTTCCTTTGTCTTTTAGTTCTCGCCCATCAATCTTTTCAAGGAGATCGTTGAGATCTTGGGAAATCAGGTCAATGACCTTGAGTTCCAATGCCTCCTTCTCCGTGACCGATACACTTTCACGAACCGCCTTTTCAGCCCACTCGGTGTTGCGACCCCGTTTTTCTGCAATGCTTTTGGTATAGGCCACCATGTCGTTGATGACCTTCTCGCTCATGGTCTTGCCCATCTCCTTTTGCCCGAGATTCACGGGATGGGCTGCACCAATATTGGTGCCGGGGGCCATGGCCGCAATGTCAGCCGCAAGGGTGATCATTACACCGGCGGAGGCAGCCCGCGCCCCGCTCGGCGACACATAGACCACCACAGGAATCTCTGAACTTAGTATGGCCATGACGATTGAACGCATTGAAAGGGCCAGCCCACCGGGGGTGTCAAGCTGAATCACGAGACAGGCAGCCCCCTCCCTGGAAGACTTTTCCATACTTCCTATGAGATATTCTGCCAGACCCGGATTGATGGTGCCTGAGGCTTTGACCACGTAGATCTCTCCTTTGGCAGCTTGAGCTGCCAGCGGAAAAACTCCGAAAAGGAGCACCGCAAGCACTACACTGATGAAGAACTTTCTATGCCTTTTCATAAGCCTCCTGAAGCTTTTGCATGTCTTCCCACACATCGCGTTTTTTGCCGGGATTGCGAAGAAGATAAGCGGGATGGTATGTGGGAAGCAGGGAGGCATTCTCATAAGCATGGAAACGGCCCCGCAATTCCGAAATCGGTGTATCGGTTTCAAGGAGTGTTTGGGCCGCAAAGGTGCCCATGGCACATATCAGTCCGGGTCTTATGGCCCTCAACTGCCTGCGGAGAAAAGGGATGCAGGCAGCGATCTCGTCCGGTTCAGGATTTCGATTGCCTGGAGGGCGGCACTTTATGATATTGCAAATATAGACATCCTCTCGGGCCAATCCAATGGCCCGGAGTATCCTGGTAAGCAACTGGCCTGCCTGACCCACAAACGGCTGGCCCTGTATGTCTTCTTCGTAACCTGGGGCTTCGCCTACCAAGACCAGCTTTGCCCGGGGATTCCCGGCTCCAAAAACGATATGTTTGCGACCCCTGTGGAGTTTGCATCTCTGGCAGGTGCCAAGATCCTTTCGTATCATGTCAAGTGTTTCTGCCATGGTCTCTTTGTACCGGTCGTCTAGGATCCTGAGAGAGTTTTCAGACAAGGCCACGCCCGCATACCCCAACCCCTTCATATATTGGAGATAGCCCTTGAAATCCTCAGTGATTTCAGACAAGAGCCGGGTGGGACCGTCATTGTAAGCTTGAACGGATTCGGTCATGGTTACCATTCCCTGATGCCAGATGACTAGTACATTGTTTCATAAATTCTACACTTCAAAATGGCAATTTGGAATAATACTGTATTTCATCCATTTTGCACCAGCATTGAAATCCGAAATTCGAATATCGAAGCACGAAACAAATTCAAATGACAGAAATCTCAATGACAAAAACTGAAAGGGACACCACCAGACCGCATTTGTTTTGGATTTCGAACATTTGGATTTTGATATTGTTTCGGATTTCGGATTTCGATATTCGTATTTTCCCAACAGATATTGCGTTTCGTCAACATGTCAAATTCCCAAATCGAACGTATAACTTTCGAGACACTGCACTAGTCACATCCCTCACTTCTTCTTAATCTCCAACACTTTATCCAATATGATACCTGCAAGGTCCACCTTGTCCATAAGCGGCAGGGCCTCGGTGCGTCCGTCTTTGTAGAAAAGGCTCACCTGATTGGTGTCCGAACCAAACCCTGAATCAGTCTGTCCGATGAGATTGGCAACAATAAGGTCTAAGTTCTTTGCAGTTAGCTTGGCACAGGCGTTTTCCCGTAAGTCCTGAGTCTCAGCCGCAAAACCAACCAAAATTCGACCTTTCTTGTTTTGTCCCAGTGCCTTCAAGATGTCCGGAGTCTGTTCAAGATGCAAACGCTGCGCCATCTCTTCCTTCTTTACTTTATGTTCAAAAAGACTGGCCGGCCGCCAGTCCGATACCGCAGCGGCCTTTACCACAATCGTGGTCTGTTCCACATGGTCCATCACTGCATTGAGCATCTCTTCGGCAGTTCTGACCCGGATCACCCTGACACCCTGAGGGTCAGGAAGCGCGGTGGGCCCGCTAATCAACAGCACTTCCGCCCCCCGCCGCCTGGCAACACGCGCAAGGGCATGTCCCATCTTGCCCGAAGAAGGATTGCTCATAAACCTCACGGGATCGATCGGTTCCTGAGTAGGTCCGGCAGTCACCAGGATTCGCTCTCCAGCCAGATCCTGCGAGCACAACAGGGAACGAAGGTCCTCTGCTATTGCCTCGACATGTGGCAGCCGACCTGTGCCCTCGTGGCCACAGGCCAGTAACCCGGCCTCGGGATGGAGCACCTTGATACCGGCCTGCTCAAGCCTCTTTATGTTGTCCTGAACCAAGCGATTTTCATACATGCGAACGTTCATGGATGGACAAACCAAAATTGGCCCCCGAACCGCTAACACAAAGGTGGTAAGGTGATCGTCTGCAATCCCATGAGCCATCTTGCCAATGATATTGGCAGTGGCTGGCGCGATGACGACAGCATCTGCCTCGTCTGCCCATGCGATGTGTCGAAACGAGGTATCTTCTTGCCGCCCGAACATACGGCTCCATACCGGATGTCCTGAAAGGGCCTCAAAGGTGAGAGGGCCAACAAACGCCTGGGCACTCCTGGTCATAATCACCCGGATGTGGGAACCGGACTTAACAAGGACCCTGAGAAGACCCACGGCCTTGTACGCAGCAATCCCGCCGCAAACTCCGAGTACAATCTTCTTATCCTTCAGGGGATCTTGCATTTCGTTATTTGTTATTCGTTATTCGAGAATCGGTATCAATCTAGCCTATTGAAAAAGCGAGCCAAACGAGCATACAGGTGATCCGATTCTAAAGCGGGTCACTGTTTGAGTGTATTAGTGAGCGTTAAGAAAGAACAGCAAAATGGCATATTTTTTCCAGGGGCCAAATGATATCCGCCATAATCTACGTTATTTACCGGAGTTATTCCCTGTTCTTTCTTTACGCTCACTTATGCGCGAGTTTGAGCCGGTTTAGAATCGGATTGCCTGTATGCGATAATGTTTTCAAAGAGCTAAAATGTTGCGAGAATCGTTAATCGTTATTCCGTGGTGCATGGAGCATAGCGCATAGCGTTTTTTCTTGCCCTCTGCCCTCTGCCCTCTGCCCTCTGCGCTTCGCGCTTTGCGTTACTTAAACAGACCCGCTTCTCCAGTTTCCATGGTAGGGGCGACCCAGATTTCAACGTCGGTCTTGAACTGTTTTTCGGTGATGTTGATGATACAGCCCCGACTCGACTTGTTGAAAAACATAATCGTGCGGAGGGACTTGAAAAAACTCACCAGGCGCCAGTTATCTTTTGCCATGTTGTTTTCAAAGAACCTGATCAGGGAGTCTGACTCCACCCGTCCTGTCAATGCCAAGACACCAGCCGTGAAGTCAGAGGAATGATAAATAAAAGACCTCTTCATATCCACCTTGAGTTCCGAAGGGACGAGAACATCTTCAAAGTCGTAGTAAAGAGGTGCAGGGGGCTTATCCTGCTTGCTTACGGCAGGTTCTAGCCTTTTCGAGGTTTTGGTACTTGTTTTCAAGCGAGCGCAGCCCAAAAAGATGGTGAAGACAAGTAATAGCGCTGAAATCCCCACGAGAATCCTGAATCGTCTTGAATCTGCCATTATAATCCCTCCTAGTAGCATTTTGGATTTTGGGTTTTGGGTTTTGGATTTTGGCATCCTTCATTTTCGCCATAAAGTAGTTTACACCTATTGACCAGTGTTCAGGTTTCAGTGTTCAGGTTTCAGGTCTTGCTTTTTCAGTTCCTGACACCTGACACCTGACACCTGGTGCCTGGTTTCAGTGTTCAGGTTTCAGACCCGCCTGCCAACGCCTGGGTCACACCGAGGTTACAATGCCCGCATACACGGCAATGGCGGGCAGATCTCGCATTTCTCGTTCCTGACACCCGACACCAAA
>JAUWXF010000222.1 GCA_030616475.1 Desulfobacterales bacterium
CTGCCCGCCATTGCCAGACATGCCGGCATATAAGCTGAATGCTGTCTCAGGCGTTGGCAGGCGGGCTGAAACCTGAACACTGGTCAATAGGTGTAAACTACTTTATGGCGAAAATGAAGGATGCCCTCCTTTGCATTTCTTTTCGCTCTTCAATACAGCCCTCATTGGCCGGCTAAACCAATTCTGCCGCTTCACCGGTCTGAAGTCACAACGGCCACCTTTAATAATTGGCCCTCAAAATCGAACATAACCTCCTGGGCGCCTGGGGCCGGACGGAGTTCCGAACATGGCTGCAATCTCTCTGCCACTGGAACGTCAAGAGCAACACTGCTATCAAGGCCTAACCTGGTCATAAGATTTCCGGCAATTACGTTGGCGGTCTCTTTGAATACATCGATGAGATCGGTCTCTGCAAACGGTTGGTCTGCGCCCAGAAGATTCTTTGTTATATCTACGACTAATTGTTCAGAACCGTAGAGCATAAGCATCTCCGAACCATTCTTCACGGCAACCCCGGCCTTGAAACACGATTCAGGAAAAGAAGGCACCGGCTCATCTTCTGCAATCACCTCCGGAAACATAAAGTACATGTTCTCGAATACATGAAGAACGACCTCCTTTACGGCCCTTTGGATCTCTTCTCTTTTCATCTTCCTCCTCATTTAATCAGTGGTCAGTGGTCAGTAGTCAGTAGTTATTTTAGTTTGCTGATTAAGCTAAAAATCATTTTACGCAAACCAAATCAATAGATCGTTGTACGATTTTACCTCACGCATCTTTCCCCCTTTGCTCACCACTGACCACTGACCACTGACCACTAAGTCTCACTGATTTCAAACAGCCCTGGCACGTCCAGGATGAGGCCCACGCGGCCATCGGCCAGGATGGCTCCGCCGGCCATCCCTTTCACACCCTTCAACTGTTCGCCCAGGCTCTTGATGACAATCTCTTGCTTGCCAACAAGCTCATCCACCAGGATACACTTGTACCGGCCGTCACTTTCGGCCACCACAACAATCGCTTCCCAGGGATTATGGTGCGCGGGCTCAAAGTCAAAAAGCTCATGGAGCCTGACCAGGGGATAAAGACTTTCTCTGACCTTGATCATCTCCCCCTTGTCAACCACCGTGGTGCAGTCCGCCCTGTCGGGCCTGAGAGATTCAACCACCGAGGCCGTGGGGATGATATAGTCCCTGTCCCCTGCACGCACAGTGATGCCATCGATAATGGCCAATGTCAGGGGCAGTTTCATCAGGATAGTTGTTCCCTGATCTTTGACCGAATCGATATCAAGCACTCCGCGCATCTTGTCAATGGCTCGTTTTGCCACGTCCATGCCCACACCGCGGCCAGAGACATCTGTTACCTCATCGGCTGTTGAAAAACCAGGCTGAAAAATAAGACTATAGATCTCCTGATCAGAGATATTTTCACCAGATCGGATCAAATTACGCTCTATAGCTCTTGCGATGATCTTATCCCGGTCAAGGCCCCTGCCGTCATCTGAGATCTCAATCACGATATTTCCTCCCTTGTGATAGGCCCTCAGCGTCACTGTGCCGGCCTCGGGCTTGCCCATGGCTTTTCGCACCTCGGGCTTCTCAATACCGTGATCAATAGAATTCCTGACCATGTGCACCAGGGGATCATAGATCTCATCTACCATGTTGCGGTCTATCTCGGTCTCCTCGCCAATCATTTCAAGTGTTGCCTTTTTCTCGGACTTCCTCGAAAGGTCCCGCACCAGGCGAATCATCTTTTGAAAGGTCTGCCTGATGGGAATCATGCGCATCGACATTGAAATCCTCTGGATCTCAGCAGTAATTCGCCTGAGCTGGCCCAGGTTGGTATAAAGTTTCTTGTCCCGGCTAGCAAGATCGCTCATATCCTGGCCCAACATCGCCCGGGTAATCACCAATTCTCCGACCATATCCACCATGTTATCCAGCTTCTGAGTATCCACCTTTACAAAATGAGTCGACTCCGCTCCCTTTTCGGAAACACCTGCCCCTTCCCGCAGAGCCTTCTGGTCTCGAAGTGCCCCGGCCAACTCCCTGGCCGTGGCCTTTTCATCTTCGAGCAAGATCTCACCTATCTTCTTGTCTGACGGGGGTGACCCCGCTTGTTTCTCAAGGGCGCGAGCCACGTCTTGCTCGGTTACAATCCCTTTTTCAATCAATATGCTTCCCGTATCAGTGCCGTCGCCCGCTGGAACATGTGCGGCTTCGGTCTGAACCTTTTCAACCTCACCAACTTGTATCCTTCTTAATCGATCCAGAAAAGTCTCCAACCCGAAATCAGCCGGTTCAACCCCTCCGGTCTCAAGCTGCTGCCTGAGATGGTTGATCATTGCCTTCATCAAATCGACTGCGTCTAAAACCACGTCAGTGATCGCTTCATCCACGGTCAGCTTTTGATTCCTGGCATCATCCAAAAGCGTTTCCACTTCATGGCCAAGCCGGTTGATATCAGAAAGATTCAGAAAACCGGAAACCCCCTTGATCGTGTGAAAAGGCCTGAAGATCGCATCGATCACCTCAAGATTCTCCGGGTCCTGCTCAAGAGCAAGCACATTGACCTCTATGGTTCCAAGATGTTCCAGGGCCTCCATAATGAAATTTTCAACAAGTTCCCTATCCTGAGCAATGTCCGGTATTGCCCCGCCCTGTTTGTCGGCAGCATCTTCTCTGGATTCGCCCTTTTTGCCGGCAGCATCCGAAAGGCCGCATTCGGAAAGAAATCTTGCTATCTTCTCAGAAGCAGCCTCGACATTATCTGCATCCCTTAAAATCTCCTGAAATAGTGAAACGCCATCCTCAATCTGCTTTAGACCTTGCTCCGGCGCAGGCAGCTCACCCAGCACCAGCTTTTCTCCAATCGACTTTATGGCCTTACCAAGACCGGCAAAAGTCTCTCTGCCGGCCTGTGTGAATACACCAATAACTTCGTCCAGACGATTCAGGACAACACCCAATCCCGGAACGTCCTTTGGCTCTGACATCACCACTTCAAGGGCAAGCTTATCGACTAACTCTTTTGCAGTATTAAGATAATCTTCCATCTCTCAATTACTTCCTTTGAACAGTGGTCAGTGGTCAGTGAACAATCGTATCCTCTTCATATGGGTCATCGCTGATTAGCGGGAATTCCTTCCTACGTAGGGTAGCATTTTACATGCCACCGTAATCCCGGTCGGGTATAAAACCCGACCCTACAACGGATTTGTGTGGTGTATCCAACGTATTTTTCTAATCCGCGTTGAGGCATCGTAGGGTGGGCACTGCCCACCAAAAAACGCTCAACCACTTAACGACTCAACCAATCCGCCTAAAGCGGACCAACGAGCAAACGGGCTCAACGGGCCCAACCGGCTAAACCGGCTAACCTACAGAAGATTTACCACTTCCTGGGCAATGCGATCCAGGGGAGCGACTTTTTCCACCGCGCCTATCTTGGCTGCTTCCTTTGGCATGCCATAAACCACACAGGAGGCCTCATCCTGGCCGATGGTCCTTGCCCCGGCCTGTCGCATTTCCAACATGCCCTGTGCGCCGTCTGAGCCCATCCCCGTCATGATAACTCCTATGGCATTGGCGCCCGCATATTGCGCGCTGGAGTTAAAAAGCACATTGACCGACGGCCTCTGATGACAGACCATGGGCCCAGTCTTCACGGACACGTAGTATCGAGCCCCACTGCGTCTCAGGAGCATGTGATAATTTCCAGGGGCAATCAGTGCCCGCCCGGGCAGCACTGAATCTCCATCTTCGGCCTCTTTCACGGTAATATTACAGATGTTGTTCAGCCTTTCCGCAAACGCGGTCGTAAAATTGGGGGGCATGTGCTGCACCACGAGGACGCCTGGAATCGTTGCGGGAAGCCTGGTCAAGACCTTCTTCAGGGCTTCTGTCCCTCCTGTGGAGGCCCCGATTGCAATGACCTTGTTCGTGGTTTCCTTCAGTGCACGCGTAGTGAGCTCTACCGGTGCTTCCTCAAGCGGAGTCTCCTTCTCTCGCTGCGACACTCGAGCCCTGGCTGCTGCCCGTATCTTGTCTGCAAGTTGCTGCTTCATATCCCCGACCGAATACTCCGTCCCCGGCTTTGACAATACCTCCACGGCACCACTTTCAATCGCCTCCAGGGCGAGTTTTCCGCCATTGCGTGTCAGTGAACTGACGATAATGACCGGAAGGGGATAATATTTCATCAATTTCTTCAGGAAAGTAATGCCGTCCATACGCGGCATCTCTATATCCAGGGTCACAACATCCGGTTTCAATCTGACAATCTTGTCCCTGGCAACATAAGGATCAGGCGCTGTTCCGACGATCTGGATACCCCGTTCCCCGGAAAGCTCCTCGGTAAAGATCTTTCGCACAATGGCCGAATCATCCACAATTAGAACCTTAATGTCTTTCATCACTCATCGTTCGCTTAATAAATTCGTACTTACTAATCCGAGCATAAATACATAGACATCAAGCAGTAATATAAACACAATCAGGGTGGTTGAAAAATGATTGTATGATTTTTGGAAGTTTCTGTAGTTTTCGCAGTCGACCATTCACTGCAGA
>JAUWXF010000333.1 GCA_030616475.1 Desulfobacterales bacterium
AACGCATGATCGGATAGAACCTATTGAAGCCAATACTCTGTTTCAGGGAGCTGCGAGTATGACGGGTCGATGATGAGTTCTGGAATATGTGTGGCCTTGCGGGCCGGCGGATCGTGGTTCCTTGTTTTCCACAAATCAAGATGTTTTTACAGCGAATTCCAGACAGCCAACTACAGTGAATTTGGGATATTGATGTATAACATTGAACACAAAGAAGAAGTTTTAGAAGTAAATCAAAAAATCAGTGGAATTATCGGTAATGAAATATATGGCAAGATTCAATTTGAAGGTGTTGTTTTAAGATGTGAAAAAAATCCACTGGAATCTTCTATGCCATAAATTTTACGAAAACTCCCAGGGAGTTGGAAAGCTAAAACACCTGCGATATGCACAACCAATCTTCGATGGGTCCATTGAACAGACAGAAACCGATTATGGCAAGAAACCCAAAGATCATATTTTTGCGTCTTGTAACCGACTGATTTTACAATACGTGAATTTCGCCAAAAGGTAGTAATTGAACTTTTTCGACAGTCTCGCTATTTATCTGCACCTAGGACTATCCTCCAAAAGTTATGATATGCCTTTTGCAGGGAATGCGATGCCTGAACACATAAGGGAAAACAGGCAAGAAAAAGGCAGAGCCATTTCTGACCCTGCCTTTGTGGTATAAACAGACCAACCGTGCTTACTCACGGGTTTTGGCCCCGTGGGCTTGAATATTACCGCCTTCCAAAGTAGTTTCTTTAAAGTAACCATCATAGATGCCACCTACCAGCGTAAGTGTCAGTTTATCACCCTTGGATGGGCCGCCCCCTTTACCGTTATCTTGCAGATATATTTCAAATCTGCCTCCTTCTCCAAGCTTTCGGGGTTGCGGAGTGTAAGAACCGTAGTACCGGCCCTCCCATGTATTTAGCCAACCATCACAAGTATCCCCATTATCCAACGCATCAGCCACGGCGTGAAACCTGACGCCCTTATCGTGGTCATTGTATTGCAGCTGGCCAGATATCTTAGCATCACCATTATCATCACACTTACACTTAAAATTGAAACCGAAATTTGCTTTTTTCCCGTTATCCGTTACAATCCAGCCACCCCCAGTAATATCATCGTTGTCACTGTTACAGCCTCCCAACGCCAAAGCAACAATAGCAAAGGCCATAACTATGAGACTACACGCAAAACGTCTGTTTTTCATTTTGGTCACCTCCTTGCAAGCTTGTTAAGGAACAAAACCCTAAAAACAAACCTGAGTCTACTGCCCTAACTTACTCAATATTCATGCCAAAACCGCTATTCTGATTCATTGCTTTAATTTTCAAATAGTTATACTAATTGAAAACGGGAACGGTTCATCACAATGTGACAATAATCGTCACTCTATGCACAAAAAATGTCATTAGTGGTGTAAAATATATGGATATGGATATGGATAAATGGATAAGAACTCGCTTTTTAAGGCAGGATACAGCAAAGAAGGGGTTGTGTGTCAAGGATTAATGCGACACTACATATTGTGGAGGCTTGGGAATGGCCGAGAGTTGCGGGCAGACGAAGATCGTTGAGGGGCACAGATACTATTGTGTGCCATGGAAA
>JAUWXF010000141.1 GCA_030616475.1 Desulfobacterales bacterium
AATTGATTCGAGCAAGTCGCGCCAGGGCGGGCCTGACACCTGACACCAAAAAGTAGGAACAAAAGAACTTATCTCTTGGCGCCCGCATCCTTGATAAGTGTAAACCGAGGAATGAAGGATGCCAAATGGAGAAAGCTTTGTCTATGAAAGTATTAAGAAACCTCCTTGAATCGAGGCCCGTAAACGCCTCGGCCGCCTGCAGGATCGATTGTGGCGGAACCCTTGATATCAAGACCTTTTATTATCCACTGCATCACCTTTCCCCGTGCACCTTCAACATTGCCATCGATATGAAGACCCGGGTACGGCTTTTGCCATATAGTTCCGGCCAGATAAAGGTCTCTTCAAAAGGCTTTGGAACTGAAGAGCACCCGGCTGACAGTGCCCCGTTCAGTGGCCCCCTGGGTCTAATTTTTGCCATTGCAACCTATTTCAGGGTAGAGGGCGTGCATATCGAGATAGTATCCGAGTCGCCCCCGAGAAGCGCCCTCGGAGGTTCTTCCACGGCCGCTGTGGCCTTAATAGGTGCCCTGTCAAAGGCGTTGGCCCTGGCAGGGGATGGAATTTCCCGGATGAGCAGAAAGCAGATCGTGCTCTTAGCCCACGCCATCGAGGAGGCAGTGGCTGGTATTCCTTGTGGGCTCCAGGACCAGTTAGCCGCAGCCTATGGAGGCGTGCATGCCTGGTATTGGCCCAGCGAGCCGGCAGATCCCTCTTTCAAGAGGACAGAGGTCTTGACAAAAGAGGACTACACCACACTGGAGACTCACCTTTTGCTTGCATACTGCGGCGTGCCCCACGAGTCGCAGGATATCAATAGCAAATGGATCGATCAGTTTGTAAGGGGAAAGGCAAGGCATCTTTGGTACGAAATTGTTTCATGCACAAACGATTTTGTTCAGGCCCTGACCGTGAAGGATTGGGGTGCTGCTGTGCGCGCCATGAATAAGGAGGTCGAAATAAGAAGAAAAATGACGCCCGAGGTATTTGATGAAATGGGTGTGGCACTCATCGACAGAGCCCTGGCCCAGGGTTGCGGGGCAAGGTTTACCGGCTCTGGTGGGGGGGGATGTATCTGGGCCTTGGGCGAAGAAGAAGATATTCGCACCTTAAGGCCGGAGTGGGCTGACATATTGTCCAGGAGGGAAGGAGCGAAGCTGCTCGATGCAAGGGTAGCCCCCACTGGATTGCGGATTGTGGATTGGGGAGATTATTAGTTCGTTAACAATCAATTTTTTGCTTTTTATGGCAGAAAATAAATTCGAAATCCGAATGTCGAAATCCGAAACAAATCCGAATGACCAAAATTTAAATGACAAAAACAGTCAAGAGCATACAGCAAATTGCATAGTACATAGCGTTATGAACAGAATGTTTTCAACGTTTGAAAATTAGAATTTTGAATTTGTTTTGAATTTCGGATTTCGTGCTTCGGATTTTCCGGCCTGTTCGAGTTAGGAGGACCCACCCATGTTCGGACTGGGCGTACCAGAACTGCTCATTATTGCCCTAATCATCCTGCTCTTTTTTGGGGCCAAACGTCTTCCAGGCATAGGGACAGGACTCGGCAAGACGGTCAAGGAGATCAAGAACATCAAAAAAGAGTTGAGCAGGGACAAGGAATCAGAAAAAAAGACAGCGGCTGAAGACTCGGCATCAGAGAAGAAATCCCTTGAGAGCAAGCTGGCCGAATCGGTTCAAGACAAGCTGGCCGACAGAGTTATTGACCAGGTGCCCGGTATACGGCAGGCCAGGAAAATCAAAGACAAAGCTGATAAAATCAGGAAGATCGTAACTTGATAGTATAGGAATTTCCTTTTCTAAGCGGCGTAGCCGCGTTACATAAAATCGCGGAGCGATTTTATAAGTTGAAAAGACCACTACATGCAAATGTTTTCGTAAACCCAATTGCGGGCGGCGGCAAGTGTAGCAAAATGTATCCTGTGGTGGTACGCACGCTCCGTGAGGCGGGGGTGGTGTGTAGTGTCATAACTAGCCAATATCCCGGCCACATCACAGAGGTGTCCAGCGAACTTGCAGCTCGGGGAAATGAAACTGTTATTGCCTGCGGGGGTGACGGGACTGTAAATGAGGTTATCAATGGGATAGCCGGCACAAGGTCTGCGCTGGGGATTGTGCCTCTGGGGACTGGCAACGATTTTGCGGTCAATATGGGGATAAGCAAAGATATAAACCTTGCTTGCGCGATCATCAAAGAAAGACGAATCAAGAAGATAGATTTGGTCAAAGTGAATGATGACAGGTTCTTTGGGGGCACAGGATGTGTTGGCTTTGATGCCGAGGTAGCTGCTTTTGCCAGCAGAAGAAGAAAAGAAAAGTCAAATCCGTTTTTGTTGCATGTTATGGGCGGCTTATTGAAATTTGTTTCGTACAAGCCAAAGACCGTAGAACTCAGATTTGACGGGCAGAGGTATTATGGAGATATTATGCTTGTCGCCTTTAGCAATATCAGGTCATACGCCAGGGGTATGGTAATTACCCCCCGGGCCGTATCAGATGACGCCTTGTTGGATATCTGTGTTGTAAGGCCTATGCCAAAGTGGAAGGTTCTTACTATCTTTCCCTCGGTTTACAAGGGGGCTCATGTAAACAACAAGGAAGTCACGCTGCATCGATCCAGAGCCGTGTACGTACAATCCGTGGGCTCTATGGACCTGTATGCCGACGGAGACTTCATGGCCACTACCCCATTTCGTCTGGAGGTGGCGCCAAAACACTTGAATGTGATCGTAGGGCCAAAGGGGCCAAAGGGGTCAAATCTTTCCTCTTGACAATTGAAGCAATTGTTCACTTAATTTATCAAAGCGTTTCTTCAATTTTGGCTCTCGCTTCAACCTGACCTGCAACCTCTTCCTGGCCTGACTAACTGCACTGTAATCTATCCCGCCTACCAGCCTCCCGATTTCAGGTTGGCTAATCTGGCAGAAACGGTAAAGCAATTCCATTAGCATCGTTCTTTCTAAAGATCTCTTGCCCCGCTGGCAAATATCCCTCTGGTCCTTCTTGAGCAAATGAACAAAATGGTCAATCAGCTCTTCTGGCTTAAACTCTTTCCTTAATTCCCTCAATGCTGGCTGCTCTCTTTTGGATGCTTCTTTGCTTAAGAACTTTTCTTTGATCCATTGAATAAAATCAGCTTCGCCAACTATCCCATTTCCTTTGCCTAACTCTAGTGGGTTTTCTATCTCCTGCTCAATACCCCATTTCATAAAGCGCCGATAAGCCTGCCAGCCTTTGCGATTATCCCCGCCCATATAATCTAAAACAATCGTATAGTTTACAAAATCCTTTCTTTTGCCTGCCGTAAAATATCCCAATAAGCTACTCGCCTTATACTTTAAAAGTGCATCCCATTTTTCCTTGACCGGCTTATCCGAAAAAGCCTTAATCCGAATTGGATTCAGGTGAATATAACGGGATACCGCCAAGAGATAATTATCAGAATCGATCAGAAAAGCCTTATATCTTCCTTGATAAAGATGCCCCGCTCGGCGATGTCTCCGATTGAAAGCCGAAGTATAGGAGATATTGAAATGGCGCATAAACTCAGAAAGGTTGCCCTCCGGGGTAGTTACCAATAAATGGAAATGGTTTGGCATACACACATATGTCAAAAGGGATACATTATAGGTGTCTATGGATAGTGAAAGCTTTTCCAGGAAGATATTCTCATCCTGGGCATCCAAAAATATGTCCTTCCGCTCGTTTCCACGACAGGTGACGTGGTAATACGCACCTGGATATTGGATCCTTAGTGGCCTAGCCATGGGTCAACATTAGCACAATAGGGCCATTTGTCAAGAGGAAAGATTTGACCCCCTTTTCCCACCTTTTGCAAGTGCTTGCCAGTGCAGATAAAGTCGGGATTGCGAAGATCTCTCTTATTATAGTCAAGCGGCGTTTTCTCGTCCGGGCGTAATACTGCCCCGCCACTTTGTTCAACAACACACTGTCCGGCTGCTGTATCCCATTCCATGGTTGGGCTGAATCGTGGGTATATGTGTGCGCTGCCTTCTGCTATCAAGCCAAATTTCAAGGCACTACCTGCAGGGATGAATTCCACCTCTCCATATTTCTGTTTCAGTGTTTGGACGAAATCTGCAAGACCCTTTGTGGCATGCGAGCGACTGCCAACTACCGTTAGTTTTTCTCCTGATCCAGTGCTGGGCTGATCGAGTGGCAACCGCTTTGAGAAATCGACAATACCCTCAAGCGGCGCGCTGCCCTTTCCCGTCCCTCCGTTGTCATCGAAAAACCGCGCAAGTATGTCCGCGCTTTCGAGCTTATATGAACCAAGTCCTTGTGCGGCAAAATAGAGAAAGCCCCTGGCCGGGACGAAAACAACCCCCAGCACCGGCCTATTCTTGTGGATCAGCGCTATATTTACGGTGAATTCTCCTCTTCGCTTAATGAACTCCTTGGTTCCGTCCAGGGGGTCGATGAGCCAGAAATATTCCCACCTTTTTCTCTTATCATACGGGGCATGTTTTCCTTCTTCACTGAGAATAGGAATCTGTTTCAAGGCTTTTGTTGATAATTGGTTCCAAATGATGGTGTGGGCCCTTTCATCAGCGAGTGTCAGTGGTGTCTTGTCCTCTTTGTAGGTGACATCAATATCACCCTCATAAACGGCAAGAATGGCTTCGCCCGCCTTTTTTGCTGCCGGCAATGAAAGGATAAGACATTGCTGGAGAAAGTGAAAGTCATCCATCTCTGTATTCCTATAGTCCTGTCTATCCAGCCCTGTATACATGCTTCATAATCTTGTCCATGCGCTTTGCATCCGCGCTAATCCAATAGACCAATTTGTTGTCTCTGAAGACATAATGAGCCTGCCCCATGCCATCAAATGCAATAACTCCGAGGCCCTTTATGTTCAAAGCGCGATAATGACTGAAGGGTGAGCTTCTATTGTTTTTCATCTGGTGAATCATAACCGCAATTTGCCTTTTCGCAAGCTCTTGAGAGGAGGCTTCGGATACCCATATGGTGGCTTTGTCATGAACACCTTCATAATGGGCTATAAAGCCCCGAACCACATTGATCGGCCTCCCGTGAAGCTGGTTGATGGCCTTGATGGCATCATCTCCTGTGATCAATTTGACCAGCTTTAAGCCCTTGATATGAGGATCAAAGGGTAGGCCGGATGGGGGCTGATTGCAACCCGCCAACAAAAAGCCGAGAAGAATCCAAACCTGGCAATTGAGTTTCTTGGGTTGTATCAATTTAGCCTACTGAAAAAGCGAGCCTAACGAGCATACAGGTGATCCGATTCTAAAGCGGGTCACTGTTTGAGCGTATTAGTGAGCGTTAAGAAAGAACAGCAAAATGACATATTTTTTCTAAGGGTTAAATGATATCCGCCACAATCGAGGTTATTTACAAAAGCTATTCCCTGTTCTTTCTTTACGCTCACTCATGCGCGAGTTTGAGCCGGTTTAGAATCGGATTGCCTGTATGCGATAATGTTTTCAAACAACTAAAATGTTACCTTGGGTTTAAATGGTTTATTGTGTTTCTTGAGTAACAACCCGACAAACCCAACAGACGACCCCATCACTTTCTCCGAGGCGTAGGCTCTACGAGCCGGAGGCCACTACTCCCTCCGGGGCGTAGGCCTTACGGGCCGGAGGCCGATTGCGGCGAAGCCCCTAAGTTGCGACGTGCCTGAAACGTGAGTTCAAAGCTTAAAGGCTTTTTGTCGCGTAACACTTCTATGACCCCTTTTTCACCCGGTTTCTTTAGGCCGATCAAATAGGTCAGATCAAATTTCGTTTCAATCGGCTCTCCGTCCAGGGCTGTCACTATATCGTTTTTCTGCAATCCCGCTTTTTCTGCCGTTGAATTTTTGATTGTGCTCAATACCTTTACTCCGTCGTCAGTATCTCGAATAATGACTCCCAGATATACCTTCTGGTCACTGAGATCCTCGTAGCTGACAATCCAGGCAAAATCTCCTGGCTGCAAGGGAATTTCAGGCAGGGTGACGGCCATGAATTTGTGCTTTTTCTCAGGGGTAACATGAACTGTCATGGGCAGAACAATGGCATATGGTAACGGAAGGCGACGAAAAACTCGACGGGGAATACCAAAACCGTACTGAATATGATGACTGCCGCCGAAGATCAATATTTGTTTATCTTGGCCTTGTTCGCTTTGAAGATATTCGGCTATGTTTTTAGCCATAGATTCGTCCCATAACACCTGAACCCTATAAAAAGCCTCAAAACTTTGCCCACCCCTTGGATGTTTACTAAAAATGGCCTTCATGTGAGCCCGGTGGTAGGGATCTTCAAAGTCCATTTGTGGAAGCTTTTCTTCATTCTCTTTCATCTGATCGGTGGATTCAGCCTTTTTTACTCTTTCTAACCAGTCGTCAGGGGCGCGAAGGGCCACGAGAGGTATGTTGTGCTCTCGCATATAGCGCAAGATAGATCGATAATATTGAAAGTCATCACTCCAGTTTTTCAGCCATACTTTGACGAAATCTTTTTCGTCCAGTTTCCCGGATATCCACTGATCAGCAGACTCCTGTGAAGACTTTTCCAGCATTTCCATGCCCACAGCTATTTTCTGGGGATAGCGTTCTGTAAATGCCTTTAGAATTTCTATCTGTACATTATGACTGTTAATATTGTCATGGGCTTCGCCCACATAGATTATTCTTGCTCCGCGTAACATGTTTATCAATTGCTCCTTGGTTATCTTAACCCCGGTTGGAAGATGGAGGATGTCGCCTTCCTTGAGAGAGGAGAGTTCCCTGTAGGGTGATTGCCAGTCAAGCTTATGGCTGGCACAGCCCATGAAAAAGACGCAGCAGATTGCCCATATGATTCTTTTCATCATGTCCAACCTATCTTTTTAAAACCTTTAACTCTGAGGATACCTATTCTTTAGGCGTATCTGACAAGATAGTGTAATACCACACAATCGAGCCTGCAATAATAGAAAAGTCAATAAAAAAATAAAATTCCCCTCAAGTTTTTTTTGCAAACATGCCGATAGCGAGAAATATGTGAAATCTTGAAAGAATATCGTTGAAGGGCAAACTTTCCGAAAGGTAGGGGCGCAAAGCTTCCGGTCTAAATCCGCCTGAGGCGGACAAGGCAGCGGGGCCGCTAAACGAATACATCAAACAACCCGTTCCTTGCTTTCCGGAGCGGGTTTTCATTTCTTAGAGGAGGTACATCATGCAGATAACGGGTTCTTACAGTAATTACTTGGCCGTGACCAATCTTCTCTCACCCATCGGAGTAAGGGGTTCCGGAGATTTGGTCATGCAGGTCTTTTCGTCGGCCGTGGGGAAACTCCAGGAGAAGATCGACCAGCAAATATTTTCTAAGGAATCTGATGCTGCCCTGAAACAACTTTACAATGAGGTTTCGCATTTGGCGAGCCAGGCTGAAAAATTGACACTGACTGATTTTAATTCCGTTTTTTTTTGACCGCACGCCTACATCTTCGGATCCTAATGTGTTGACTGCTACAGCAGTTGACGCCTTTTCAGTCGATTCTGGGGCGGCTGAGGCCACCTATAACATTTCGGTTAGCCAGCTATCCCCATCCCAGGAAAACACTGGATTGGAATTGAATGCGGCTGCTCCCAGTGTGGTCAACCCGGGAATCAATACCTTCAACATGAACATCAACGGCCAGGACCATGAACTTAGCATTGAGGTAGAGGAGGGCGATACCAACGAAGTTGTGCTCCAAAAAATGGCGGTGGCTATCAATGACGTGGGCTTAGGCGTGACCGGGGAGGTAACGGCTGTCAGTGCGGAGGGAACTCAACAGTTGGTCATCACCGCTGATCAAACAGGGACGGCCGGCTCCTTCACTCTTTCCGATATATCGGGTAACGCCGTGACTGGGACCGGGGCGGACGCTGTGTCAACTGCGGCTCAAGATGCTGCATATACGGTTGATGGAACCGAGTATACGTCTGAAACTAATACCATTTACCTGGATGGCGGCCTCGTCACGGTCAATCTAAAAGGAGCCGGAGAATCGATCTTGAAGGTGACTCCGGATCAGAAGGAGGTCGAGAATGCCATAACCGCCTTTGTGTCCGAAGTGAATTCCTTTATCGATTTTTTGGAAGCCAATAGTGACTATATCAAGGACGAGGTTCTTTCATCCATGAATTCTTTTATCACCGACCACAAGATGGAGCTGGAGTCCCTGGGTATTACCCCAGATGAAGATGGAACGCTTGTGATAAACACCGGACAACTGGCCACGGCTGTGAGCGAAAACCTTTCAGGTATTAAAAAGACTTTCGGTGGGTTGGACGGATTGGCCGTACAGACTGAAAACCGTGCCGCCCGTATAGCGACCGACTCTCCTCTCAATTATGCCAAAGAAGGCGAGGGTATGAGCATGGATTTTGTTGATTACCTCTACGGCACTTCAGCGACAATGCTGAAAGGGATCATCCAGGGGATGCTGCTCAACACCTTTGCGTAATCTCAAATTATCTAACAAGATCTGGGCATCCTTCATTTTCGCCATAAAGTAGTTTACACCTATTGACCAGTGTTCAGGTTTCAGCCCGCCTGCCAACGCCTGAGACAGCATTCAGCTTATATGCCGGCATGTCTGGCAATGGCGGGCAG
>JAUWXF010000106.1 GCA_030616475.1 Desulfobacterales bacterium
AATGAGTAATTTTTCGCAAGGTCAAGGAAATCAAGGGATTGCGCGGAGACGTACGTCGGTACGTCGCACAAGCGATCCCGCAGATTGACGCCGAGATTGCGAAAAATGGCCATTTCTGGATGGAAACAAACTAAGACCTTGTAGAGAAAAGACCACCAGTGAATTCAAACCCGTATTGGATAAAAGTTCGATTACTACCTCTCTTCTATAAGAAATCTCTCTATTTTTGCTTTTTGTTTCAGTTTTTCAATATACAGACTGACTTCTTTCTTTATTTTCTCCTGCTTTAGATATTGCCCTAGCTTATCTTTCACGTCCTCGTAAGCGATCGTACTTTTAGGTTTTTTGTCCACGACCTTAATCAGGTGGTATCCGAATCTGGTCTCCACGATGTCGCTCGCTTCACCCGAATTCAAAGCAAAAGCCGCTTCTTGAAAAGGCTTCGCCATTTGGCCCCGCTTAAAGTAGCCCAGGTCTCCACCTTTGGCACTGCTGGGGCATTGGGAAAACTCCTTGGCAAGAGCAGCAAAATCTTCACCTTTGTGCAGCTTCTGCTGGATCTTTTCAATTTTCTTGCGTGCTTCAGCTTTCTGCGATGCGTCCCCTTTGGGATCAACGCTGACTAAAATGTGGCTGGCCCGGACCTGCCCAGGTTGTTTGAAAAAATCCGGGTTACTATCATAGTAGGCTTTAATTTCCTTGTCGGAAACCGTAACTTTCTGAACAAATTCCTTATCGATGAATCTTTGAATGGCCACCCCCCGCATGAACTCCGATTTCACGTTGGCTTCAGACAGATTCATCTCACTCAATGCATTCTTGAATTCAGCCTCACTGGGGAATCGTTTCTTCAGTGTCTCCAACTGTTCCTTTACTGCCGTCTCGTTAACCTTGATTCCCTTCTTTTGGCTTTCCTGATAGAGCAACTCACGCTCGATAAGCTGTTCAAGGGTTTCCTTCTTGATTGCTGATAACTGGGAATCGGTGAGCGGCTTTCCCGTGCTGGAAGACCGCCGCTGGGCTATCCGCATCTCCCTGTCCAACTTCGCCTGGGTGATTACTGATCCGTTAACCACCGCAACTTTATTTTCTGAAGGGTTCTTTTCTGCTGCCACTAACAGCGAGAAAACTAGTGTCAGAACCAAAGCCGTTAATAGTGCCCAAAGCCATCTTCTACGTTTTGCTTGCATCCAAATTTCTCCTTTCCAATGTTGCAAAATACATGGTTGTTCAAGATTATCCCGTCAGGCTTGTGAAGGATGCCGACGGCAGAGATGCTGTCGTTATCAAGATACTCGTTCGGTACCCCAGACTCGCAATTGAAGGTGTCTTGCCACCAGTTACACTCGTCAACCAAACGATTTTGTCATAGATTTGTAATGGATATCAAAACCAGCGTATTGCCTGGCTTAATGATCGGCCCTCACATTCTTGATATTATCTGGCGACGTAAACGCCCCAGCCAGACCTCTTGATTTTGCGCTGCCTGGACGCCCTGAAAAGGATATTCCTAATTGTCTTGTCTGCTAACCCAGTCTTCTTCATCAGCGTCGGAGCACCAACGCCTTTCTTGGACCTCTTGATAATGTTAACGACCTGGTCAGTGGCTGTTAGTTTTGCAGCCCTCTTTTTTGCAGGAGCTTTCTTCTTCGCTACGGTTTTCTTCTTCGCAGCAACTCTCTTCCTGGCAGGAGCCTTCTTCGTGACTTTCGCCTTCGCCTTCCGTTTTTTAGCAGCTTGAGCCTTTTCAAGCTTGTCCACCTTTTTCACCATCGCTTCGGTTTTTCTTGTCAGAGCTTTGAGTCCCTTGGTTACCGCCTGCACGTCATTTTTCAGATTCGTCATGACCGCTTCCCTCCATCTTTAAATTTTGGTTTCTTTATAATCAACCCTCTCCTTCAACTCCTTACCGCACTTGAAAAAGGGTAGTTTCTTGGGTTTTATCTGGACGGGCTCTCCTGTTTTGGGATTTCGACCGGCGTAGCCCTTGTAACTCTTTACATAGATGCTGCAAAAATACCTGATCTCAACCCTGTCGCCAGCAGCCAGAGCTTTGGACATTTCATCAAAGAACAGTTCAACGACCTGCTCGGATTTGGATTTTGAGAGGCCGGTTTCCTTGCGTAGGGTATCTATGAGATCGGTCCTGTTCATGTGGGTCCTCCCGTTAGAATATTAGTTGAATCACATTTATAAATCATTCTTGAAGAAATGTCAATGAATATTAGTCGGTTAGGAAATAAGGGGGAGGGAGTACAACTAGGCAAGAGCCTCAATCCTCTTTAAGGCATTGGTTACGATACCAGTAGCAAATCGAAAATTTTTCGGCGTTTGATAAGTTTCTATGTATAGCGAGACTGTCGAAAAACCCTAAAAGCATGGTTTTGGGGCTTGTAACCGACTGATTTTACTAAACGTGAATTTCGCCAAAAAGCAATAATTGGACTTTTTCGACAGTCTCAGCAGTTATTTGTAGTCGGGACATAACGTCCGAGTTCAACCGCGACGCCCGCAGGACGTCGGAGGCTGGAATGAACGTTTATATCAGCATTTCAGGTATTCCATATGTTCATCCTTGGGCGGGAGTACATGCTTCGGTGTTGAGACAGCCAACGAGCTTGCATATCCATCAAGACCTGGGAATAGGGTGGCACGACTAATGTTTAAGTCGTAGAGGTCCTCTATGGCTGCTCTCCGTTGGTCCTCGTCCAGTACAAGGATGAGCTTCATAACGTTTTCCTCGCTGTCATGTGCTTTGAGAGCACGTAGGTTGTTTTCAAAACTCGTTGTAATATCACCCGGACACATGAAAACACCTTTCTGGATGGTTAGACGTTCGCTAAGCCTAAACGGATTGCCCGGAGACACAAATTGTCGAGGCTTTTCGGGCATGAATGCCTCTGGAAACAAATGCACAGTCTTTTCGTTGATAGCTATTTCAAAATAGGAACTTACTTCAGTGTCTTTAAATATCTCCTTACATTTCTCTGCGGCCCACCTTGTATTGATAGCCCATATCGCGTAATGATCTTTTGGTTCCTCTAGTGGTGGTTTCTCTAGTGCGAAGTAAGCCGCAATATAGATCGAATAGGTGAAATCAAGCAAACGTGTGGGAGCCCCGTGATGTTGCATCAAGGAAAGCCACTCAAGACAGTCATCCTCCCTCGGCACGTACGTCGAATAGTGATGAAACCGCCGACGGAAGTCACGTAGTAGAACAATTTCTGCTTTTTTCAGATCCTTCAGATAGTTTGGAAAATACTTACGGTACCGCCTTAAAGATGACTCGAGCTTCCTAGTAGCGTCACGTAGACCTCTGAATGCCCAACCTTTTCCCTCCATCTGTCTTCGGCACCCAAGGATTTTTTCCCATTCGCAGAGGCATTTTACGTGGCGGAAAACCTCCTCTGACTCTTTCACCATGTGCTCGTATCGCTTGTATCGGTGACAGTCCTTCTTTTTCTCTGGATTCACACATTCAAACGTTGGCGTTGACATATCGAGTACTCCCTAAATAGAGGCTGGTTGCTGAGATTCCGATACACATTTCTCACAACTGCAATCCGGGCTGTGAAAGCCCATAGTCATGATAATGCGATCCCAGAGAAGTATAGCCCAGAAACAGAAATCATTGGCCCCTTACAGCAGCATCTGTGGATTCTAAATATGGCAGAAGATGAGGACCAGCACCTCGCTGCAGGGGTTCGTACTCCAGGAAATTGCCCTCTTCCCAAACATAAGAGATGAGGACATGGGCATATTCCTTTGCAAGACCATCATGAGAAGCTATGATTTCCCCCATGGCCTCGGGGGAACCCCAACCAATACCTCCGGACTCATCGTTCAGGCTCCACATGAGTCTGCGCATTATTACGCGGGCCGATTCCATGTCCTCTTCGGCAAAATTTGCCACCGCTGTCCCAATGGCCGAGATTGCCCTCCATCTTGTTTGCTCAACACTGCTTCTTCCGGGTACTCATGAAGTTCAAGCACTTCAATGTAGCCTGCGTCGTTGCGCCTAAACACGTTCGGACATGTCTCTACACAGGCATCACAATCAACGCATTCACCCAAATCAATTACCGGAATCCTCATGAGTTTTCCTCGCCTTCTAATCGTGGGGAGGATGTTTTTCCGGCTTCGCCGTCGCCCTCATGGTCCTGGCAAGTTCCTTGATCTCATCCAGATCCTTAGTCATCATGGCCCAGCCGTACCAGTAGGCATAATCCGGGTTCACGTGGAAAAACGCCTGGTACGTCCGCATCCTGTGCTTCATGTACATCTGGAAGAGGACCTGGTCTATGTGTGAGCCACCGGTCTGCATGAAGTACAGAAAGTCCGGATATGCAAAGGCATAGTTCTCCGGTTTCTTGATGATGCCGTCCTTGTAAAGGGCAGCAACGATCTCGATAGCTTCTGCCAGGAGACGGTCGGTTTTCTGGATCATAGAGTCTCCCATGGCGAGTTGCTCTCCGGCATACTGCTTAGAGTGACACTTGCTGCATGTCTTGATCATCTTGTCCCGTTCAGTTTGCCATGCCTCTTGAGTCAGGCGGACCATGTCCACGGATTTTATTGTCTCAAGCCGTCCAGTCGGCTGACCCGTCTCAGGGTTCAGCACCCCAAGAGCCTTTAGAATAGTTACCCTGTCAGCGGCCCACTGCTTGTCTTCAGGAAGGGGCAGCCGCACGCCCAGGAAGCCCCAGGCAGTTTTATTGGTATGGGTACCGTCAGGCAGGTGGCAGAACTGGCAGGTGGGGGCTTGAGCCTTTTCGGGCAGTTTGCCTTTTTCCTTCACGAAGTACCGGGTGCCGTGCTTGGAACTGCTCCACATCTCCCATTGGGGGTGATCGTAGCCCATGTGGCATTGCTGGCAGGCCTTGGGGTCCAGGGCCTCTTTCTTTGAGAAGCTGTGCCTCGTGTGGCACTCGTCACACGAGTTATTCTGGTACCGGTAGCCTTTGTTGCGCTGGTCGTTTTTCTGTTCTTCGGATTTGATCCCCATGTTATGGCAGCCCCCACAGCCCCTGCCTCCTTCCATCAACTCATCAGGCTCAACATGGGTGATGGGAAGGGCGTTCAAGGTTGTCCAGCCAAAGTTATGCTTGCCCTTTGCAAACTGGTCAAACTGTTCCTCGTGGCATTCGGCGCAGACGTGTTCGTCGGGCAGTTGAGCAAGATGGGCGGTTTTGCCACTTTTGTGCTTGTCACCATGGCAGACCGAGCACGTCACACCTTCCTTGCTGTGGTTGCTCGACTCCCAGTCAGCCACCTGCCCGGGGGAAATAGTCCTATGACAGCCGATACAAACCTCTTCGGCGGCACTTGCCAAGGCAGGGAAACAGAACATTACGATTGAGCATCCCAATACGACAATCCACTTTCTCTTCATAACAAACCTCCTTAGTTAGTGGTCAGTGATCAGTGGTCAGTAGTCAGTAGTCAGTAACTTTCGATTTAGCGCAAGGTTGCGCCTGGCGGCTTGAAAGAATGCACTTCGTGTCGGAATGCGGCACTCTTCTCAAAGGTGACAGGCGCAATGCGGATTTAGAAAAATGTTTATCTAAAAGACAACTGCCTTCTTGAATTCCTCAATACCGATGCGCTCGATGAATCGAGCCGTCCTTTCCTTCTTCTTGCCGTTGCTAGCGTAGTACTCAAAACACCTCTTGGCCAAGTCGATTACTTCTTCGCTGTTTAAGCCTTTGGCGATTACATCTCCAATGCGGGGCTTACCGCCCGCATTGCCCCCGAAAATGACCGTCCACCCCGACTTCTTTCCAAAGGCACCGAAGTCTCGCACATAGCCTTCGCCACAACTAAATGGACAGCCGGAAATGCCAATCTTGGCCTTCGCAGGAAGCCGCTTACCAACGAAAATCTTTTCTAACTGCCCGCCTAATCCCAGGGAATCCTGAACGCCGAACTTGCACAGCGTATTGCCCGGACATGCCTGCACATAATGGACGCAAACTTCCACCGCGGGTCCCACATCCAAACCCAGTTCTTGCCACACTTGTTCAACGATTTCCGGTTTCATTCCCACAAGTGCCATGCGCTGGGCAGATGTGATTTTGATGACCGGGATCTCATACTTGCGTACCACGTTGGCTATGTTTTCCAGGATGTCCGGCGTTACCAGCCCCATAGGGGTTCTGGGTACAACAGCGTAGGTCTTTTTGTCGCGCTGAATAATAGCTCCTCTTGGCCTATCAGACTTAATTGTTCGCTTTGGTTTCATGGTTTTCTCCTCTGCAGTCCTTAGGCTGCCAATTTTTGCTTTTTCAAAACCTCCCCCCTGGCACTTATGACCACCAGTTCTACGGGTATCTCCTTTTTCGCCTCTTCCATGGCCTTCTTGAGGATTATGGGAAGCCCTGAACAGCAGGGGACCTCCATGATGGGCACGGTGACTCTCTTGATGTCGGCTGTCTTGAATATCTCGACAAATCTCTCGAGATACTCTTGGACATCATCAAATTTCGGGCACCCCACCAAGACGGCCTTACCTTTGAGAAAATCCTGGTGGAAACTAGGGTAGACAACCGGTACACAGTCGGCAACGACTAGCAGGTCTGCCCCTTTCAGAAATGGTGCGGTCGGCGGCACCAATCTGATCTTAACAGGCCAGTGGGAAAGGGCAGAAATAGAACCCCTCTGAACAGTTGGCTTACCGGGTTCGGGGCGGGATGTAGGTGAAGCAAAAGTCTGGATCTGAACTGATGGACACCCACAGGGCAGCGTGGTCTCATCAGGACGCTCCTCTTGGACCTTTGAACTCAAGTATTCTTCAACAGCCTTCTCATCAAATTCCTCAGCTTCCTGCTCTACGATGGAGAGCGCCCCTGTGGGGCATTCGCCCAAGCATGCCCCCAGGCCATCACAGTATTTTTCCTCAACCAGCCTGGCCTTCCCATCAATAATCTGGATGGCCCCCTCAGCACAGGAGGGAACGCACTGGCCGCAGCCATCGCAAAGCTCGTCGTCGATCTCAATGATTTTTCTCTTCACCTTCATTGTTTTTCTCCCAACAAGGTCTCCCGGGCTAATCGCTTGCCGGTATCGGTCAGAAATGTCTTCTCAATGATCTCCGAGAGCCTCTCTCTTTCTGTCTTCTTATCCTTCTGGCCTTCCTCTAGATTGACGAGGAGGTCTGCATCATAGAAGATCCTAAAATTCAGCGTCTCTTTATCCCGGGGGTGATAGGTCTGGCCGATGATGTCACAAACCTCATCAATGATCTCCTGCCTTGCCCCCAATTTTGCCAGGATCTCCCTGGCAATGGGAGGCCCTTCTTTCTGGTGGTACCGGGCCGCTGTGCTGTTGTATTTTCGCTCAGCTTCGTGGATACCAATATCGTGCAGATAAGCGGCACACAGGACCACGGCCGGGTTCCCTTTTTCCTCCTTGACGATTTGTTCGGCGAACCTGGCCACATTGGCTGCATGGCCGACCCGTTTGAAATCGTGTCCAAAATAGCGCTTCATCTCAATGGCCACCCGGTCCTTCAAGAGGTCATCTCTTTCGGCTAGGAGCCCCGGAGGAAGGTCGCCCAGACACTGCTCGGCATACGGGCAGTAGGAGGCACATCCAAAATCCATTTCAGGGTTCACAAATCGATGGCCGCATTTCTTGCACAGGCGCGTTGTGTCGTCCTTGAAAAATTCTACTTCATTTCCGCACTTGGGGCACTTGACTTCAAAGATAGCCCCCGGTTTCCAATAACGGCTGTCTTGTCCAGGGCATTTCATGGGATGATATCCAGCATCAACTCGTTACAGTGGAATTATTCTTTCCATAACCCGTGCAGGTTGCAGTACCCACGGGCTGTTACTTGTTCTATGGCAATATTGAACGTAGCTTCCGGGGCATCACCGGGCTTCAAGAACTGGCGGTAAGCCTTACCGTCAGCGATGATCTCAATCCACTCAATATAGTGCTTATCCTCCATCCTTGAGGAGTTTAAACAGCCTTTTCGCATGTTCCTTTTCGTGGTTTGCAGTTTCATCAAAGATTGGGGCAATCTGCACAAAGCCATCCTTCTTTGCCTGACTGGCAAAATACGTGTAACGGTTTCGTGCCTGGGACTCACCTGCAAACGCGGTCAAAATGTTCTTTTCGGTTTGACTACCCTTCAAATCGCCCATTTGATTCCTCCCTATTCGATAGGTTCCTTGCTTTGAGCTTTGAGCTTTCAGCCTTCAGCTCTGGTCACTCTTTCCACCAGCCCTTCTTTATGTGGGCCTCTTTTTCTGCTCCTGCCAGTTTCTTGATCTTGTACGCGGAATCCCTCACAATACCGTAAAGCACTCCGCAACCGGTGTCTTCGCGTGCGACGTCTCCTTCATCGGCAAGGTTAAGCATGTCTTCTACCAATTTGAGAGTCTTCTTGATGTTTTCATCACATGCCTTCCTCATCTTAATCCTTCCGAACGAAACATTCCTTCGAAAATGTTTGCTTCCTGTATCATCAAGATCCATGCCAGGCTCAAATTGTACAAGATGATAGAGCAAAAAAGCTTTAATATTAATTGGTTGATAGTTACCTGGACTGTTGACATACCCCACCTTGGTGTCCGTAACCTGAGACACTGTTGAGACACTTTCTGCCACACCCAAAACTAATGAAGTCAACATTGTGATATTGCAACATATTTGGTAATCCGCAGTGAAAGATATGGTCTGAATTGCGGGCATCGGGAAGAATTGATTGACAAATGGAGCTACCGAAAGAGCACCAGGCAGAAGATCAGCAAATCGTTAGATATAAAGGTTAGTTATACATGTACTGAAGCATAGTGGGCCGCAAGTTCGACCTGGAAGAGAGGCTTAGATGAACGGGGAAGAGTGTCTCATTTTAAACTATGAGACACAGATGTCTCATGAGACATCCGGAAAATCACTAAGAAACCGGTAAAGAGTGGCACGGCCCACACCAAGGATCCTGGCCGCCTTTGCCTTGTTGCCTCCGCTCTGAGCCAAAGCAGCCCGGACACCTTCCTGGTCCAGTTTTCGAGAAGGGCCGCAGGAAGGTCGTTCATTTTGTCTTTTCTTCAATTCCAGGGGAAGGTCATCGGGCTGAATGACCCGGCCTCTGGACTTTACAAGAGCCGACCGAATAGCGCTTTGAAGCTCACGGACGTTTCCGGGCCAGGGGTAGTCCATCATCGTGGATAGGGCCTCTTTGGAAAAGCCGGGGGATTCTTGTCCTTCTTCCCGGTCCTTATCAAGAAAGTGCTCCAGCAGAAGAGGGATGTCGTTCTTTCGCTTCCTGAGCGGCGGCAGGTGAATGGGGACCACGTTGATACGGTAGTAGAGGTCCTCGCGAAAAACACCCCTTTCCACTTCGCGCTTCAGATCCCTATTCGTGGCGCTGATGAGGCGCACATCCACCGAGGTGGTTTTTTCGGCACCCACGCGCTCGAATGTCCCTTCCTGAAGGACCCGCAACAGCTTTGCTTGCACAAACTTCGGCAGATCAGCCACCTCGTCCAGAAACAGGGTGCCGCTGTGGGCCAACTCAAACCGGCCCTTCTTATCCTGTACCGCCCCAGTAAAGGCCCCTTTCACGTGTCCGAAGAGTTCGCTCTCAAGTGTGCCTTCCGGAAGCGCTGCGCAGTTGACGGGCACAAAGGGGCCCCCACCCCGCCGGCTCTCATTGTGGATGGCAGCTGCCACCAGTTCCTTTCCCGTGCCAGTCTCGCCGCTGATATGGACCGGATAGTCGTTGGTGCCCAGGTCTCGGATCTGGCTATAAACGTGCAGCATCTTGTGGTCCCGCCCGATGATCCCGGCAAAGTTGGTAAGTTTGCCGAGCTGGATTTGTAATCCAATCAGATCAGTTACGTCTCGAAAGGCGGCGAGGACACCTACCAAACATCCGGTCTCATCCAGCATCCCTGTAACCGACATCTCGATCCGCCGTGCTTCACCTTGTTTGGTAACAATATTGAGGGGATAGTTAACGCGAGTCAAGGAATTGGGCGCTGCCCGACTAAAAGAGCACCGCTGGCCGCAGAACGGTCCTCCAAAGGCCTCGTGACAGTCCCTTCCCAGGACCTCCGTCTTGCTGTAGCCGGTTATCGTCTCGGCAGCCCGGTTGAAGAACAGGATACGCCTTTCCTTGTCGTGCGCAATAATTCCCTCCGCAAGGTTGTCAAGGATGCGCCCCAGGTTCTGCTTGTCAGCCGCGATTGTTGCGAGGGTTACGGGCTTCATCAATCAATCATTCGCCTACCAGCAGAAATCCCGATCAGATCAACTTGAACACCTGACAAGATATGTCCAACCTGGCGAACGTATTCCTCTCGGCTCCGTTCGGATGGGTTATGGATATTTACCGTTCCATCCCCAAAATGAAGATCAATATCAAGGACAAGGGCCGTGCTTATCAGCCCTTCCCCACGCAACGCAAGAAGAGCTATCGCCTCCATTCGCCCCGCTTCAGCGGCTGGCTCAGATGTATAAACCTGATAGAAATCCTTGTGAAAAACAACTTTCATGAATTCCAGCGGACGGGTTGTTATTATTGATTGCAGTAAGCTCCACGGTTAAGACCTCAGGGCTTGCCAACTTGCTCAACACGATCCCTGACGCACGCGACCATCGTCTCAAGCTCGCTTTTCTTCAGTTTTAACAGGAAACTCAGATCGATCTCAGTCTTTAACAACCGTTGAATGATCTCGATCAACTTCTCTTTGGTCATAGAAGACCTGAATAGTCCAAATCCGTTCTTACGTCAATGATTTTCATAGGTTGTCTTTTTGTCCAGCACAGGTGTTTCATGGAAACAACCGACTGTTGTACCCTTCCCCACTTCGACTGCTTGCAAATTCCCTTATAATTCTGGTATAATACCGAGATCGGTAAATTGTTTGTTTTTTTTTGTGAATTTACCGGTTGTTTAGCCATTCTTCTGGCATTTAGGTGCTTTAACTCTTTCATTAGACAGGATTAACAGGATTTCTTGGATATTTCATTCTTGGCTTTCCGGATGAAAGCCAAGAAATTGCAATCGCCTTCGGCGAATATATGAAAATTAAACTTCATCAGAATGCTAACAGCGCAATGATACAGCTTTCAAAAGGTAGATTGACAATTATCATTCCGCTGCAAGCGGATTGGGTTTCATCACTTTCATCAGGAAAGTGATGAAGACAAAGAAAATCATGATGATCCTGTTAATCCTGTCTGACATAAATTGTCTGCAAAAGCAGACGATGAATTCTTAAAATAAACAACCAAGATGCTATCTATTTTATGCACCCA
>JAUWXF010000198.1 GCA_030616475.1 Desulfobacterales bacterium
AGCCATAGACAATGGCGCCAAAGAACGCCCGCTCTTGCGGCTCAAATTACTGATCATATCTGGTCTGCCAGGGAACTCTTGGTCTATCGAGTTCCATAATTTTTCAATAAAATGGGGACACCAGGAACTTTTCATTTATTCAAGAAAAGAAGTTTTAAGTTTAAGATCTCTTTTTGAACAATCTACAAGCATCTCCAAACACTTTCTGACCGCACCGTATCGATTGTCCAAATCTTCAATATAATGGCCACTTTGCCTATCCATAACTTTCAGTAACTCTTTTAGAGCCTGTTCTGCTCTATTAGAAAACAAAAAAGCTCCTGAATGAGCGGATTTTCTAATTTTACTGTAGCCTTCATTTCTTATTGTCTGTAGTTGTACTCTTTTATCTTCTGAAAGCTCTATACCCCCTGTTTCGGCTTCGAAATAAACATCAAAATAATGTAACAAGTCAGATAAAGCTTCAATGGTATCCTTGTAGGCAGATACTTTTAGCTCCCACCACTTCTTGTGACGGTGCCGCCTAAAAGCTAAATAATAGGTGAAGAAGCTTGAAATGACACCTACACTAGCCAATTTTACCAGCTCAATAATTAAATCCATTCTCTTTATTTACATTTCATCATAACCAATGATTAGGCCATATTTTGATAATCTTATTAAGGTATCAATACACTGCCCCTATACTCAACTATTCTTTCTTTGGTGATAAAGCCTGGATTAGTTGAGATACAGTTTCTTTTGCCTCCTTCCTGTTACCCCTGTCAATGATTATAGACAGTACCTTCGCTGTGATCAGGGATGCCAGTTCTAGTGCCGGTTGCACTTTTTCGTGGAATTTCGCAATGCCCGCCAACTCTAACTTGAAGTCCTCTGCTGTCTCCTCCAGTGTTAACGTGAAAGTCTTCCAGGACGCACACTCTTGGAGGAGGCCGAGGGAAAGAAACGCGGAGGAAACATAAGAAAGATCTCCAATGAGCTGACGAATGCTTTCCACGCTGCCAGATAGCTTCTCGTCGTCGTTGTCATCGGCTTCCTTTTCGAGATCCATAAGCCAGATGCTTATTACATTAAGTACTTTCTCTAGTTCTCGAACAAGCGCCCTTCTTTCTCTTCGTGGAAACTCTTTAAACTTAAGAATATTATGGTTTCCGCAGGCGTTCCTCCCCTCAACGTAATCTTTAATATGGCTTCCGTAGGTGTCCCACCCCTCAACCCAGTTTTCAATCCAGAAGCGAAATCCGGTTTTATTTGAGAGCCAACAGAAGGTTATGATAGGGACGGTCAGACAACCCACCAAAAGAACCATAAAAAGAAAAACACCAAGAGGGGGCCATAATACATCAAATAATAGTCGTATAACGCCGCTCAGATGCACAAGAATAAAAAAGAAGCCATATCCCCCAACAAAAGCGAAGAAATAGCCAACCCACTTTACAACAAGGCGACGTCTGTTTTCTCGCCGCCTCCGTTTCCTTTCTCGCTCGAATGCATCCCAAAACTCAAGTCCGGCTTCAAGTTCATCTCGTGTGTACTTAGACTTAATACTCTCATTCTCAAGTAACGCCTCAATTCGTGAGAGTTTTTCATTGTTTTTCCGCTTTATTGTTTTTTTTCTCCCGATGAATCTCAATGTTCTTTCCTTGAAAACCGCGGCGATTATTACTGCCTGATGCATACTTTCGTTATGGCAATTTCCTGTTTGTTTACTTCGCCCAGATAAACTTAACAGGCGGTGGATGCGTTACTGGGATGTCTATATGCTGGTCCTCGCCGTCATCTTCTCTCCACTCTAACCGCTCGGCAGCGCGGCTCACCTCTCGTTTATCATTCTTAAACTCCTCACGAAGCCGCTCAAATGCGCGAACAAAATCCTTGTACATGATGGAGGTGTTAACATATATAAAACCACCTGAGCCTATTTGTTTGAGATGCTGATCACTGCCCATTTCAGTTTGTGACATGAAGGAGGCTACATTCATTGCATTGTGCACAAGTGAATGCCTCAGGCCCAAAAGCTCCTCTTTGCACTTTCCGTAATTGTCACCCATATAATCCAAAAATGCACGAATTCTATCGCTGGGCACAGCCTTGGGATTATCATGTATCAGTTTTCCCAGGCCATCTATAGCCGCGAAAAGCAGTAACAAGGTGGCTGTGCAATACCGGCCAATATCTGCCTTTTGAATCGGTTCGACAATCCGCCCTTGTATCACGGCCAAATATTCATCGATTTTGTCACGTTCTTCAGAGATTTGTTCCGACATGGTAGGTATTTTCTCTTAATAGTGTTTACCGTAATTTTTCCCGGTCCTGCATAACGGCGCAGCTCACAGGCCGCGAGATACGAGCGGTCCTTGTGCAGCCGCATTGTTATGCAGTTAGAAGTTCCCAAGCATCCTTATATTCACGACCTTTTTTATTGACTTCTGCCCGTGAAATAACGGTTCGTGTTTTATATTTCCTGATAAAGCGCCCAATAGCTTTTGATGGAATAATCCATGCGGCTGGTACCTGTAATGGATCTGCTATTTTATTCTCAAAACAAACTAAGACTAAGAAGTGATCATTCTTGCCATGAATGTTGATATT
Source organism: Desulfobacterales bacterium (assembly GCA_030616475.1). Classification (GTDB taxonomy): domain Bacteria; phylum Desulfobacterota; class Desulfobacteria; order Desulfobacterales. Next base: position 2,593 of record JAUWXF010000198.1, read on the forward strand.
ATCGGCGGGCCAATCATATTTTTTTGCAACCCCTTTAACGTCAATTGTAAGGCTTCTCCCATCGTTTTTGAAAATAAATATATCTACAGCCTTTTTATTGCCGAGCGTGAGTGAAGCACTTGCCCCTAATCTATGCAACATGGATAGAACGAAAAACTCAGAAGCTAAATTCGTATTGTATTTAGTCATTTGAAATCTATGGAAATAAATTGTGCATAACACGAAGCTAAGCGGGAGTGGCCCGAAAGGGCCATGATTCGCTTCAGCGATTTATTGGGGCTATAGGCCATGCTTCTCCATGAAAGCCGGAAGGAAAACGAGAAGCAGTTTGACCGCCTCGACTGACACTTCGGACCACTGGGCATGGAGAGCAGCATTTCGAACTGCTTTGAAGCTTTGAATAGATTGATTTGTGGTTTTCTCAATTACGCCTTTCGCCAGTAGTGAGCCCGCGACAACAGACATTTCCTTGTTTTCCAGCCCCTCAAAGCCATGCTTTTGAGCGAGACGCTTCAGGGAATCCTCAAGAACTACGGATGCAAGAACTGCAGCTGGGTCCTTTTGCCCCTCATCAACGAGCTGCTGCGCCGAACTAAGAAAATCACCTTTGAGATCGAGAAGGATCTTACTGGTCAGGTCATCCAAGAATCCAGCTTCCAAGTTTGCTTTCGTTCCTTGCAGGATACCTTCAATCTGCTCAAGCGAATGAAGAGAAGCGTTGTTTATGGCGTAGATGGTGCGCTGGATGCTTGGATGCCCGCCGGAATGGATGTGGGCCAGAAGCTGATAGCACTCCGTAATCAGTGTTTCGTAGCCAATGGTATCCTTAAAGTGACCTCCCATCGACGATGAATACCATGACTGCTTGACAGGCGGGAACTTGGATAGGAGGAGATCAATCTGGCCCGTTAGTTTTTGAGTTCGAGTTTCCATAGTAGTAATCCTTCATGCCCTAACGGCTGAGCTAAGCCACGGGGCCAGATGCTCACAATGAGCTACGCTGTCTCCCCGTTGGCTTCAGCGATTTGTTCTGCATCTGCTTCGTTTAGTTGAACGCTATTGAGGCGTTGTGCCTGCTTCTTTTGTTGATCTTATCTTCTCCTCTTGCGAAGTACACGTACTTCCGCAAAAAGCGGACCTTCGTCAAGATTATCAACAATGAATCTCTGATCTTGCACCAATGCTTTGAAAAGGTCTTCCTCTGTGAAAAGCAAATAGCCTTCCATAACGAATTCTATGTGTAGTTCGACTACAGACCGGGGCTTTCTTTTTGGTTTCAGGAACTCATAACAGGCGTCAAGAATGTCACTTGACATTCTCAGGATGACGGGCTTCTCGGTCCAATCAAAATCATTCTCATTCTTGCCCAATGCAAACAGCGCATCCAAAATGACATGCTGAAAATCCATGTTGTCGGGTCGTTTTTTATGATGCTCGGAAAGGAACTCAATCGCTTTCTCATATTCTCCATTTAGAACATAGGCTTCGCCCAGATAGAATTGGGAATATGGGTCATCGGGAAATCTCTCTGCCCTTCGTTTACAGTACCTCACTAAACCGGGATAGTCTTCTGCCTCCCGCAATTCAACAAGTGCTTCCCATGCTTCAAAATCATGGAACTCGTGATGGTATTCATCATGCGATGCGAGTGACTTTGAGCGATTGGCAGGAAATTTGATGATGTTCGATTTTTCCTTCATTTTCTTTGATGGAGAACGTTCGGGTTAACAGGCTGCCGATGGAGCACACCGAAATTGGCAGTCCTTGTTCAACCCGTTGTTCTACGCTTCCTGTAGAAATCGAGGAACTCGGCGGGTGAAAGCACCCGAATACCTCCCCTGCAATTCGTTGGGAAGTGCTTCAGATTCCCCGTTACAAGACACTCAGCTTTCGCTGCCATGGCGATCTCCAGAAAGGGGCTATCATCGGGATCAGGAAGGGGCGACGGCAGAGGAGATGAAGGAGACGACTCACAAGTGTGTCTAATATAATCGAGCACAATATCTGCCCTGCTTGAGTCTATATCGAAACGCGGCCGATGGATAACCTCCTCGTACTCAAACAGTATTCGTGCGTCTACACACAGAGTAAGGTCGCCTGAAGTGATCATTCGAACGATTTCACCGCACGTTCCGAAGGGTGTGAGCAGTCCGGCGACGAGGACATTCGTATCAAGAACAATCCTCATTTCGCACCCGGTCGTCGCTCCTTGCGAGTTCTGTCGATCTCAGCGTCGATTTCTTCCATCGAGATCTTATCCATTCCCTTGCGCATCGATTCATGCTGAATTGACATGACAGCTTGGGTGGCACGAACACGGCGCCATGCTGCGAGCGATTCTTCCAGGGTGCTTTCGTCTACCGCCGAGAGGATAGCGATAGGGCGGCCGTTGCTGGTCACAATCATTTCCTTCTCTCGAGGTAGTTCTTTCCACACTTGAGCAGACTTGCCCCGTAAATCACGAACGCTTAAAAATTTCATTTTGCACCTCCATTGTCACGCAAATGTATACACATTTGAGGCGCGATGTCAAGTAATCATTGTAATAGTCGCAGAACCCACAGACCCCGCAGTTAGCGCAGTTTGTATTGTATTGATCGACGTTTAATGATGAAGCATGATCCAATGGTCAACAATCCGCCTTCGCTGAAAAGCTATGGCGGGACAAGGGGGACGTCATCATGCTTCATCGTTATATCATCCAGTTTCTGGAATATTGCCAACTGGCAGATTTTTCAGTACGTTCCATCCAGGCTTTATCCGCCCGGATAAATGAATTCGAAGCCTGCCTGTCAT
>JAUWXF010000257.1 GCA_030616475.1 Desulfobacterales bacterium
CACCATGAAACATTTCCTGCAACACATAAGCGATTTGGTCCTAATCAGCAAGCCCTGCGCACGCTCTGCACGAACGTCCCCTTCCACTTTCCCGTCAAGAACGCTCGGAACGAACGTCCCCTATCTCTCTTTTCTTGCCAAAGGTGCGCCAAAGGGCTATACGAGAGATGAGGGAGGGCATCCTCGTAGCCGATTTTCAAGATAAGTATAAGGAAGCTTGTCTGCTGTGTGTTACTGTTGTAAAAAATAGGAGTGTCCACGAAGGCTTTATTTGAACAGGGTGGCTGTTTGGGATAAGGGATTAGTTTCTGTAAAATTTTATTCTAAGTCAAAATGATGGAAAAAAGCCATTCAAGAAGTGTTATTTTGAAGCGGTTGATAGGGGTGGCCGGCCTAGCCCTTGTCCTTATAGGCGTGAGCTTGCTGCTCTATTGCTGGCATCTTTCGTCCCAGATCGAAAAGCGATTTTCGGGTCGGCGATGGAGTATCCCCTCGAGGGTTTTCTCTGAAACCACAATACTCTATCCCGGACAGAACATAGACCGCGCATTTTTTCATGACAAACTGAACCGCCTCGGCTACTGGGGAGTCCCCAATGAGCCAAAGCGCAAGGGCGAGATGCGCACCTCGGCATCTTTAGTGGAACTGTTTTTGCACGACCTTGAGGTGCCTTCTCGAAGTAGGGAGGGGTTTCCTGTGCAGGTCAGGTTCCAGGAGAACCGTATAGAATCGATCGTACATCTAAATACGGGAGAGCCGATACCGATTCTGGAGATGGAGCCCGAGGAGGTGGCGCTGTTTTTTGGCTCAGAGCGGGAACGACGACAGCTCATTTCCATTGATCAGGTGCCTCTGGACGTCATATACGCTGTATTGGCCGCAGAGGATAAGCGCTTTTACGAACACCAGGGCCTGGACCCGTGGGGAATACTGAGGGCCCTTTACATCAACCTGCATCAAGCCGCGATACGCCAAGGCGGATCCACCATCACCCAGCAATTGGCGAAAAACTATTTCTTGAGCCCAGATAGAACACTATCCCGCAAACTCAAAGAACTTTTCATGTCCATCACCATGGAGTTCATGTACGAAAAGAACGAAATACTGGAAATTTATCTGAACGAAATCTATCTAGGTCAGAAGGGAACAGCTGCCATCAACGGTCTCGGCGAAGCATCCTATTTCTACTTCGGTAAACCTGTGAGCGAGCTTTCTTTGATCGAGGGCGCTACCATAGCCGGCTTGATTAAGGGCCCCAATTATTATTCTCCTTATGTTGACAAGAAGCGCTGCCAAGATCGGAGAAACATGGTGCTAAATACCATGTACAAAGATGGGTGGATTTCCGGTGAAGAACTCCAGACAGCTTTGCTTGCACCGGTAAATACAATAGGTTTTAAGGATTACGGCAAAAAGGGCCCCTATTTCATAGACTACCTCTCCAAGCAGCTTACAACGCTTTACTCGCCCGAATCTTTGTCCAGTCTCGGACTTTCCATATACACTACATTGGACACTCAGGTTCAAATGGCAGCCGAGAGGGCGCTCAGAACGGGTTTAGAACGTTTGGAAAGATCGGATCCCTCCCTAAATCGCTCAGACCCTGATAAGAAACTACAAGGTGCTATCATCGTGATGCAACCCAAGACAGGCTATGTGTTGGCCATGGTGGGGGGGCGCAATTACAGCGTGAGCCAGTTTAATCGAATTACCCAGGCCCGACGGCAACCAGGAAGCGCATTCAAGCCTTTCGTGTACCTTAGTGCATTGGATCAATTCACCCCGGCTTCCATGTTGTCCAATGAACCCAGATCCTATGAGGTAAATGGAGAGCTATGGCAACCGCAAAACTATGCGCCAATTGCGGAAGATCGGGTAAGTCTGAGAGATGCCTTAGCAAAATCGATCAACCTGGCAACGGTTGATCTGGCTATGCAGATTGGTCTAGATCGTATACTCAGCACAACAACCTCATTTCGCTTTTCAACGCCTTTCGAGCCTTACCCATCTCTTTCATTGGGCGCCTTTGAGGTGATACCTTTGGAATTGGCACTTGCTTACAGTCCCTTTGCTGCTAGTGGCGTGCTACCATATCCGTTGTCCTTGAAAGAGGTCTTGGACGAAAACGGAGAAACTCTGGAACGAAGGCATATGACTATTGAACGTGTGATTTCCCCTGAGAAAGCCTTTATCATGAGTTCTATGCTGCGTAGCGTGGTAGACGAAGGAACTGCCCGGTCGCTGAAAGGAATGGGCATTGCTTTTCCGGTAGCGGGTAAGACCGGTACAACCAATAATTTTAGAGACGGGTGGTTTGTGGGATATACCCCGGATATTTTGGCACTGGTATGGGTAGGCTTTGATGACGGGGATTCCATTCACCTCACGGGCTCGTCCTCCGCCTTGCCCATTTGGGCCGATCTCATTGATGCTATACCCCATTATGTGTCAGGTGACTGGTTTAAAATGCCACCAGGCGTGGTAAAACGCATTATTTGCTCCGAGAGCGGACAACTGGCCGTTAAAAATGGCTGCCCAAAACCATTAGAGGAGGTTTTTTTAGCTAACAATGTCCCTAAAAGTTATTGTCCACTTCATCCGCGCGTGGATCGATTCAAACGGATTATCAAGCGGGTTAAAGATCTCTTCAAAGATTCTTAAATTGTTACTATTGCTTTCCGTGGGTGGACTGGTCCTGGCCGTCTCAGGCTGTGCCACGATCCTTTCAGCTCCTGAAGAGCATAGTCCCCGTGCCCTGGCTTCTTTGCAATTGACAGAGCAAGGAAGAATACTTCTGGAGAGTGGTGATCCCGACAATGCCATAAGCATATTTGAGCGGGCCATCAACATCAATCCAACCAACGGCCAAAACTACTATTATCTGTCAGAGGCATGGCTTTTGAAAGGAGACACTATTCAGGCAAAGGAATTCAATCAGCTGGCAGAGATCCATCTAGAAGACGATCACGAGTGGATGCGGCGAGTACTTCAACAAAGGGAACGGATCGAAGAACGGAGCGGATAATTCCCTTATTGAGCATCCAGCCCTGTTACTTGCAATTGGATTGAGTACTTTCCCGCTCTGGATCAATTAAGACGCTACGTATAATTATGATTTTATGAAATAAGAGGAAGATTATACAAAATAGGGGACGTTCGTTCCGAACGTGCCTAAAGTGTTTTCAACCATAGCGTCTATCTAAGACTCTTAGCACCATGAAACATTTACTGCAACACATAAGCAATTTGGTCCTAATCAGCCAGCCCTGCGCACGCTCTGCACGACGTCACCCTTCTACTTTCGTAAAGAACGCTCGGAACGAACGTCCCCTATCTCCGTCCTATCTCATGCTGTACCCCAGAGTACCCATTCAATGCTGAGCCCAATTCTAACCTGGTAATAGGGGACGCCCATTTGGCGCGTAA
>JAUWXF010000074.1 GCA_030616475.1 Desulfobacterales bacterium
CGACATCCCCAACTCACTGACTGCCCAAAAGCAGAAAAGACTCCTTGCCTTCACTTTTCGTTGCTGCTTACCCTTATGAATATCTTTCGACGCTCGATTCCACGGATCATGATGTGATGCAGGACACTGGGTGCCTGCCCGCCATCGCGAGGCTCAGGCGAGGCGGGCGGGCATCCAGTCGGGCTAATCTTGGCATGAACCGTCATATATCATTAAATCATGACAACGACAAGTTGGTTCTTTAGCTATTTTTAGATGTTATGACGCTTACTTATTTATTTATGAACGTCCCCATTGGTTTCCCTCGAACCGGTTATGCAATATCAGATGTTTTTTACTGTAGACTATTTAAAGGGGCTTAGGAGACATCCCTAAAACGGCTACATGTGAGATGGAAACTTTTTGAGGGCAGAGCATAAGAAAAGGAGGTGACATTATTCTGACAAGGGTACTCAGAAGGCTTATGAGGAGAAGAGCGCCACTTTGTAAGGAAACTTCAGGATTTAGTTCTTGCTGGGTTGGATAAGGACCGTCCCGCTAGACAGGGTAGCAATCAGGGTGGACATACTATGAGATATTGTGTTCATCTGTTCCTCTACCACATGGGCGCAGACAGCCCTTTTACTCTGTGGGACTCTTATGTAGGCGGTCTGGGTTGCAGGGTCTGTTTCCATTGTTCCTCCGTGTTTTTCCACGACAAAGCGAACAACACACAAGTTCAGGAAATGGAATCTGGCCTTTTCGATGCTTGATATCCCTGGCGTGTTCCAGAATTTTTGGTAACTCAACATGAAAATCTCTATCTGCATAATTGATGCCAAAAACAGCAAGAGCACGAAGGTGGGATGGCCTACTAGCCAAGGCTACAGGCCATGCACACCATCAAAAGAAAAGCCCCCGGTGTGTGCAGGGACCAAGGGCTTGACACAAAGGAGGTCATGACGAAACATTTGAAAAAACGTCATGCCTTTTGGTTAGATACCTGAAACCTGGAGAAATGTCAAGGTACCAACACACTTTATCCGCTTTTACCAGCCGAACAGGACTCTCTGTAGCCACGCTGAGAAGAATCCACGGAACCCAAGGTTCCTTAATCATGGTGGGACAAAAACTTGAGCTGAAACCTTAGCCGGGGGAAAGTTATGATTGCGGTTAGAAACCTAAACAATTCGGGCTCTTAAAAAGTATAACGTTATAGCAGGAATCGCAAATTTACTGCGGATAGACTGTCGCAAATGATGTTCCCTGTCAGGTGAGAAGTTGACTAAGCAAATGACTTTAGTCACAAACTGGTCAGATGGGACGCATTACCTTTTAACCATTCTTTGATGTCTGTCAGGTTCTGGATATGCCCTTTAGTAACTCCCTCCAAAATTCTTCCTAGAAAGGAAAAAAGACCTCCGATGCTATTCTCAATGTTATTCAACCTCTTTACCACTTGTTCCTTGGAAGGGTATTCAGGCTCTGAGAAAGACATTTGCAACAGAGAGACATGACCTTGCATAGCCATAAGAAAGTTCTTCGCATCATTAATGAGTCCCGCAATGATAACCGAGGTTTCTCGGTTGTGACTTTCTTTTTCAGTTTGATCCATTAACCGACGTATTTCTGAAAGTTGCTGGAAAATGTCAGCAATTGATCTATCCTGAGGTTTTTGGCTTTCTCTCAGCGCTTTAAGATCGAGAGAGACAGAGATCGGAGACTGGAGTTCTTCTGGTTCCTTGTTTTCGGTCGCCTCGATCTGTTTCAACATCTCGGTTTTAGCCTCTTCTACACTATCCAAGTCTGTATGATTCACAGAAATGGTTCTCATTCCTGCCACGTCAAACGGAATCCTTTCCCCTCTTCAGATAATCTGGATTAGGGGTTTCCTTATTGCGTGTCTCAAAGCCAGTTCATAAAATACATTAGGGTTTCGATCGGTCAGGTCTGCTATTACCAATGTATCTTCTACTACGTGTTCGATAATCTGACTCGTTATCATACCTGGTTCTGAAATCTCGTCAGCACGAATGGCTTCATAACCAAGTCTTTCAACGACCGGCTTAATCAGATGTTTCAAAATTTGATCAGATCGCTTTCTCGTTTCAGACCCAGCATCTCCTATTGGTGCAATGACAAAACATGTTTTGCTCATGTCATGATCCTCCAGAAGCCAGAAGTAGCAAACCAGAAGGGCAAACTTCGTCTCTTGTAAGTGGAGTGTTCCGATCAGAGCCTTGATCGGAATTTGTCATGGTTGCCTCCCTCCTGGAATGAATATTTGAAACGGTTTATTTCGTTCTTATAAAAATGGCGACAGAGCATGAGCTCAAAATACTGCTTACAAGGCAGGTCTTATTTGGCTCGCTGTTTTGTCTGCGATATTATAGCGACCCATTTATTTCAATCAGTGATATCTTGCCAACAGTTACACTCGCCCACCAATCGATTTTGTCAAAGATTCCTAACCGATATCGCAACTCTTGTCAAGTCCTGGGCCAAGATTCGGGTCAACCGATAGACTGAATGGGTGTTTTCGGGGGTGAGACCGAAAAATTCAGGCTGGAGTCGGACCGTGTTGACCCAAGGATAAAGTGCTTTCCCTGGGCAAAAGTCAAGATCTGATACGCTAACCTAAAAAAGTGTGCTTTTTCACAAGTTTAGCAAGATAGCAGGAGTCTTTATTTGGGGATTCCTCTCTCTGGGACTCCTCTAATTGGGAGTGTGCCAGAAAAATACACTTCCGAATCTGAGGCTGCTGAGACGATGATTTTGCCAGCGTATGAAGGTTTTACTGGAATCAAGACCGCTGTGTTATCGTCCAATTGTTTAATAGTGTATGCGTCCCTCTGGTTCTCTGGAAGAGTGACTACAATGTTACCACTACCTGAGTGAGCATAAATATTACCAGGAATAGAATAGGGACCACTGGTTCTTATAGACGCATCCGTTATAACACTGTTGGAGGCTTCATCTTTGCGAGTACTTTTGTCGATGGATATCACATCCCTTATTGGAGGTCCGAAGAAATAGTGTACAGCAAACCCAATTATGAACAATAGGTTTGCAATGAAGCTTGTCCAAACAAACACCTTTTTCATTGAAGTCCTCTCAGTGGACTTCTCTTTATCAAGGGCACGTAACCTGAGCTTATGCCTAACATAAACAATAATTACCCACACAATTATAAAGAGGGCCGCACGAAAAAGTATTTCTGACGTATTGTAGTCAGTGCCATAGATAAACCAAGCGAGGTAAAGGAATCCGAACCCAACTAATGCCAAAAACACACCGGGAAATACCCAATAAAGGCGACCTATTTCGAGATTGCCAGGGCCACTCTGTGCAATCTTTTTGGGTGTTGTTTCAAATGTTTTGTCAATTGCTTTTAATTTATCTCGATATCGAATCAGTTTTGAGTGAATGTCCATTATCAGCCAAACACAAACAAGGAATATGAGAGCGCCAGGTGTTATCAAAAGTAATAAGTAGAAAGATTTTTGGCTCAAAAATAAGTCGCAAAACTGACCTTGTATCAACCCATAGAATCCAATGAGAGCTGCATAAGTCAGTAGACCATAATACGTAATAGACCATTGGCGATTCTTGGAGTACCTAATATCCTCTATGGAGATGCTATACAGTAACCGAAGCTCTTCGGCGCTTTTTAGAGGGTCTTCTGGTTGGTCAGACATAGTGTTTCTTCTCGACAGGGCTGTTCAGATCTACATGTGATATCGAGCCTAAAAAGGCTGGGTAACCGGAACGCAGATGGCTTGCCAGATTCTACACTCGCCCACCGGACGATTTTGCTATAGATCTCTAATGGATATCGTAACTTTTGTCAAGTTCTGGACCAAGATTCGGGTTAACCGATAGACTGAATGGGTGTTTTTCAGGCGTGGGAGCGAAAAATTCAGGCTGGAACCGTTGGGCGGGGAACCCTCATGCTAGGTGGTGTGGGGACTGGGGGAGAAAACCCCCGGCTATCCGATTAGGCTCAAGGGCGTTCAACACTATGCTTGTTAAGATCCGATTCTATACATCACATACGGGCTGTGGTTATCGAAATAAGAACCAGGGACCACAATCTGCCCTCAAGAATGTTGTAATCATGAGATTGGGGACGTTGGTGCAAAATGTGCAGAAACGTATGCTGCGGCATGGGTCTCCTCACATTAAGCATTTTTCTCTGAGTGAATGGACTCGTTTCAAAAGGAAGCCTGCCATTTTTGGATTCGCTCGCTATCCCCGCAGTCCGCTTCAGGCGGCCGGGGAATGCGTTCGCTTTTGCGGCTCAAGCGGCTATGACGCTGATTGTAGCACGTTGCCGCGAACGCGGCTTTGCTTTTATAACGATTTCTACGTCCCGACCAAGGTCGTTTAGAAATCTGAGCAGACGTTCTGTTGAAAAACCTGATAGTCGCCCTCGGACGAGAGCCGATACTTTGGGCTGGTCGATACCCAGGACAGCCGCTGCCTCCTTTTGGCTTATGTGACGTCTGGATATGATTTCGCTTATCTGTCGAGCAAGCTCAGCTTTGGCCAATGCCTCCTCCGGATTAGCAACCCCAAGATCGGCAAATACGTTTCCGCTGCTTTTTTCAGCCTTGATAGAATCATTCATGGCTTTCTTTATCCTTTGAAGCCCTTCAACGGTTTCGTATCAGGATGCTTACCTCCTGCCTGAGCGACATGAAAAGCATAACCCATTACACTCCGCACTTCCGCAGGAAATTTTTTCAAGTCTTCCTTCGTACTCCCTATCCAAATCAGTTCTTTGTACATTGGGTTATCCACAAAACAAGTATGCCACATATAGCATGCTATTTCAAGCTAATATTTGAGAATTGGGCTGCGGTGGGAGATTGGGGGCGTTGGTGCAGAAAGTGCGTAGCTTTCAACGGATAAATGCATGACGGTCCCGTCCTTGTCGCATTTCGGTTGGATCATGCTATCCTTGATCCTGTTTCCTAATCTTGTTGACTTGGGTTAACGCACGTGTTAACTTTTCATTATGGGTCGAAACATCATCTTCTATCGAACAGAGAACGGCAAATGTCCTAAGGTGACACTCTTGTTTTGACCCACGGCTATTCAAAAAAGTCCCAGAAAACCGAGGCCAAACAAATAAAGCAGGCAGAAGATTTCCGCCGAGATTACCTTGCACGGAAGAGGAGATCATCATGAGTGACGTAGAAAAGTACATAAGCAAAAGAAAGGCTAAGGACCCCAGATTTGCCCAAGGTTTTGAAGAAGGCTACGAAGAGTTCAAGATTGGTGTCTTCCTCAAACAGGCCCGGGAACAGGCTGGATTAACCCAGGAACAGCTTGCCAAGATGCTAAAGACCAAAAAAACAGCCATTTCCCGCATTGAAAATCATGCGCAGGACATCAAACTGTCCACTATCCAAAAGGTGGCCAAAGCCTTAGGGAAAAACCTGGAAGTCACACTTAGCTGATGCCGTAACAACTGCCTCTTGATCATTGGAAAATTCGGGGACGGACATGCGTTTATGCGTTTCTTTCGATGTCGAGAAGCGGGTGCTTTTCGGCTGACGCTTGATTGGTGCATGCCAGGTTTGTTGGCAACTGACGTGGTACCGATCCCAAGTTCTTTTACGGCCCAATAGCAAAGCAGGCTGCGGGCTTTTACCCGCTGCGCTTGCTTGCCACGAAACAAAAACTAACCCACTTCCGCGCATCCACAAAACACAACGCCGTCTCAATGATATCCTCCCCGGACATCTCTTGCCAGAAGTTGCGATACATCTCCATTTGGGGACGGCAATAGGCAAAACTAAGGCATCCAGCTTGTCTGTCATGTAGTCAGCGATCACCCATCCATCCGGTTCTTCGAAAACCAGGTCAACAGCTCCAGATCAAAGACTTGGCGCATCTCTTTCTTCAATTTCAAAACATATCGACAGCAGGCGTAGAGATCAATTTTCTTGAGTTTCGACATCTATCCTCTTGAGGAAAGACTCAATATCCCGAATGATAGTGGGCAGATTGGGTTGTGTAAAACTCATCTCTGGTGCAGGAATACGATGATGCTTCATGTCCGGGAGAATGTGCTTGTGATGAGGATGGGTGCTTTGCAGACTTGGATCATCCGGGTGTGGCTGAGAGTCATACCACTATAACTTCTGGTTACCTTGCCAGACTTCGTAGCCATACCAATCTATGATCGCGGGCAGACGATGATACAAGATTCGCTGACGGACGACCAGCCGCATTTCATGATCGAAATACAATTCGCCGACCACTCGCGCAAGTGATGCCCCCTTACGTACAAAGGTTATTGTGGAATGACGCACTGATGGGAACTTATCAGTGAGGGTGTACAAGAACAGTTCGTAGTCTTCCGGGGTACGTAATGGGTTGTTCATACGGTTACCCGGATTAGCCCTTCCAGGCTCGGCGCATGCTGCTGGAGCTGCTGAACTTCATTGCGATAATCAGCCTGACGTGTGAGCCATGTTTTGTAGACACTGGCCCACTCGCCAAAGTCTAACACCCAACTTTCATCTTCTGGTTCTTCACCGCTAACATAGGCAGCATAAAAGGTCTCCGAACGGATACCATACTTACGCTCAAAGCCTAAAAGCTCCTCCTCAAGCGCGTGAATATCTGCCAAGATATCGTCGAGTTTCATAAGTTACCTCCAGAGCTGGCCTGAATCCAAATCCAAAATAGTATTATCCTCATTGAGTTCCATTTTCAAGAATAAGCGCTTCCAAGCATCCACAAAATGCAAGTCTGCCGCGCATCCCAAGGCCAAACACCTGTGACGACGCAATACATTGCCGGTCGATAGACAGAATATGCTTATTTTGAAAATTTATAACACACTTCCCTCAGTCTTTCCAGGATTCTCACCATCCCCTATGGGACGGACGCTCAACCGCTCAACCGGGACGTTCGTGCAGAACGTGCATAATTGTCGTCGTATAGCTCGCTATTTCGAATCATTATCACGATGAAATGGCAGTAGCAACACGTGAAATACTGATTTCAAATTAGAGGAGAACATGGGTGTCAGGAGAACATGGGTGTCAGACCTACACATTTGACAAAGCCAGTTTTTTCATCGTCTTCGTAATAAGGGAGGGACAGGGGACGGGCATGCGTTTATGCGTTTCTTCCGATGTCGAGAAGCAGGTGCTGTTCGGCTGACGCTTGATTGGTGCATCTCTAGTTTGTTGGCAACTGACCTGGTACTGACCCCCAGTCCCTTTACGGCCCAATAGCAAAGCAGGCTGCGGGCTCTTACACGCTGCGCTTGCTGCTTGCCAGGAAACAAAATCTCTCGGGCCTTCATATCAAAAAGCTGCGCCACACGATTGACAACCCTACTGAAATCATGGATGGGTGTTTAGTGAGAGGCCTCTGCCCTGTCAAGGAACAAGACCTGCGTTTTGATCCGCGAGACGGTGGTAAACCTCTGGAAATTTGACCCGTGGGTGCTTGACAATATACTACAATATGGTATATAAGAACACATGGCCTGGACGGTTAAAATAAAAAGGAACCTGAGAAAACAACTTGGGCGGTTGCCAAAGTCAGCACAGAACTCTCTGAAGCTCCTTATAAAAGAAATCGAAATTGATGGTCCCGTTAAAGGTAGTTGGCCGAATTACAGTCGGTTGTCGAATAACCGCCATCATTGTCATCTCAAAAAAGGCCGGCCTACCTATGTGGCTACTTAGGAAGTCATAAACAAAGACGCAAAATTAGTGGAGGTAACTTATGCCGGAACTCATGAAAAAGCCCCATACTAATCGTATTCAACTTACGTTTAGCGGGCCCAGTAGAAACAAAGCCAAGGCTATTAAAGCATTGATGGAGCTTGGCTTTGAAGATGCGTCTGACTTGATCCCCTGGCGAGAGGCTTTCCCCAGTCATGATGAAAACAACGAACCAGGTATTTGCCTGTCCGGTGCAAGAGCCAGGGAAGCTATGACACAGAAAGAACTTTCTAAACTTACGGGAATACCTCAAAGACACATCTCTGAAATGGAAAACGGACAAAGACCTATTGGCAAAAAGAACGCCCATAAGCTGGCAAAAGTGTTAAATATCAATTACAGGGTTCTTTTGTAGCCAAATTTTGTCAGAAAATACGACAAGAAAGAAATCGATTTTAAATTGTATTTTCACACCACTGATGGGTGAATCTTTGAAATACGATCTTCGTGGTTTACTCAGTGTTCCAGTAGCAAAGAATTTTGTCATCGTTTACAGCTATTGCAGAATCTGTCGCAAAAGAGGTGACGACAAAATCCTACGCTGTCATGACTGTTCTGATTTGATCGACGAAACAGTAAGTTTTTTTGATGTCGGTCCTCACGACAAGGCTTATGAAATCGACTGATTCCATATTCCAAAAAACCGGCTCTACAAGAGCGGAATTGTCACCTGAAGCCATCAAGACGTTCCAATGGCTACTCCTTCTCGAATTCGTCCTGAGATGCTCCGCATACAGGGCAGGTCCAATCATCAGGCAGGTCCTCGAATGCTGTTCCAGGCTCTATACCATTGTCCGGGTCTCCCTCTGCCGGATCATACACATAGCCACAAACTGAACATACATACCGATCCATAACTTTTGACCTCCTTATTGTGCCAAATCACTTGTTTCCAGATTTCGCAACCTTCTCGACAACCTTCTGTAATTTTACCGAAACCTCCTCGGCAATCTTTCTTAACTTCTCACTTTGGATTATCTCGAGAGCGAAAACAGGATTGACGGCTGAAACATAGGATTTCTTATCGTCGGTTTCATAGACAATGACGTTACAAGGCAAAAGAAGCCCCACGTCAAGATCAGCTTCCAGGGATCGAAGCGCATATGGTGGGTTGCAAGCTCCCAATATCGCATACTTTCTAAAATCTTTATCCAGCTTCTTCTTCAGGGTCGCCTTCACATCAATTTCTGTCAGAACCCCGAACCCCTCTTCTTTTAACGCGCCCGTGACCCTGGAAATCGCATCTTCATAGGATGTGTCCAAAACAGTGCTAAAGGCATATTCTTTGACTTTTTTCATGCTGAGCTCCTCCTGACCCGGATAAGCCCGCCCGGCATTCGCCTGAGGCGCAGCCGATGGCGGACGGGCCGGAATTAAGGGATTGCCTGCCCGCCAGTGCCAGGCGACCTGCCCGCCATTACCATGTGCCTGCCCGCCATTGCCAGAGACCTGCCCGCCATTGCCATGTGTGCTGTCATTCCAGTTACTCGGCGAGCGTGGCGCTGGCAGGCGGGTGCTATCATGTACACTGCATGCCGTATATGGCCATGGCAGGCGGGTGCCGGCATTGTAGCTGCCCGGCGAGAGTGGCACTGGCATGCGGGTGGCAGGCGGGCGAATTGAGGAATTAAGGAATTCAATTGGGGGACATGCAAGACGTCCAAGACGTCCCACAAGAGTCCGAAATTCATTTCTCCAGCTTCTCCAATTCTTTGACAAGGTCTTCAAGATGAGGTCTCTTGTTGATATCATGCACGTCTATGTGCCGAATGCTCCCTTTCTTATCGATAACAAAAAGAGCCCTCTCTGAAACTCCATCAGATCGCAATACCCCGTACCTGTCGGCCACCGCACCATGGGGCCAGAAGTCGGAAAGAACCGGAAACCACAGCTTACCTCCACCCAGGACCATCTGATTGGTCCAGGCAAACTGAGTTGGGATGTTGTCAACCGTTATGCCGAGAAGGACAGCATCGTGTTTGCCAAAGATGTTTTTTACGATATTGTAGCCCGGCCACTGATCAGAACAAACGGGCGTCCACGCTGCCGGGACAAAGGAGAGAACTACATTCTTTTTCCCCAGATATTGGCTAAGAGAAATCTTGCCTCCTGAAACAACTGGAAGCGCAAAGTCAGGAGCTAGGTCCCCCACCTTCACCTTAAGCACGCTGTCTCGCGGTTTCAGGGTTCCAGGGTCATAGATATTGTTCTTGAATGCAGCTGAACGGCCGTAGGCGTTAGGACTTAAGAAGAAAAGCGCTGTGAGGCAAAATACTAGCACGAAATTTCTTTCCGTTCTCATAAGACACCTCCTACCTTAACCCGGACAATTCTAGCATCAGTTGCAAGAATTCATCTGCTTTCTTGAAGCCGCCTAGCTTTGAGTAAAAGACCTCATGGGCTCCATCCCCCCTGACTTTGACTGCGATGAAGTAAGGCGTTCTAACCTCTCCCAGGCTTTTATGGATGGAAAAATCTCCGTCCGAAAAAAGTGGAAACGGAATCTTGTAATTGTCTCTGAATACTCCAACCTCAAAAGGTGTATTACCGGCGCCAATACCTATCAACTTGACTTTCCCTTTCGTGTTTGGAGTCTTTTCTATGGTTTGATACAATTCGTTCACACGGAACGCTTCATTCTGACAAAAAGGTCAATACATACTGAAGATTTGGATGATTACCACCTCAGCCTTGATCTGTGGTATCTTGAACACGCCTTCACCGGAAAGCCCCAAGTAGGTTTTGTGTGTCGGGTTCTGGGGGATCGGAAGGTCTATTTCCGGCAGCACAAAACCCTTTTGAGGAGGTGATCCGGCCAGAACTAAACTAGAATTCAAAAGTAGGACAAGAGCAGCAATGACTATGAACTGACAGGCGAACATTCTTTTCATGGCTACCACCTCCTTTTGCAGCAAGAATCCGTCCAGCAAGACGGGCATCCTCCGAATATATGGAGTCACTTCTTGTTGAGCTTGAATTCCAACCAGTCAATCATTTCCTGGATGTTCTTGGACATGTACCAGCGACCGTTGGCAAAGGCACCATAGTCAGCCCCTACCATGGCAGAGGCATAGCGCGTGGAATTGGCATAAAAAAGCCACTGCTCCACCCACTTCTTCTCGATGGCCTCATTAAAGATGCCGTCTTTCTGGGCGAGACCCTTTGCTGCCCCCTTCTCCCAGGCGGAAAGGAGAATCTTCGTGGCGGTCAGAGTCATCTCGTTGGTGGTCTTGACGGTATTTTCAAAGCGGGCAAACTGTCCACCCACCCATCCTTGGCTGTGACAGGCAAGACAAATCCGCTGCATTGTCTGTCGCCTTTTTTCTTGCTCCTTTGCGTCAATCAGATACTTGGCCACCGGTTCTCCGGTCAGTTCTGTCGGCAAAGGGAGCCCGGCCTTGTTCTTGATGATAGTGGTATCTGGTGATATCGGATGGGCATGGGCGTAAATCAAACCGAATATCCTCCAGGAAAGCCGATCATTCATCTGGTGTGTTCGTTCTGCTAGAACATTACCTTTGTCAGAGACGACAAGACTGACATGGCAAGTAGCGCAGGTGGGTGCTGTAAAATCTTTTCCCACGGTCCAAGGAACGTTGTCAAAATCCCATGTCTTGTCCTTGCCCATCGCAGAAAAAATGTTTCCGTGTTTGCTGACCGTATACACTTTATATGCCGGCACATCAGGACCTTTGTGGCATTCGGCGCAGGTATATGGCTTTCTTGCCATTTCGATCGAAAATTGATGGCGAGTGTGGCACGCAGTACACGATCCCTTGCTCCCATCCGGATTGATTCGCCCAACACCCTGATTGGGCCAGCCGGAAAGGATAGGAAATGTCATCTCACCCTCGGCCGTGTCCCTGGTCTCCATGCCCTTAACCTCAATGACTGTACCATGGCAGTAAAAACAGGAATCAGCATCAGTCTCATCATCAGGTGCTTTATAGGTTGTCTTCATACCCCGAAAGGACTGGATACCATTCACCGAGTCTACCAGGGCACGGTAAACGGGGTTGTTCTGAAGGTTTCCATAGGCCTGACACATAATGTTCTTGCCATATTGGTCTACCTCGACGGGGTGACAGGTTGCACAATCCTCGGGAGTTACCACCACATGGACCTGATAGCCATTGTGCTCAAATGTATCCCGATGTTTTTCAGGGTTCATGGTGTGGCACTCCGCACAGCCAACGACCACACGGCCCATTTTGTCGGGCACACTCTCAAATGAAACCCTCCGCTTTTTTTGAATCATACTTCTTGCGGCCATAGGAGTGACTTTGGCCAAGCGGCTCTTTTCCCAGTCCGCAACAATCCCTGGATGCACTGACGCGTGACACTCAATGCAAGCCTTGCTGTCTTTGCTGATTCGTCCACCGGCCCCAAGGGCCACCTGCGTCGAAAGAAAGACGATCAACACGGTAAACACACACTTTTTCATGACATACTCCTCCATTCTCATAGCCCTTCTTAGTTCCTTAGTTCTAGAATTCGTGTTCTTTTCTGGCAGAAAATAAATCCGAATATCGAATGTCGAAATCCGTACTGTTCTCAAGGCGTAAGCCGCAAACAAATTCAAAACTCGAATTTCCAAATGTTCAAAACAGCACGGTTTTTTCTGGAATACGATTTCTTATGTTTCGGTCATTTGAGATTTAGAAATTCGGTCATTGTTTCGAATTTCGACCTGCCCGCCATTGCCAGAGATGCCGGCACATAAGCTAAATGCTGTCTCAGGCGTTGGCAGGCGGGTATTCGTATTTCGTATTTTCCGGCTTGTCCGGGTTAGGTGTTATCCATACCCTTGACCTGCTTCACCGCCAATAAGAATGTTCGACGTACGACTTCTCATCCCATGCCCCCATTTGTCAGGCGCATTCCCTGATCCTTACTCAGTTCTGAATAAATCCGTACTGTTTTCAAGGCGTGAGCCGCAAATTCGAAATCGATCAGGCTCCGTCAAGTCCAGGGTGCTCTTGCTCAACGAACCACGCAGCCGAATCAGAAAGATACAACTTCATATCAGACAAGGCGGCATGGTGACTCTTTTCCTCTGCGATTATCTCCTCAAGGAACTCCCGCTCCAGAGGATCGGTGGCCTTTGCAAGGTGCTCCTGATAGAAGGAGATCGCCCGCGATTCGAAATCGATGCCAACCTCGAGTGCTTCCAGGTCACTCGTTTCGGCGGTGATTTTTCTGCCGTAATCAGACGCCATCTCTCTGAAAAGGACCCTGAGATCCTTGTGGTCGGGTTTTATCGATTTCCACTCATCAGACCAGGCCTCACCTGCTTTCAGCGATTCGTAGATCTTCCGTATGCGATCCATATGCACGACTTCATCCTTCATTAGCATCCGAAATATCTCTCGCCCAATCTGGTTGTGGCACGCCGAAATTGCTTCTTCATAGAACCTCGTACCCTTCTTTTCCAACTCCAGTGCCGTGGAGAGCATCTCTAAAGATCTATCTTGGCCGCTTGACATACTCCGCCTCCTTTCACTTATCACCTACCGTGAATCCAATCCCTCTTGAGCCGTCGAAGCAGGCATGGTAAAGACCCGTGCAGGTGCAGTACTCACGAGCTGTCACTTGTTCCGGCCTGCAATCTGTCTGTCATCTTGAGACCTCCCTTCTTGTTAAGTGAGACCTGTGAAAAATTATTAATTCTGTTCAAAATCAAGTTATAAAATCGCGACGCGATTTTATATAACGTCCGCCTCTGGCGGACTTAAAAAAAGGAAATTTCTATGTTGATTTTGAACTCTTCTTTGTCGATTTCACCCGTGGCATATCGTTCCTTGCACGGGAACGCACGAGTTCCCCCTACTCATGGCTAAGGTGTCCAGCGGCCGCCTTGCCACCCAGCGCCGGGGCAGGTCCAATCCTGATCGCCGAACTCCCTGCGGCATTGGAGTAAGAATTCGTCACGTTTCTTGAACAATTTGGCCCGTAGATCGGCCACCTCATTGGAGAGCTTCTCCACCCTGGCTTTGTCCACGTTTGGCTGAACCCACAGGGTCTGTAGTTCGATTTCTTTTGCGGTCAACTGCTGTCTTAACTCCAGGGTCTTCATAAGGTAGCTGTTTCGCATCTTCTCCCAGTTTTCCCGCTGCTCGGGTTTCATCGACCGCCAGCCGCGGGGGCTCTGATCCCATCTCCAACCTCGTCCACCCATACCCCAGCCGCTGGGGCCGCGATGCATAATGTGACCGGAACCCCAACCATAACCCGGACCCATCATGTGACCGGAGCCCCAAGCATAGCCGTACTCGTCATCGCGGCCGTAATCCTCTTGCTCGCCACAAAAAACTGGAGCGGTAAGAGCGACGGCCAGACCCAGGACCACAAGTGCCATAAGAAGTCTTTTCATTTTCATTCCCTCCTCCATCATCCTCTCGCTGGTAAGATTGATACTGTCACCTGAACCGATAGCAGGAACTCCCCTTTTGCGGGGCGATATTCCCACTAACTGCGTCCAACATCAATAAGGTGAACACAGTATTTCATCAGAAGGAATACTGTATTTGGAGATATCGCCCACTACCAATGGTCAGGCAAGGTATGACAAATCACAATTATCAGGTGGTGGGATTCTATTACGTTATGGAAACTAACGCATTATTGGAAACGGAAAAGATCATAAGGGGAGATAAATACTGAAGGTGGTCCCGTGCCCTTTCTTGGATTCCACATCAATATATCCGCCATGGCTCTTTACAATGCCGTAAGTAGAAGCCAAACCAAGACCGGTGCCCCGGCCCATCTCCTTGGTGGTAAAGAACGGATCAAATATGCGCTCCACAGTTTCCTTATCCATACCTATGCCCGTGTCAGTAACCGTTAACAGGACATAGTTGCCCGGCTTTGGTTCATAGAGCTTGCCCTTCATATCATTGTGGGTCGTATTCGTGGTTTTCAAGATAAGATCCCTACCGCCAGGCATGGCGTCAGCAGCATTAATAAACAGATTCAATAGCACCTGCTGAATCTGACCCTGGTCTGCTTCTATGGAAAATAAGTGCTCTTCCAGCTTTCGATGAATCGTTATCTCCTTCTTTGTTCTGCCAAAAGTCTCACAGGTCTCCTGAGCTAATTTGTTAAGGTTAATGGATTTGATCTCATATTTGCCCTTCCTCGCATATCCCAGGAGCTGTGACGTGAGTCTGGCGCAACTTTGAACCTGCTTTTCGATCTTGTTCAAGCGTTCGTAATGTGGGTGAGTGGAATCTATATGCATAAGCATTAAAGATACATTTCCCTGGATACCCATCAGCAGGTTGTTAAAGTCATGGGCAATGCCCCCGGCCAGGGTGCCGATGGCCTCCAACTTCTGAGCTTGTAGGAGTTTTCCCTCAAGTTCCTTCTTTTCTTCCTCTGCCCGCTTCCGCTCGCTGATTTCTGTCTGCAACCCTTCGTTGGCTTTTGCAAGCTCTCTCGTTCGCTCCTCTACCCGCAGTTCTAATTCGTCGCGAGCTTTCCGCAACGCCCCCATCGCCTCTTCTAGATCAGACCGCGATAGC